>JAJYMS010000111.1 GCA_021786825.1 Bacillota bacterium | reverse complement strand
GATGACCTCCTCGGCCAACTCGGCCAGGTCGACGTGCTCCAGGTGCAGCTCCAACCGGCCGGTATCCAGGCGGGACACGTCCAGCAGGTCCGCGGTCAGGCGGTTCAGGCGGCGACCCTGCTCCAGCACCGTTTCCAGGATATCACGGTCCTGCCGGCAGCCGTCGGCGCAAAGGTGCGGCGGAGGGCAAGCCAGGCAGCGGTCCATCCGGCGGGCCAGGAGCTGGGTGAAACCGATGACCGAGGTCAGGGGGGTTCGCAACTCGTGGGAGGCCACCGCCAGGAACTCATCCTTCGCCCGGTCCAGTTCCTTCAGTTCGGTGACGTCCCTGACTACCCCCACCAGCATCGTCGTGCCGCCATCCGGGCCCCGCACCGGAGCGGCGCTTACGTTCAGGTGAAGTTCCTGGCCCCCCGGTTGCCGGACGATCATCTCCAGGTCCCGGAAGGGTTCCCCGCGAAGCACGGAGGCCGCCGGCAAGGCCCCCAGGGTAACCGGGGATCCGTCGGGAAAATGGGCTTCCAGGCGCCGCAAGTGCTTCCTCAGCGGGATCAGGGCCTCTTCTTTGACGGCGATCCTCACCAACCGCAAGGCCGCGTGGTTCATGTCCGTGACCCGTCCCAGGAGGTCAATGATGAACACCGCCTCGGTCATGCTGTCGAACACAGCCTGAAGCTGGGCGGCGTTACCCTGTGCCGCGCGCAAAGCTTGCTGCACCGCCTCGCGGGCCTGGACCCGGCGGGTGGTGTCCTCGACCATCACCACCAGGCCCTCGCCTCCCAGCGGTTGCACCCGCCCCGACCAGTAGGCCTTCTTGGCCCCCTGGACGTATTCCCAGTCCTCGAACTGCCGGGGGACTCCGCTCTCCAGAACCCCGTTCAACACCGAGAAGAGTTGCGAGCCGTCCAGGCCTTTCCACAACTCCAGCAGCGACTGGCCCAGTAATTCCGGCTGGTTCCTGCCGAGCCCGCGGCAGAAGGCGGGGTTCGCCACCGCGATCCGGTGTTGAGGCCCCTGGGTTACGGCTATGCCGACCTCCAGGTTGTTCAGAACGGTGCGCAGAAAAGATGTCGCCGATTCCAGTTCCCGGCCCTGCGCCCGGGACGAGTCAAGCACCGCCCGGAGATGCTCCCGCTGCACCTCGGTCACGGCCTCCAGGGAGGAGTTCCTGCTCCACAGGGAGAGTACGTTGGCGCCCGCGAAAAGTCCCACCAGCCCCAGCACCAGCACAAACAGCGACTGGCTGTTCTGGATCAGCCTGAGATCCTTCTCCAGCCGGGCCTCCTCACCTTTGACCGCCTCCCGCAGCCGGCTCCAGCTCCGCGAGGCCTGAGCGGCGTCCCGTTCGTTTCCGTCCGCCGCCAACGCCAGCACCGCGGTGGCAAACTCGCCGCCCATCTCGGACAACCTGGTCAAACCCCCTGCCCGCCCGGCCTCCGCCGCCTTCTGACGGGCCTCCAGCGCCACCGTCTGCAACTCCTCCCCGTGCGCGCCGGCGGCGATCATGGCACCGGTTGTCTCCACCGCCCGGTTCAGCGGCTCGATGAACTCCTTCAGTTCGCGCTCCGCCCGGATGGAAAGCAACTCGGACACGATGGTGAGCACGGCGATCAGCAGGAAGACGAGAAACATGGTGATGAGGGCGGCCCGGCCCAGGTTGAGCAGCCGGGCGGCGGCCCCCTTGAGAACGTCTCTTTCCGTCTCCAGCACCGGCGGCACCCCCACTCCGACCAGCGGCTTCGATCTGGGGGTACATTCGACTTTATGGCATTATTTCCCTGCAAGATTCGACTCCGGCGGCCTGCAAGTGCTCCACCACACCCGCCGCCACCTCCCGGGCTATCCGCTCCTGCGCCTCGCGGGTCAGAGCCGCCACATGGGGGGTGAGGATGACGTTCGGCAACTCACCGAAGGGCGGTCGGGCGCCAGGTGGCTCCCGGGCGCGCACGTCCAGGGCCGCGCCGGCCAGGTGCCCGGCGCCAAGGGCATCGTACAGGGCCTCCTCGTCCAGGACCGCCCCCCGGGAGGTGTTGACCAGGTAGCTCCCCGGCCGCATCAGCCGTAGCTCGCGGCGCCCGATCAGCCCCCGCGTGGCGGGCCCCAGCGGAAGGTGCAGGGTCAGCACGTCGCACCCCGCAAGCAGCTCGTCCATCGGTGCCAGGGCGACCCTGGTTCCACCCGCGTCCGTCCCGCCGATGTCCCTCGCGCCGGCGCCCAGGCGCGGGTGGTAAGCCGTGACCTTCATCCCCAGGGCGGCAGCCCGGTCGGCAACCGCCCGGCCGATGCGCCCCAGTCCCAGGATTCCCACGGTCTTGCCCCACGCCTCCAGGCCCCGGTAGCCGGAGCGGTCCCACCCCCCCCGGAAGGTCGGCCGTTGGGCCCGCCCGAGGTCCTTGAAAAGAGCCAGGATCAGGGCCAGAGTGAACTCGGCCACGCTGGCGGTCGCCGCGTCCGGCGCGTAGACGAGGTGGATACCGCGGTCTTCGAGGGCGGGCCGGTCGACGTTGTCCAGCCCCGCCCCCAGCCGGCCGACCACCCGCAGCCGCGGAGCGGCCGCCAGCAGTTCCGGGCCGACCGCCGTCTGGTTCCGTACGACCAGGCCCCGGGCCGAAGCCAGGGCTCCGAACAGCCCGGGCCGGTCCCGGAACAAAGCCGGATCATAAAGAACAGCCCCGTGGGACCGCAGGATCTGCAGCCCCAGGGGGTCGATGAGCTCCGCCACGACGACTTGGTCCATCTTCCTAGCGGCCGCGGGCCGCCAGGGAGGCCACGTTCATGGACTGCAGGCTCAGCCTCAAGGTGTCGCCGCGCAGTCCCACCCGCAGGGCCTCCAGGGCCAGGGCGTCTTCCGGGTGGATGTTGCCCAGGTTGACATTGGGGCCGAAGCGCTGAATCAGGACCACCTGCTGGTTCTTCAAGGGCGCCTCCCAGAGAATCGCGTCCAGGGCCGGCACGGCCCTGGCGATGCCCTCCAGTTCGTCGCGGTTGACGGACCCGTCGGCGCCGTAGATGACCACGCCTTTGCCGGATTCCCGCCCCTCCACGATCACCTTGAAGGCCCCCTGCTCCAGGTCGGAAACGATCTGCTCCAGGATCTTGCTCTGGGGCACCCGGTCCTGCGGATCCTTTTTCCCCACCTCCGTAAAGACGACGAAACCGGCCTCGCGGGACGCTCGTACCGTGTCCCGCCGCAATTGGTCAGACATGGGGATGGTGCCGTCCGAAACCTCGATCGCCGTAAAGCCGAGTTCCCTGGCCCGGCTGAGGTAGCGGGCGAGCTTGCCCTGGATCAGGGCAATCTCCAGGAACGTGCCCCCGGGGAAGATGCCAACCCCGTAGGACTTGACCAGGGCGATCTTCTCCTTCAGCAGGTGGGTTGAGTAGAAGGCGGACGTGCCGAAGGTCAGCTTGATGCAGTCTATGTAGTCGGCGGCTAGCTCCAACAAGTCGCGGGTTTCGGTGAGGCCCAGCCCCTTGTCGATGATCATCGTCAGCCCGCGGCCACGTGGCTTGGCGTCCCGGCCGGCCAGCGGAAAATCAAAGGCCTCGCCCCAGGCCTTCTGGCGGTCAGATTCCTTCAAGGGCTTCAACGCTCCTTCCTCCGTTGGGTCTGGATTAGGCTATTCCCCCGGCCGGTGGGCGGTTACATAGGCCCCGGCGGCGGGAATAGACATGGACTCAGGAGGAAGGGAGGCTGCCCGATGCTGGACCGAAACCTGCCGCTGCTCTTTATCCTCACCCTGGGCCTGCTGTTCCGTAACGAGTTGATCACGACCTCGGCGGGAATCGTGCTGGTGCTCAAGGCGGCCAACCTGCCGTCCGTTCTCGCCTTTCTCGAGCGCCGCTCGCTGCAGCTGGGCTTGGTCTTGTTGACGCTCTCGGTGCTCACTCCGCTGTCGCGCGACCGCCTGACCGCCGGCGACCTCCTGCGGGCGGTGAGCAGTTGGATCGGCCTGGCGGCGGTGGTCGGGGGAGCCGTCGCCTCCACCATCAGCCGCCCGGGGGTTGAGTTGCTGCAGTCCAGGCCGGACGTGATCATCGGCCTGATGGTCGGGACGATCCTGGGCGTGATCTTTTGGCGGGGCATTCCGGTCGGCCCCCTGGCGGCTTCGGGCTTGGCCGCTGTCCTGCTGATGCTGCTGCGCGTCGCCCATCGCCGGTGACCGACCGGGCGGCGGCGGGCGGCGTGCAAATCCTGCATCGCCAAGAACCCTTGCGCGCCCCGCCACCGGTGAACGCGCAAGGGTTGCACCGGCAGGGGCCAGGGAGGCGGGGCAGCCGGTGGCACGGATCTTGCAATCGTCCAGGGGCATCTCGGTCAGGGGGGTAGGTTTAAGCGTGAAGTCGACGAGCCCCAGGCGGACACCCACATTACTGCTCGGCATGTCGCTGGGTGGCTATGCTATTCTCGCCCTGTTCCTGTACACCGGCTCCATCCCGCATCACCTGGTCGCCCCGCTGGTGGTGGTGGTGGTCGGCTGGGGCCTCTTCACCCCCCTTCTGGTGATGACCTACCGGGGCCAGCTCGCCCCCTGGGCCGCCCGGACGGCGGTGCTCTGGTTCTGGTCGGGCATGGCCCTGCAGTTTCTGATGCTGCCGGACCTGGCCCGCTTCCGCGTCTTCGGTGTGACCGCCCTGGTGCTGTGTCCCCTGCTCTTCAGCTCCTGGTGGCCCGAGGCCCAGCGGCACCGCGATGAGGAGGAAATTCGCGCAGACCGTCCACCCCTGCCGGTTTCCCCCGTCAACCACTACCCCTGGGACGCCTGATCCGCCAGGGTCTTGGTCAACAGTCTGGCGCAGCCGGGGGTGGTGCGGCGGATCAGTTCAGGGCTCGCCGGCGGGGTTGATGATCACCACTTTGGAGCCCAGGGGCAGGGAGTCGTAGAGTCTCACCACGTCACGGTTGTCCAGGCGAACGCACCCGTCCGAGGCGTACCGCCCGATGGATTCGGGCTCGTCGGTACCGTGTAAGCCGTAGATGTTCCCCTGGTCGCCGTTGACCGCCAGGCCGATCCAGCGCGCTCCCAGAGGGTTGTCCGGAACTCCCCCGGCCACGGTGCGACCGCTGCGGCGATCGAACCAGGGCGGGTTTTTTCGCATGTTCACGACGGTGAAACGGCCCTCCGGGGTGAAGCTCGAATCGGGCCCGGGTGGGCCGGTGAGATCCCGGCCGGTGGCGACCCGGTAGCTCTCTTGCAGCGCTCCGTCCCGGTAGACGTAAACCAGGTTGACGCTCTTGTCGACCACCGCGTAGGGCTCGCGCCCGACGGCCGGAGGAGCCAGGTAAAGCCGCCAGTCGATTTCCTCCAGGCTCTGCCCCTGGACACGATAACGGAGAACGCGGTGCTCCGGACGCGCCGCCAGGTGAATGACGGCCTGCCCGGGCACGGTGGACTCCACCCAGACCGAGGGCCGGGACAGGCCCTGGACCCGCGCTTCCCCCAGGACCAGCGGCAGCGGACGCTGAGGCCGGACCACCAGGAGCAGGCCCGCCCGGGCATCGCCGTGGTACAAGACCTCCTCCGCCACGCCGTCGCCATCCAGGTCGAAGCTGGCCCGGGGATCCCGTCCGGCGTCGCGGGGGTCCATCCCCACGGCGGAACTGGTGACCGCGCGGGTGTACCCGGTCACCCCGCTGAGTCCCACCAGGGCGAAGAGGCCGGCGGCGATCAGCAGGTGCAGCGAGGTCTTCCAGCGGGGTTCCGGCCGAGGCATGTGTGTTCCTCCCACCTGGAACTTGGACAGCGACCGTCGCTTTTCCTCCCGGGCGGCCCAATCCTGGGGAATAGCCACTCATCACCGGCGCAAACACTAAGGCGAAATGCGCGGGAGGAGGCAGGCCTCATGGTGCCGTTGTGGCCCCGGCTAAAGCGGCTCCTGTTGGTCGACGACTCAATCCTGCAGGAGACCTTCACCCTGCGGGACCCGGGCGCACCCGAGGTCAGCCGCGAACGGGAAGCTCCCGAATGGGACCGCGACGCCCCCCTGTCCAGGAGTCTGGACGACAACCGCCGGTGGCTCCAGGCGGCCTTACGCCACCCGGACAACGCCGACGTGATCTTCCGGGACTTCAAGCTCGCCACGCGCCCCGAGATCCGGGCGACGGCCGTGCTGCTGGACGGGATGGTCGACAAGCTGGTGGTGAATGCCACCATCCTGCAGCCGCTGATGCTGCTCAGCCGGATTGAGAGCGTGCGGGGAGACCCCTGGGAGGTTCTCAGGGACCACCTGCTGCCCAGCCACCAGCTCACGATCGCCGAACGGCGCCGGAAGGTCCTGCAGGGGATCCTGTCCGGCGACACGGCCATCTTTATCGACGGCTACCCCCGCTGCCTGGTCCTGGAGACCAAGGGCTTCGACCGGCGCCCGGTGCAGCGCCCCCAGACGGAAATGGCGGTGCGGGGCTCGCAGGAAGGCTTCACCGAAACGCTTCGCACCAACACCGCCCTGGTCCGCCGACGGTTGCAGACCCAGCAGTTGGTGACGGAGATGGTCAAGGTCGGCCGCCTGAGCCAGGCGGACTGCGCCATCATGTACGTTGACGGCGTGGTCAACCCCGACCTGGTTGACGAGGTGCGACGGCGCGTCAAAGATGCCCAGGTGGTCGACTACGTAGGCGACAGCGGGATGCTGGAACTGCTGATCGAGGACTCTCCCTTCAGCCTGGTCCCCACCGTTCTGGCCACCGAAAGGCCCGACCGGGTAGGCGCCTTCCTGTCCGAAGGGCACGCCGCCATTCTGGCCAACAACAGTCCCTTTGCCCTCGTGGTGCCGGCCACCTTCTGGGCGATGTTGCACTCAGCCGAGGACTACTACCTCCGGTGGCCCTACGGCACCTTCCTGCGGTTGATCCGAGTGGTCTCCTGGTTTACGACCCTCCTGTTGCCGGGTATCTACGTCGCCGTAACCAACTACCACCCGGAGATGATCCCGACCGACCTGCTGCTTTCCATCGCCTCCTCCCGGGAGCGGGTGCCCTTCCCGCTGGTGGGCGAGGTGCTGCTGATGGAAGGCGCCTTCGAGTTGATCCGCGAGGCCGGGGTACGCATTCCCACCGTCATCGGACCCACCATCGGCATCGTCGGGGCGATCATCTTGGGGCAGGCCGCGGTGGCGGCCAACATCGTCAGCCCCTTGCTGGTGATCGCGGTGGCCATCACCGGGCTGGCCTCCTTTGCCATCCCGAACCAGGGCCTGTCTTTGTTTGTCCGCGTCTTGCGGTTTGGCTACCTGCTCCTGGGAGCGGTGGTGGGGCTCTTCGGTATCTCCCTGGGTCTGTTCGTGCAGGCAGTCGCGATGTCCAAGATCAAGTCCTTCGGTGTCCCGATCCTGGCGCCGCTGGCGCCCTGGATTCCCCGGCAGGGAGACCTTCTCACCCGGCCGCCCGCCTGGGCGCAGGAGTTGCGACCCGGCTACGTGGACGCGGTGGACGACGTGCGGCAGCCGGAAATCGTCCGCCGCTGGGATCCCACCGCCACCGGGTCCGGCGCCAGGCGCGCGCCGAAAGGTGGCGGAAGGAAGCGATGAGGCCTTCCCACGAGGGTTACCTGGGAGCCAACGAAATCACGGTCTTGATCATCATCTTCATCACCACCAAGGTGTTTCTCACCTTTCCCCAGGGTATGGTCGAGGTCGGTCGCACGTCGGCCTGGGTAATGCCGATCGTGTCCGTCCTGTCAACCTTTCCGGGCGTTTGGGCCACCTGCGTCTTGCTGCGAAGCCTTCCCGGCCTCTCCATCGTGGAGGCCTCGGAACTCCTGCTCGGGAAGTGGCTGGGCGGAGTCGCGGCGGTCCTGATCGCCCTGACCTTCATCGGCATAACTTCCATGATTCTCCGGCAATTCACCGAAAGCATCGTCACCGAAACCCTGCCGGAAACTCCGGTCAGCGTGGTGGCCCTGCTCTTCATGGCGGCCGTCACTTACGGAGCGTACGCCGGGATGGAGGTCATGGCCCGGATGGCCTGGCTCGTCTTCCCCTGGATCGTGGCCGGAGTGGTGGTCATCCTGGCGCTGTCCCTGACCTGGGCCGATTATCACCGCCTCTTCCCGCCGCTGGGGGCGGACCCCCGGCGGATGGTCCTGGCGGCCACGCTCCGGTTCTCTATGTTCGGGGACGTCATCATCCTGGGATTGGTGTTTCCCTTGCTGCGGCCTCAAGCCAGGCCGTTGCGCCTGGCGACGCTGGCGCTGCTCACCTACGCGCTGATCACCAGCACTATCCTCGCCATTCTCGTGGCGACGTTTTCCGTCGTGGACGCCGGACGCCAGGTGTTCCCCGTCTTCCAGCTCAGCCGCCTGATCCACCTGGGGCGCTTCGTGCAACGCATTGAGGCCATCTTCATCCTGCTCTGGGTCATCGGCGGGTTGATCAAGCTGTCCGTCAGCCTTTACGGCGCCGCCGCCAGCCTGGGTCGCTTCCTCCAACTGCCCATGCACCAGCCGCTGGTCTTCCCCTTGGCCGTGATCAGCTTCGCCCTGTCTTTCTGGCCCAAGGATATCTCCGCGGCGGTCCACCTGGACCAGAGCCTGGTGCGAACGTGGGCGTGGATTCCCGGCCTCGCCCTCCCCCTGCTCTTGCTGGCGATTAAGGCCCTGCAGGAGCGCCGACTCGCGAAACAGAGGTGATTCGGCACTGCCCGCCAGACGCAAAGGGCTGGTCCGGGCTTTGGCTGCCCTGACGCTGGCCGCACAATTGACGCTGCTCCTGAGCGGGTGCTGGGACCGCCGCGAACTGGAGGACCTGGGTTTCATCTTGCTGGTTGGGATCGACCGGGGCCAGCAACAGGCCATCCGGGTGACCGCCCAGATCGCGATCCCCTCGGGGATCGCCGCCGTCGGCGGGGGTGGCGGGGGCGCGGGTGGAGGCGGTGGTGACGGGGGCGGCGTCCCGGTGGTGGTGACGGCAGTGGAGGCCCCTTCCCTTCCGGCCGCCCTCGACATGATCAACACCTACGTCTCGCGCCGGGCGACCCTCCTTCACCTGGTCGCCCTGGTGATCAGCGAGGACCTCGCCCGGGGCGACGCGAACCGCTACATCGGCGCCACCGCCCGCTTCCGGGAGTTCCGCCGGACGGCCTACCTGCTGGTCAGCAAGGGGCGGGCGGAGGACTTCGTCCGTGCCTTGCGCCCCAGACTGGAGAAAAGCCCGGCGAAGTACCTGAACAGCATCCTCTCCTCCTACAACTACACCGGCTTCATTCTCCGCAGCCAGGTCCAGCAGTTCATCGTGGAGACCGAAAGCTCCGGGCACGACCCCATCGCCGTCCTGGTGGCCCCCTTTGCGAGGGCGCGGGAAACCGGCCAGCCCGACCGCAGCCCGCCGGACGAAGGCAGCTACCAAGCGGGCGACGTGCCCGCCACCGCCGTCACCCCGGTGCAGTTCATGGGAACCGCGGTTTTTCACGACGACCGCCTGGTGGGCACCCTGGACGGGGACGAGACCCGGGCGCTCGCGATGATCCGGGGCGAATTCCGCCGGTGCATGTTCACGGTGACGGAACCGGTGGAGGGCAAGAACGCCACCCTGGACCTCCGCCCCGGCAGGCGGCCCTCGATCCACATCGAATGGGATGGAAGGGGTCGGCCCCGGATCAGCGTGCGGCTCGTCTTTGACGCCGAAGCGGCCTCCGTCGAGGGCACCACGGACTACTCCCGGCCGGAAAATCGGAAGCTTTTGGAGCAGGCGGCGGCGCAAAAAATCCAGGACCTCGGCCGGGAAACGGTGCGCAAGACCCAGCAGTGGAACGCGGACGTCTTCGGTTTCGGTGACCGCGCCCGGCACAACTTTCTGCGCTGGACGGACTGGAAGGCCGCCAGGTGGCTGGATCACTATGGCGAGGCGGAGTTCAACCTCGAAGTTAAGGTCAACATCCGGCGGGAGGGGTTCCACTTTGCCCCCGTTCACTTCCACCCCATCGACGAGGTGACCCGTTGAAAGGAGGTCCGCGTCCGCGGTGGCCGCCTTATCGATCATCGTGGGGTTGGTAACGATAAGCTGGGTTACGACCTACACGGCCAGCTTCGGTTGGCTGCTCTGGCGCAAGAAAAACCGCCGCGGCGCGGTGGGGGTGTTCCTGCTGGCGGCGGCGGTAGTCTTCGTTCCGCTGCTGGTCATCTGGGGAATCTCCCGGTAGTGGCCCGCCACCGCCCGGCGGGACGCACCAGGGAGACACCCCCCCAGCCGATCAACCCTTGAGCCGCATCCAGGCCGCCGCGACCAGGATGGCGGGAAGCAGGTTGGCCACCTTTACCCTCGCCGCCTCCAGCAAGTTGAGCCCGATACCCAGGATCAGGAGCCCGCCCACGGCCGTCATCTCCCGCACGACCGGTTCGCTCAGCGCGCCCTTGACCCAGCCGGCCAGCAGCGCGATGCCCCCCTGATAGAGGAACACCGGGATCGCGGAGAAAGCCACTCCAACCCCCATCGCGGCGGAGAAGAACACGGCGGTGATCCCGTCCAACATCGACTTGGCCAGCAGGATGCTGTAATCGCCGGAAAGGCCGTCCTGGAGCGCTCCCATCACCGCCATGGCCCCGACGCAGTAGACCAGGCTGGCGGTCACGAACCCCTGCGCGAACTGCCCGCCCACCCCGCCCCAGCGCGCCTGCAGGCGCTCCCCCAGGGCGTTCAGGCGGTCGTCCAGGCGCAGTCCTTCCCCCGCCACCCCGCCCAGGGCGAGACTTCCGATCAGCACCAGCGGCTCCTTGCCCCCCAGGCCCATGGAAAGGCCGATCAGCGCTACCGAAAGCCCGATGCCCTTGATGACCGTAACCTTGATCCCTTCCGGGACGCCGCGCAGCACGAAGCTGCCCAACAGGGAACCCGCGACGATGGCTAAAGTGTTGATCACCGTACCGGTCATGCGGCCAAGCTACCTCCCCCGGCTGAAACCCCAGGAAAATTCTACAGCCACGGCCGATTTCCTCTTTGCCGGGCGGTCGTCCCACCGCTGCGCACCGAATGAACCGGCCGCGGTTGGGCAATAATGCCTGGGAAAGGAGGTGAAGCCATGGCTGGTAGCCAGGAGATCGGCTGCATTGTCGACGCCTGCCACTACTGGGGGAGCGGGGATCGCTGCAAGGCCGACAGAATCATGGTAGAGCACAACCGGACCGCCGCCCCCGGCGGCGCGACCATGGAGGTGGGCACCGTCGGATCGACGGCACGTCCGCGGGCGACTACCTCGGAACACACCTGCTGTAGAACTTTCGTCTCCAAGAACGCCAAGCAGTAAGGAAGAGCGGCCCCTCCCCGGGGCCGTTCCTTTAGTCATACCGTTCCAGGATTTCGTAGCGGGTGTTTCGTTTCGCCGGCTGCCTTCCGGCCCCCCGGATCAGCGCGATCACCTCCGCCTGGCTCAGGCGGAAACTCACCCCGGCGGAGCGGACGACGTTCTCCTCCAGCATCGTCCCTCCGAAGTCGTTGCACCCGCAGTCCAGGGAGAGTTGGGCCACCTTGCCCCCCTGGGTGACCCACGACGCCTGCAGGTTCTCGACGTTGTCCAGGTACAGGCGCGAAACAGCCACCGTGCGCAGGTAGTCGAAGGCGCTGGCCGCGGTTCCCCCCAGCCGAGTGTTGCCGGGTTGATACGTCCACGGAATGAAGGCCCGGAAGACCCCCTTCCGGTCCTGCACCTGCCGGATCCGCTCCAGGTGCAGGATGCGTTCCTCCAGGGTTTCCACGTGGCCGAACATCATGGTCGCCGTAGCCTTCAACCCGAGGTCGGCGGCTGCCTCCATCACCCCCATCCATTCACTCCAGGTGTTCTTGGCCGGGGACACCGCCCCCCGCACCCGGTCGTCCAGGATCTCCGCGCCCCCGCCCGGCAGAGAGGCCAGGCCGGCCCCCCGCAGTTCCTCCAGCACCCGGCGGACGGGCAGCCGGTAGGTGCGCGAGAAGTGCAGCACCTCCGACGGCGAGAAAGAGTGCACGTCCACCTGGGGAAAGCGGTCCCGGATGCGCCGGCACATCTCCAGGTAGTAGTCGAACTTCAGCGTGGGATGGTGCCCGCCTTGGATCAGGAGCTGGGTGGCCCCGAGGGCGACCGCCTCCTCCACCTTGGCCAGAATTTCCTCCAGCGGGAGCACATAGGCATCAGGGTCGCCGGCGGAACGGTGAAAAGCGCAAAAGCGGCACCGGGTCACGCAGATGTTGGTGTAGTTGATGTTGCGGTCCACCACGAAGGTGACCGTCCGGTCGGGGTGGCGCCGCCGGGCCACCTCCCCGGCCGCGGCCGCCAGTTCGGCCAGATCCGCCGCCTGCAAGAGGCTCAGGCCCTCCTCCACCTCCAGCCGCCGGCCGTCCAGGGCCTTCTCCAGGACCGCGCCAGCGTCAGGCCCAAGCATTCGTGGCGGCCCGATCACGCGGGATACTCCCGGACGACGCGATAGAGGGTGTCCCGCTCGGCGGGAACGAGCCCGACTTCGCGAATCGCGCGCAGGAAATCTTCCTTGGTCTGTTCCTGGGGACTGGTCGCCCCGGCCTCGTGGGAGATGCGCTCCCGGCGCACCGTCCCGTCCAGGTCGTTGGCCCCGAAGGCAAGGGCGACCTGGGCCAGCCGCGGGGTGAGCATCACCCAGTAGGCCTTGAGGTACTTGAAATTGTCCAGCATCAGCCGGGCCACGGCCACCATCCGCAGGTCGTCCTGGCCGGTCGGGCCGGGGAGGTAGTCCAGGCCGGTGTTCCGGGGATGAAAGGCCAGCGGAACGAAGGCCTGGAACCCTCCGGTCTGGTCCTGCAGCTCCCGCAGGGCCAGCAGGTGATCGATGACCTCCTCCGCGGTCTCCACCGTCCCGTAAAGCATCGTGGCGGTGGAACGGATCCCCAGGCCGTGGGCCAGGCGGTGAATCTCCAGCCACCGCCGCCCGGAGATCTTGGCCGGGCAGATCAAGGCCCGCACGCGGGGGCTGAAATTCTCCGCCCCGCCGCCGGGCAGGGAGCCCAGTCCGGCGGCCTGCAGCCGCCGCAGGACCGCCTCGGGGCCTATTCCCGCCAGGTTCGCCAGGTGGTCGATCTCCACCGCCGTGAGGGCCTTCAGGTGCACCGCCGGGAGGGCCTCGCGCAGGCTCCGGAGGGTCGCTTCGAAAAACTCCAGGGGGAGATCGGGGTGGTTACCCCCCACGATGTGCAGTTCGGTGACGCCGGCCTGGGCGTAGGTCTGGGCCAGTTCAAGGATTTCCCCCCGGGTCATGGTGTAGGCCCCGGGCTCCTGCCGGGCCCGGCCGAAGGCGCAAAACCGGCAGTGGATGGCGCAGACATTGGAGTAGTTGATATGGGCGTTGTTGTTGAAATAGACGCGGTTCCCCGCCCGCCGGCGGCGCGCCTCGTTGGCCAGTTGGCCGACCGCCATCAGGTTCTCCGTCCGCATCAGGAGGAGCCCGTCCTGGGGCCCCAGGCGCTCCCCCGCCTGGACCTTCCGGACGACTTCGCCCAGCTCCGGGGCGACCCGGAGAACGACAGGACTGACCCGGACCCCTTCTCCCCCGCTCACCCGACCATCTCCTCCCGGGGAACCCAGAACCGCAACCCAGGCAGGTCCGGTAACGCTCCGACCGCCAGCGCCCACCGGAAGTAGGTCATCAGTCCCCGCTCCAGAGCGGGGGTTAATTCGTTCTCGATGGTATCAAAGTAACGCCGCACCGTGGGCAGCGGCAGCCCCGCCCGCCCGGCTCCGTAGCCCACCAGCTCCTCCCGGTGCGACCGGCCGTACTGCAGGCTGGTCGCCAGGGCCCCCGCCAAGGCAGCCAACTCGGCCGGCTGGCGGACGGCGACCTCCTCCCGGACGGCCCAGAGGGCGTAGACCATCGCTTCCCCGGTCCACTCCCGCCAAGCCTCCCCCAGGTCGGTGATGACCAGTTCCCCCCGCCGGCGCTCCTCCTCGGCGGCGCGCAGAGCGTCGTCCCCGATCAGCAGGGCCGCCTCCGCCCGTTCCAGCATCTCGGGCAGGATCGGCCTCGCCGCCCGATAGCCCACCGCGACCCGGTAGTAACGCTCCAGCAGGATCCGCGCCAGGACGACGGAGGTGGCCGAGGCGGTGGTCAAGGCCACCTCACCTCCCTCGAGCTCCCGGGGCGGGCGGTGGGAGAAGAGCAGGATGCTTCGCACCTCGCCGGCCGCGGCCACGCAAAGCCCCGGCAGGACCAGGGCCTCCCGGTGCAACCGGGCGTACTGGATGGAGGAGATGGGAGCGGCGTCGACCTTCCCCTGCCCAAAGAGCTCGTTGAGCTCGGCGGGGGTTCCCTTCACCAGGCGGGCGGCGCAGGGGACCACGCCGGTCTCGACGCCGAACTGGACCGGCAGGGTGTTCAGGTAATCGATACATCCCAGGCGAAGCGTCACAACCCTCTCCCTTGCGGAATCAACTGCGCGGTGCCTGATAGGTCCGGATGACGCGGTAGAGCGTGTCGCGTTCAACCGGCACCCGGCCGGCCTGGCGAATCAGTTCGATGAACTCCTCCTTGGGCACCATCTGGCCGGTCTCGGCCCCCGCGGCGTGCACGATCCGCTCCTCCATCACCGTGCCGTCCAAATCGTTCACCCCGAAGCTCAGCGAAACCTGGGCCAGTTTCAGCCCCATGGTCATCCAGAAGGCCTTCACGTGGGCAAAGTTGTCCAGCAGCAGCCGCGCGACGGCGAGCAGGCGCAGGTCCTCGTAGCCGGTGGTTTCCCCGGAAAGCCCGTACTCCCGGGCCAGGGCGGTATTCTCGGGGTGAAAGGCAAAGCCGGCGAAGGCCAGAAATCCGCCCGTGTGGTCCTGCAACTCCCGCAGGCGGATGAGGTGGTCCACGACCTCGTCCGGTCGCTCCAAGTGACCGTACAGCAGCGTGGCGTTGGAGCGGATCCCCAGGGCGTGGGCCGCCGCGTGCACCTCCAGCCAACGGTCGGCGCCGATCTTGTGGGGGCAGACCAGTTCCCGCACCCGGGGGGCGAAAATCTCCGCCCCGCCACCCGGCAACGCGTCCAGCCCGGCCGCGCGCAAGCGCTCCAGGCAAGCGGAAAGGCTGAGGCCGGCCTTGCCGGCCAGGTAGTCCACCTCCACCGCGGTGAAGGCCTGGATCATGATCTCCGGCAACCGGCGCCGCGCCGCGCGGAGGATGGCCTCGTAGTACTCCAGCCTCAGCCCGGGATGCACTCCCCCCACGATGTGCAGTTCCCGGAATCCTCGGCCCGCCAGGGAGGCGCACCGCGACTCGACCTCCTCAGGGTCCATGAGGTAGGCTTCGGGGTCCCCTGGGCGGCGGGAGAAGGCGCAGAACTTGCAGTTCAACCAGCACACGTTGGTGTGGTTGAGGTGGGTGTTCACCACGAAGTAGACCGCGTCGCCGACTTTGTCGCGCCGGGCCTGGTCCGCCAGGCGCCCGAGGGTCAGCAGGTCGGTGGAAGTCAGCAGTTGCAGCCCTTCCGCGGCGGAGAGTCGCTCCCCTCGCCGCACTTTCGCCGCGATCCCGGTCACGACGCCTTCACTCCTCAGGCCTTTCCACCAGCAGGGTGGGCTTGCGCAAATCCGGGCAGCCGCAACCCTGGTCCTCGCCGGTCCGGCGCAGGGCTTCCAGCAGCATGCGGCCGACCGGCCGCGCCTCCTCGTAGAAAATCTGCTCGAGGTCGGCGTGGTTCCATTCGCGGATCACCCCTTCGCCATAGTTGACCACGATGTAAAGGCCGGCGTAGCAGGCCCCGATCTCACGCGCCAGGTAGACCTCCGGGCACATGGTCATCCCCACGATGTCGGCCCCCAGGCGCCGCAGCATGGCAACCTCAGCGACGCTCTCAAAATGGCGCCCGTCGGTCACGGCGTACACGCCGCGGCCGAAAACGCGCCGGTCCTGATGACGGCGGGCGTGAGCGTTCGCCGCCCGGATCAGTTCCTGGGCGAGCTGGGAACAGACGGGGCGGCGCATCACCCCCAGGTAGGGGCCTCCCAGATCGACGTCGCGCCGCAGGGACAGGTCGATGTAGTCGTCGGGGACCACCATGTCGCGCAGCTCCAGCAGGTGGTTGGCGCCGCCGACGCCGCCCTCGGCCAGGATCTTCTTAACCCCCGCCTGCTGGAACACCCAGAAGACCTGCCGCGAGGCGTCCGCCGCGGTGACCCCGAAACGGCGCCCGTGCATCTTGACCGTCAGCACCAGCTTCTCCTCTCCCGCGGCCGCGGACAGGCTGAACAGCTTGAAGAGGGGGCTGGGGCCGTAAGGCGTGTCAAACCGCAGGTTCTTGGCCAACACCCGTACTGCTGGATCCTCCAAATCCTCCGGGAATCGGCTCGAGAAGGTGCCCGAACCGCCGATCACCGCAAGAGAGGCGCGGGGGATCCGCTCCGGGGGCAAGGGCGCGTCCGACACTGGATCATCTCCCCGAGGAAAGATTGAACTCCAGTTCATTATATGGCGCCGGCTGCCCTGATACAAGAGGTGACCGGCTTACCAGCGGATTACTGATTCCCTTTTGGCTTCTACGTGTCTAAGCTGGAACCGACGGACGCGAATACCGTCGAAAGGTCGGGAGTACTCGACGCGAAGCGATAGAGGGGGCCGCACATGCAGCGTTGGTTCAGCCGGCTCGGCGGTACGGGTTTGGTGGGGATCGCGCTCCTGGCGGTGCTGGCCGGACTCTCCGGTTGCAGGACCCCGCGGGTGACCTGGGGCACCCGGGCCGTGGCCGCTGAGTCCCCGGATCCAGCCTCCGCCGCCGGAGGCGCCAAGGGCTCTGCGCCGCCTGTCGGTGATCCCAGGCCGCCGGCTGAACACCCGGCTCCGCCGCTCCACCTCAGGACGCCGGAGCACGTGCGCGGCATCTACCTCACCGGCTGGACGGCGGGCTCGAGCCGGCGCCTGGCCGAAGAGTTGTCCTACGTGCAACGAAATCACCTGAATACCTTGGTGATCGACGTGAAGGACGACGACGGGCGGCTCTCCTTCGACCTGCCCGGCACCCGGGCCTCCGCCATCGGCGCGGACACCGGCAAGATCGCCGACATCAAGGCTATGTTGCAGTTGCTCCACGCCAACGGCGTCTATGTAATCGGGCGCGTGGTCACCTTCGCGGACCCCTACGCCTCCCGCAAGAGCCCCAAGTGGGCCGTGGTACAAGGCGGTCGCCTTTGGCACGACTATCGCGGCATCAGTTGGCTCAGCCCCTGGAGCCGCGAAGCGCGGGACTACAACATCGAGATCGGCGTGGCGGCGGCGAAGACGGGGTTTGACGAAATCCAGTACGACTACATCCGGCTGCCGGAAAGTCGGTTGCCGGGCTACAACGAAAACACCCCGGCGCAGGACCGGATCGCGCAAGTCACCGGCTTCTTGAAGGAGGCGCGCAAAACGATCCGGCGGCAGGCGGGGGTGCCCGTGTCGGCCGACGTCTTCGGCATCACCTCGGTGACCACCGGCGACCAGGGGGTCGGCCAAAGCTACCCGGAAATGGCCCGTGTGGTGGACTACATCTCCCCGATGGACTACCCCTCGCTCTACGCCAAGGGGGAATTCGGCATCCCCAACCCCAACGCCCGCCCTTACGACACGGTGTGGCAGACCGTCGCCGCCGCCGAGCAGCGCACGGCCGACCTCCCGCTGGAGGTTCAGCGGCCCTGGATCCAGGACTACGACCTGGGCTGGCCCCCCTATGGTCCCAAGGAAGTCGAGGCGGAACTGCAGGCCCTGGCGGGCGCCGGGATCCGGTCGTTTCTGGTCTGGAACGCCGGCAACCGGTACACGGAAGGCGTGGACTGGTCCCTGATTGACAAAACGCCGTCCAAGGCCCCCAATCCGGCGTGGCTCGGGGGGTTGCACAGCCTGATCCCCAGCCGGCTGGCGGTGGAACTGCCGGCCAAGGTCGGCGAGGTTGCGCAGGGACAGGCTTTTTCCCTGCGCGTCGAGGGCAGGGCCAGCGACTACACCGCCGAATTGTGGGTTACGGAGCACCCCTTGCCCACCAACGACGCGGGAATTACCGGCGGCACCCTCTGGCTGGTGGCCGGCGGCGCCGCCGGAGCGGAGGCGGCCGACAACCTTCCGGATCGGCCCCCCGCGGTGAAGCGGCCGGGGGCACCGAAGGAAACGGTTCGTCTGGCCCGCGGGCAGGACGCGACCCTCCAAGCCAGCGGTCCCGGGGTGGCGGTATCCTGGACCCAGGGCGGAGTGACCTACCGCGTCTGGGGACGGGAGCGCCAGGTAGCGCTGGACGCGGCGAACAGTATGACGCCGGTCCGACTGTTGGAGGGGCGGTAGGACGAGCCGGGCCGTGGCCTTGGCAAGCTGCTAGGCCGCGAGCTGCTTGCGGTTGAACAGCCATGCCGCCAGCCCGGCGAGGCCGGCGGCGGACAGGGTCAGGAAAAGAACCCGGTCCCAGGGGACGGTGGCGGTGCGCAGCACCTGGCCCGGGTCGTAGTAGTGGAAGAAGCTCAGCCGCCGCAGCCAGGCGAGCCGGCTCCCCGGCTCGATGACAAAGTTGAGGAAGTTGACCATGATCCCCACCCCCATGGTGGACATCAGGCCGCGGGGGTAGTCGTCGATGAAGACCGTCAGCGCCAGCAGCAGGCCGCCCAGGGCCAGGAGGACCAGGTAGGCGTTCAGCGCTGCCAGGGCGTAGGCCCGCCAATCGGCGTCCCCGCCCACCCAGGTCACCGCCAGGCCGGTGCTGGCCAGCAGGACGCCGTGCAGAACGGCCAGGTTCAACGCCAGCCCCAGGAAGCGGCTGCCCAGCACCTGACTCCGGCCGACCGGCAGGGAGAGCAGGAACTCCATCGTGCGGTGATCCACTTCCCGGGTCAAGATATCGGCGCAAGCCAGGGCGGTCCAGACCAGCAGCAGGTCGGTCGCCACGGTGCCGAAGACGCTGACCTGGAGCCAGCCGGCGAGGCTGGCCAGGTCGGTGACGCCGCCCATGTAAGCCTTCATGGCCGGTGGAAGCTGCTCCGCGATCCGGTTGACCTCGGGCAGGCCGGCGCTGTCCCGGATGGCCGGATAAAGGCCCACCATCAGGAAGACGCTGGCCGCGAGGGCAAGGCTCCAGCCGAGGAGGCCGGGGGCTTCCTGGCGCCAGTACTGCCGCAGTAACATTTTCCGACCCCCTAGGAATGTAGTTGCTGGTGCTCGAACTCTCCCCCCGCCCACCAGGCGCTCAGTCCCGCGACCGCCAGACCAACTCCCAGGGCGGCCCAGGGCACCTGGCCGGTGCGGACCACCTCGCCGGCGTTCACCAGCCCGTAAAGCAGGAAGGGACGCAGCCAGGTCCAGACGTTCGCCGCCAGCAGGGCGGTGTCGATCAGGTAAGCCACCACGACCAGGGCCAGGCCATAGCGGACCGCCCGGACGTACTCCTTCACCCGGAGGCTGATGAGGGTGACGAGCCCCGCCTGGGCGAGGTTGACCGCCCATCCCCCGAGCAGGGTGACGGCGTAGCGGCCGTACGAACCGGCCACGCCCACCGCCTTCAGCCCCACGACCAGGGCGGCCCAGGTTGCCAGGTAAAGCAGGCCGAGGCCGAAGGCCACCACCAGGAGGCGCTGGCGCATTAGGCGCCGCCGGTCCAGGGGCAGCGAAAGCAGGAACTCGATGGTGCCCCGGTCCCGCTCCCGGGCCACCACCGCGGCGGCCGACAGGGCGGCGAAGATGCCCAGCACCAGGGGCAGGAAGTTGAAGAGCTTGGCGACGAGGTAGGCGTCGACGGGACGGGCAAAAGCGTGGAGGGTGCCTCCGGTGATTCGCTGCACGGCCGGTGGCAGGTTCCGGAGCAGTTCCTGCCAGGCGTTATCCTGCGTCACCGCCGGCGTTTGGCCGACCACCGCGGCGAGGAGGACCACCACGGCCAGGGTCCAGATGGTCAGGGACAACCGCTGCAGTCGGAGAAAATGGGCAAAAACGGTCATTTTCCGGCCCCCTCCCCGCCGGCCTGCGCGCCGGTGTAAAAGGCGCGGAAGACCTCCTCCAGGGAGGGGTCCTGGACCGTAAGGTCGACCACCGGGTTGGTGGCCAGCCGCCCCAGCAGGGGGTCCAGGGCCCCCACCAGGGTGAAGCGCGCCCGGCGCCCGTCCAGCTTCAGGTCGGTGACCCCGCGGAGGTCGCCGAGGGCGGGTACGGCCGCGCGGAACTCGACGCGGACCCGCTTCACCCGCTGCCGTTTGAGGCTCGCGACCGTGTCGGTGGTGACGATCCGCCCGTCGCGGACGATGGCCACCCGCTCACAGAGTTCCTCCACCTCCGAGAGGATGTGCGAGGACATGAAGAGGGTCTTGCCCCTGGCCACCTCGGCCCGGACGAGGGCGTGGAAGACCTCCTGGGCGAGGGGATCCAGGCCGGTAGTGGGCTCATCGAGGATGAGGACCCGGGGGTCGTGGGCCAGCGCCACGGTAATGGCCACCTTCTGCCTTTGACCCCGCGAGAGGGTCTTGACGCGGTGGCCGAGGTCCACCTCCAGGAGCCGGGCCAACTCCCGGGCTTTCTCCGGCCCGACGCCGCCCCGGACCTTCAGGGCAAAAGCCAGGTTCTGCTCGCCCGTGAGGCCGTCGTAGAGGGTGACCTCGCTCGGCAGGTAGCCCACCTCGCGCCGCACCGCGACGCTTTCCCGCACGACGTCATGGCCCAGCACCCTGGCCTCGCCGGCGGACGGCCGCAGGAACCCCATCAGGGTCCGGATGGTGGTGCTCTTTCCGGCGCCGTTGGGACCCAGAAAGCCGAAGATCTCCCCTTCCTGCACGTCGAGGCTGATCTCGCGGATGCCCCTCCCATTCGGGTAAAGCATCGTCAGCCCTTTGATAGCAATCGCCTGCATCGGCATCGCACCTCCTGCTCGGTGGACGGAACGTGGCTCCGCCGTAGACAGCTTTTCCCCCAGCGGGTAACATAGTAGCCAAAGCCCGGCCGCAATTGACTTCGAGGTGGTCCCCTTGCAGCCTGAACCGGAAGCCGACCGCGTCCTTGACATCCGAGGCGACATCTGTCCGTATACCTTCGTACGCACCAAGCTGGCCCTGGAGGAGATGGAAAGCGGTCAGGTGCTCAAGGTGATCGTAGACTATCTCCCCGCCACCGTCAGCGTGCCACGCAGCACCAGGCTGGAGGGCCATCAGGTGCTGACGGTGAAACAGGTCGACGGGACTGACTGGATCATCGTCATCCGCAAGGCCTAGCGCCCCTGCCACCGCGGGGGGCGCTTCTCCCGGAAGGCCCGGGCCCCCTCGCGGAAGTCCGCGGTCAAGAAGGCCGTGACCGACAAATCGTCGCACTCCTGCGCGGCCTTGAGCAGCTCTTCGGTCGTTCCCCGGGCCAATTTTAGCAGCGTGGCCACCGTTCGCTTGGCGCTCCGCACTGACAGCGGGGCGCTTTGCACGATCTCCCGGGCCAGGTCGTCGACAAAGGCCGGGAGTTCGGCGGATCCCACCGCCTGGTTGACCAACCCGATCTCCGCCGCCTCCCGGGCCCCGACCCGCCGCCCGGTGAGCAGCAACTCCATGGCCCGGGCCGGCCCCACCAGTTGGATCAGGCGGCTCACCTCGCCCATGGAGAGCACCACCCCCAGCCGGCCGGAGGGGATCCCCAGGACCGCTTCCTCGGAAGCGATCCGCAGGTCGCAGGCCATCGCCAGTTCGCACCCGCCGCCCAGGGCGTAGCCCTCGATCATGGCGATCACCGGCACGGGGAGGTCCTCCAGCCCCGCCAGGGCCCTGCCCAGATGGTCCCGGAAGCCGGCCGCCGCTTCCACGGTCTTGATTCGCTCCAGTTCCGCGATGTCCGCCCCGGAGGCAAAAGCCCTGCCCCCTGCCCCCCGGATCACTACCACGCGGACCCCGGGGTCCGCGGCGATCCGTTCGGCCAGGTCGCCCAGCTCGACCCACATGGCTTCCGACATGGCGTTGTGCTGGTCCGGGCGGTTGATGGTGATAGTGGCGCGGTAGCCGTCCTGCTCATAGAGCAGCGGTTGAGTCGAGGGATCTTTCAAGTCAGCTCTCACTCCCTGCCCGCCTCTCGGCCCGCTCGCGGGCGGTACCGTGGATGCGGACCCAAATTTCGTTGATGTTTCCAGGCAGCTTCCGGTCCAGTGAGGAAACCGCGACGACGACCCCTAAGGCGAGAGGCGCGGTGATGACCGTGGGGTAAGTAAGCATGCCGGCCTGGTACCAGATGGTGGCCTGGTAAACCGGGTCGCTGTTGGTCACCCGCAGGATATTCAGGATGATGAAACCCACCGACCCGAGGCCGCCCACCAGCAGCCCCGCCAGGGCGCCGCGCAGGGTGGTCCGCTTCCACCAGATGGCGGTCACCAACACCGGCACGAAGGAACTCCCCGAGATGGCAAAGGCCCAGGTCACCATCTGGGCGATCAGCGCCGGGTAGGCCCTGGTCAGGCCCATGGCGCGCACCGCCAGGCCGACCGCCAGGGCGAGCGCGGACATGAACAGCACCGCCAGCCGGCCGACGGCGATGCGCTTCCATTCCGGGGCGTCCGGTTCCAGGAACTGCTCGTAGAGGTCGTGCCCCCAGGAGGCGGCAGAGGCCATCAGTAGCCCGCCGATGGTTGACACCATCGCCGCGAAGGCGCCGGCGGCTACGTACCCGAGGCCGGCGGAACCGCCCAGCGTCTGGCCCAGGAAGGGGACGATGGCGTCCGAGTTCACCAGCACTCCGCTCACCGCCTGATCCACCGCCCCCCGCCCGCCCGCGGCGACCAGGCCGGGAACGAGCTCTCTTCCGATCACCCCGACCATTGAGGCCAGCATGTAAAAGAGGGAAGCGAAACCCAGCACGTAAACCGTCGTCAGGCGGGCGACCCGCCCGGTAGGGTTGGTGTAGAAGCGGTTCATGATGTGCGGAAGGCCGCTGGTCCCCAACACCAGGGTGAGCACCACCGAGAACTGGTCCAGCCAGCCGTAACGGTGGCCCGCCTGGTTGAAGCGCATGACTTCCCCGGTGAGCTGGGAGCGCTGGGGCATGAGCACCACCACCCGCGCCTCCGGGTCCTGCAGGCGGGGGGCGATCTTATCCTTCCAATAGGTTTCGGACATCACCCGCCTGGCCGCGTCGGCCGGGCGTTCCCCGCTCCGGGGGTCGACCGCCAGCAAGTCGTGGACGGTGAAGGCGGTCGGCACGGTGAGGGGCGGCCGGGACACGTCCGCCAAGGCCCGCGCGTAGCTGAACCCGTAGCCCAGCCCCAGCAACACCACCAGCCCGATGGCCGAGAGCAGCACCCAAAACTGGACCATCTGGTTCCAGGTGGTCCCGCGCATTCCCCCCAGCCCCACGTAAACGGCCATCAGCACGGCGGTCACCACGACTCCCGTGCTGTACCCGTCCAAGCCCGCCAGACCGTGCCCCACCAGCACCTCCCAGGTGGTGCCGGCTCCCAGCATCTGGGGGGCCAAGTAGGAAAGGGCAACGGCCTGGACGGCGAGCACTCCCGCCACCCGGGCGGTAGAGCTCTGAAAACGGGCCGCCAGAAAATCCGGGAGGGTGTATTCCCCGAAACGGCGGATGGGCGAAGCGAAAAAGAGCAATACCGGGACGAAGCCGGCCCCGAAGCCGGCCCCGAACCATAACCCGTCCAGGCCGGAGGCGTAGACCGCCCCCGCCACGCCGAGGAAAGAGGCCGCGCTGAAGTAGTCCCCGCAGATGGCCGAGGCGTTGGCCAGCAGACCCACCCGGCGTCCGGCCAGGTAGAATTCGGCCGTGCTGGCGGAACCGCGGTTGCGCACCGAAATGATGACGATCGCCAGCACCAGGCCGGTGGTGAAGAAAACAGCCCACATCGGGTTACTCGCGCCCCAGCAGTTCTTCTTCCAACCGGTTGGCCTGCAGGGTATAGGCTACGGCGATGAGCAGGTAAAACGCCTGGTACAGCACCGCCACCAGCAGGTAGTTGAGGGTAAAGCCTCCCCAGATCGGTTGGTTCACCCACCAGGGAGAGGTCACCGAAAGCACCGGAATGGTAAGGGTAACCAGGAAGAACACCAGCCCGTACGTCAGGCTCAGACGGCGCTGCGCCCGGAAAACGGCGTCGACCTCCTCAATGGTGTCGAACTCCTCGTTCGCCGCGTCCCACTCCTCGCGTTCCTCCAACCCGCTCCCCCCTTGTTTTCAAATACCCTATTCTTTTACGCATTCCGGCCGGCAAACTCCTGCCATAGCAGGACTTGGCCGGGCTACGTCGAAATACTGCTCGCAATTATCGAAAAAGGCAGGGCTGTCTGTGATCGCCATCGCCGGGGCCGCGGTGGTGCTGGCTACCATCCTAGAGTTCAGCCTGCTGCCCCTCTTCTCGGTTCCCGACCAGGAGCGGTGGTTGCTGGGCGGGTTGCTGGCGGGGGTGAACTTCGCCGTCAGCCTGCTGGTGGGATACTTCTCCTTCAATAGCGTCCCGGTGCCCAGCCGGCGCAGCCAGGACCACGCCCTGGAAATCGTGCACGAAACCCTGCCCCATCTGCGCCAGGGCCTCAACCGGGAGACCGCTCGCAAGACCGCCACCATCATCCTCCGGATGATGACCGACGTCCGGGCGGTAGCCATCACCAGTGGGACGGAGCTGCTGGCCTTCATCGGGCGGGACTCCCAGAACACCGCCCTGGGGGCCGAGGTCGAAAACCGGGTCAGCCAGGCCCTCGCCCAGGGGCGGCAGACCGTCACCTCACTGAGCCTCCCCAGCCTGGGCAGGCAGGAACTGCCCTTGTTGATCGTCCCCCTGCGTTGCCACGCCGAGTTGCTCGGAGGCCTCGCCCTGGTGGGCTGGCCGGGCGGGCAGTTCAGCCGGACCCTGGTCCGGTCGGCCGAAATGGTGGCTGAACTGCTGGGCATGCAGGTGGAGCTGGGGCAACTCGACCGGCAGCGTCAGCTCACCACGGAGGCCGAGCTCAACGCCCTGCGAGCCCAAATTAAGCCTCACTTCCTCTTCAACACCATCAACACCATCGTCTCCTACAGCCGCGACGACGCCGAGATGACCCGACGGATGCTGATCAAACTGGCCGAGTTGTTCCGCGGTTCCATGCGCCCCACCGGCCAGTTCGTGACCTTTTACGAAGAGTACCGCAACATCCGTAACTACCTGTTCCTGGAGCAGGCTCGCTTTCACGAGCGCCTGCAGGTCGTCTACGACATCGACCCCCAGGTGCTGAAGGTGAGCATTCCGGCCCTTTCCGTCCAGCCCTTGGTGGAAAACGCCGTGCGTCACGGGGTAGCCCTCAAGTCGGAGGGCGGCACGGTTTCCCTGGTCTCCTACCTAGACTTTCTGACCATGAAGGTGAACGTCGTCATCAAGGATGACGGCGTCGGCATGGATCCCGAGCGCATCCCGGAGTTGCTGCGCCCCTCCGCCCGGCAGAAGCGCGACCACGGGATGGGGCTTTCCAACGTCAACGAGCGCCTGAAACGGCTTTACGGCGGCAAATACAGCCTGCACATTACCAGCGCGCCCGGCCGGGGCACGCGGGTCCATCTCCGGATCCCCATGCGGTGAGGAGAGACGGGCATGAGGAAGCTGCGCGCGCTGATCGTGGACGACGAGTACCCGGCCCGCAAGGAACTGCGCCGGCTGCTGGCGTCCTTCCCCGAGGTGGAAGTGGTCGGGGAGGCGACCCACGCCGAAGAAGCCAGGCAACTGTGCCTGGCCCTGAAGTACGACCTCCTCTTCCTGGACATCCAGATGCCCGGCCTTTCGGGCATCGAACTGGCGCGGGAACTGCAGAAACTCTCCCCTCGGCCACGGGTGATCTTCACCACCGCCTACCAGGAGTTTGCCCTGGACGCCTTCCGTGTCGGCGCCGTCGATTACCTGTTGAAACCCTTCGACGAGGACCGGCTTGCCGAGGCCCTGGGCCGGATTGGCCCGGCGCCCTCCGCCCCCTCAGCCGCGCCGGCCGGACCAGCGACGGCCCGGCGTGCTCCCCGCCCGGACCGAGCGCCGGCGCCCTTCCGCGACGCCGGCGTCTCGAGGGAACCGCCCCGGTATCGCGCTCCCGCTGACCGGATCGCCGTGGAGCGGGCCGACAAGATCGCCGTGATCGACGTGCGGAACATCGTCTTCATCTACGCCTTGAACGAGGAGGTCTACGTCAAGCTCCCCCGCGAGCGGCTCCTGGCCCGGCAGACCCTGCGGGAGCTCGAGGAGCAACTGGTCCCCTTCGACTTTGTCCGCACGCACCGGCGCTTTTTGGTCAACCTGCGCAAGGTGCGCGAGGTAATCCCCTACTTCAAGGGGCACCTGCGCCTGGCGGTGGACGACGAAGAGCGGACGGAAATCCCCGTCTCGCGGACGCTGGCGGCCGAAGTGAAGCAGCGCCTCGGCCTCAACGGCCGCCGCGAGCGGACCGGCCGGCAGTCCTGAAGGCGTGCCCGCGCGACCTTTAGTCCTGACGAACGACAGCCAGCCAGTCCAGGATCCGGAAGGCTACCCCCAGGACGAGCTGGCGTTCCGCCTCGGACGGGTCGTGGCCCAGGATGGTGCGGATCCTTTCCAGGCGGTTGTAGAGGGTCTGGCGGTTGGTCCCCAGCCGCTTGGCGGCCTCGGCCATGTTGAAGTCGCAGTCGAGGGTCAGACGCAGGGTCGGGGCGAGTTGCGAACCCTGCTGCCGGTCGTGGCGCAGGATGGGACCCAGCTCCTGTTCCACCAACTGCCCCAGAGTCTCGGGATCCAGGTCGAAGAACAGTCGGAAGACCCCCAGCTCACTGAAATGGGACGACCTCCCCCCACCGCCCGGCTGCGCCCGCAGGCGGGCGGTGAAGTCCGCCTCCCGGAAGGAACGGGCGAGTTCCCGGGGGTGCCGGGTGTACTGCCCCACCCCGGAGGTCGCCTCCACCGCCGGGGCGTGCGTTCCCAGTTGCCGGACGATCCCCTCCAGGGCGGCGTTCAACCGCCCGCGCAGGGTCTCCAGGTCCTGGTGAGCGGCGACGAAGAGGATCCGGCTCTCCCGCAGCGACGTGACCGCGCTGAGGCCGGCACCCTTCAACGCCACGCGGACGTTGGTCTCGGCCATCTGCCACGCCGAATGGTTCACCGGCAGGGCGCGGTGGCCCCCCGCCAGGATGAACACCCCCGCCGCCATCCAGCGGTGCGACAGCGGTACGTCCACCGCCGCGGCCCGCCGGTAAATCTCCTCTTCGTCCCGGAATTCGCCGCCGTACAGGTCGTCCACCAGTTCGCGCTTCAGCCGTACCCGGTTCTCCCGGATGCTCCGCAGGCGCATCAGCTCCAGGGCGATGGTAACCGCCGCCCGGTCCACCACCAGGGGCAGGTACTCGTCCGCCCGGCGGCCGTCCAGCCAGACCACCAGGTGCCCCCAGCGCTCGGTCGCGGCGTAGATCGCTTCCACCAGAAGGCCCTCCTCCCGGTCCTCGAGGGAAACGGTGAAATGCTGCGCCCCCTGGGCTCCGACCCCCTCCAGGGGCAGCCCGCGGACCGCCTGCAACCGGGCCTGGTCGGTCGCCAGGCCGGACGGGAAGGCCAGCGGTGGCTCGACCGGATCGCTGGGCAGGAGGAGTACCGGGGCACCGATGAGCTGGCTGCAACTGCGCAGGATTTCCTCTACCCCGCCCTGGCCGAGGAGGACCCGGGTGAAGGACTGGGTGGCCTGCTCGGCCCGCTTCAGGAGGGTATAGTGTTGGCTGATGATGCGGGAGTGGATCTCCTCGGTTACCTCGACGAAGGGCACCTCGCGGGCCGGAGTGATCACCGGCAGGCCGACTTCCCTGGCTGCTTGGTCGATCGCCTCCGGGATCTCGAAGACGGTTCGCCCCAGTTCCACCACCAGCCCGGCCACGCCCCGTTCGGCGAGCTCGCCTACAAAACGGCGCAGGTCGCCGGGCGGAGCGTTCCAGGCCATCCCCGTGGTCAGGACCAGTTCCCCGCCGCGGAGCAGCCGGGCGATGTCCAGAACCTCGCTGATGTGGACCCAGCGAACCGGGTTGTCCAGCCCGGCCTCGTCACCATAGACAGTCGCGCCCTCGAAGGCAGGCATCTCCAGGAGGTCCCGGACTCGCACCGTCAAGCCGGAGCCCCCCCGTCTAACCGACCTGCGCGGGGGCCACGTAGGTATACCCCAGGTCCCGTGCCACCGCCGGATGGGTGACCTGCCCGCGGTAGACGTTCAGGCCCTTGGCCAGAGCCGGGTCCTGGAGCGCCGACTTCAGCCCCTGGTTGGCGATCCTCAGGGCGTAGGGCAGGGTCGCGTTGGTCAGGGCGAAGGTCGAGGTGCGGGCCACGGCCCCGGGCATGTTGGTGACGCAATAGTGGATCACGCCGCTATACTCGTAGGTGGGATGGCTGTGGCTGGTCGGCCGGGAGGTCTCCGCGCAGCCGCCCTGGTCGATGGCCACGTCCACGATCACCGACCCCGGCTTCATGCCCTCGACCATCGGGCCGGTGATCAGGTGGGGAGCCTTGGCCCCGACCACGAGGACCGCGCCGATAACCAGATCCGCCCCCGCCAGCGCCTCTGCCAGGTCGTGAGCGTTGGAAACCATCGTCTTGAGCCGTCCGCCGAAGATGTCGTCCAGGTAGCGCAGGCGGTCCAGGTTGATGTCCAACAAGGTGACGTCGGCGCCCATGCCCACAGCCATCTTGGCCGCGTTGGTGCCGACCACGCCGCCACCCACGATGACCACGCGGGCGGGCGGCACCCCCGGGACCCCTCCCAGCAGGACCCCGCGCCCCCCCTCGTTCTTCTGCAGGCACCGCGCCCCGGCCTGGATCGACAGGCGGCCGGCCACCTCGCTCATCGGGGTGAGGAGCGGGAGCGCCCCGGAGGCGAGCTGGATGGTCTCGTAGGCTATTCCGATGACCTTGCGCCGCAGCAATGCGGCGGCGAGTTCGGGGGCCGGCGCCAGGTGCAGGTAGGTGTACAGAAGTTGCCCCTCCCGCAGCAACTCGTACTCCTGCTGGAGGGGTTCCTTGACTTTTACGATCATCTCCGCCGCTTCGTAGACGCCGGCCGCCGCGGCGACGATTTCCGCCCCGGCCGCCTGGTACTCACCGTCGCCGATCCCGCTGCCCTCGCCCGCCGACTGCTGGACCAGGACCCGGTGTCCAGCCGAAACCAGGGTCCGTACGCCGGAGGGAACCATCCCGACCCGGTACTCCTGGTCCTTGATCTCCTTCACGACCCCGATGATCAAGGCACCTACCCCCTTTGCAAAACATGCGCCCCCGCCGCACCGGCAGGGACCGCCCTCACAACTCAGTTTATCCAGGAAGTTTGAACCTCACAATAGGCACTCTGCTGACATCTGTTTTACATTCTGTCACACGACCGCCCCTGCTAGGGAGTCGCCGCGGCTTGCGCCAGGATCTGAAAGTTTACGGTCGCGGTGTTGTGCCCGTTGAGCGCGTCCAGCTTGACTGCCTGCACCGCCACCAGGATCGGCAGCGATTCGATGCCGCGGATGAACGCCACCTCCTGGCCTAAACCCCCGGACACCATCAGCGACCCCGACCGGCTGACCCAGCCGTCCTTGGCGACGCTTTTTCCCAACTGAATGACCTGCAGCGTGACCCCGCTTCGGTCGGCCGCCGCTGCCACCTCCGCCAGGAACCGCGGCTCATCCAGGGTTGGCGGTATCAGCCCCGCCGCCGCCGCGTAGCGGGCCCGCAGTTCCGACACTTGCCCCTGGAGCCTGGCCAGTTGCTCCTTGGCCGCCGAGCCCTTCGACACGGCCGTCTGCGCCGCCAGCACCGCGGCATGGACCTGTTCCCGGTAGCGTTGAATGGGCTCGTGCACTCCCAGGTAGAATCCCATCAGCACCAGTACGCCCGCCAGGGCCGCCAGGGCCGTTCTCTCCCGCGGGGTCAATTGCAGCCTCATGGTGCCGTCGCCTCCCAGGCAACCTGGACGGTAAGCTGGAACTGATAAACCTCCCCGACCCGGTTGAGCGACTTCAGTTCCACCCTGGCAAGGTAACCCGGTTCTTGCCCCAACTGGATCTCCAACTGCCGTACCAGGTCCAGGCGGGGCGCCGACCCCGAAATCACCACTTCGCTGCCGCCGGCCGCCACCTGGCTGATGCTGACCCCCGGCGGTATGGCGGTCAGGATTGAGGACAAGACCGGCGACCATCCTTCCCCGCCCGGTGTTCCCGTCAGGACGGTGAGGCGGTCCGCCAAGCCCTTGCGCTCAGCGGCCAACTGGGCGACCCGGCCTCGTACCGACTCCACCGCCCGGGCTTCCCGCTCCGCTACCGCCACGGCCGCCGCCTCCTGCCGCACAGCGGCTACTTCCCTCACGTAGGGCCACGCGATCGCGGCCACCAACCCCACCGCCCCCAGGGCGGCGGTCCAGACCAGGCGGTGGCGACGGCGTCGCCCACGGAACTGCGGCGGCAGCAGGCTGAACTTGGGCGCCGACGCCGGCCCTCCCCTCAGCGCCAGACCCAGGGCACAGGCAAACTCCGGCCCCGCTTCCCCGAAGGTGGACAGCAAGGCCGGTTTCACCGTGCTTGCGGTGATCGGTACCGCTCCTGGCACCCGGCCCAGGAAGGCGGTATTCAGGGCTTCCTCCAGGAACGCCGCCAGGCCCTGGTCGCGAGCTGCTCCTCCGGCCAGGTACACCTGGCTCAAGCGCAGGCCACGATTGTCGTAAAGGAAGAACTCCAGGGACGTCCTGACCTCCCGGGCCAGTTCCGCCGTGCGGGCGGTGCCTTCCCCGGCCAAAGCCACGGTTCGGCTCAGGTACGGCGTGCCATGGCGCAGGATGGTCAGCCGCAGGGCACTGGCCCCGATGTCCAGCACCGCCACGCTCCGGTCCTCCGCCTGGGGCCCGGACCCGTCACTTTGAATAGCGCGCCAGATGGCCGTACTCTCCGGCTCGATCGCCTCGGGGGTCAAGCCGGCTCGCCGGCAAGCCGCCAGGTAACCCTGCACCACCCGGCGCGGCACTCCCACCATCATCACTTCCGTGCGGCCGGGGCCGTCGTCGCCAAGCACGATGTAGTCGGTCACCACCTCCGCCGCCGGCATGGGCAGGTGGCTCTCCCCCTCCCAACGGGCCGCCGCCGCCAGTTCCCGGGGTGCCAGTTGCGGTAACCGCAGGGAACGCAGGAAAACCTGCTCCGAGTCCACCGACAGCGCCAGGTGGCGGCTTGTGAATAGCTGCGGGCGCAAATTGGCGAGCAACCCGCCGGCCAACGCCGAGGGGTCGTCCGCCGCTCCCCGGGACATGGCTCCCTCCGGGACGGCGAAACGCAGCAGCCGCTTGACCCGCGGCTGGCCGCCCGGCCATTCCAGTTCCACCGCCTTCACCCATTGGCTGCCCACATCCAGGCCGGTAGAACGGCGAGCCCAGAGTCCCCGCCGGCTAAGGCTCACTGGGGTCCACCCCCTTCGCGCCAACTGACCAGTTCCGCGCCCCTGGGCAGGGGAGCCGGAGGCGAGGAACCCAGGCGCCGGTCATAACGGAGCGGCAAACGGGCCGATCGATAGGTGATCGCATTGGCGTACAGGCCTCCGTAGATCGACCGCAGGGACGGGTGAGTGAAAGAAATGGTACCCCGGCTCTGGAGCACCCCGTCCACCACGGCGCCGTCGACGGTGATGTCGCCCGACGCCATGATGGCCAACAGGTTCGGGTCTTCGGGCCTCCCCGCCTGCTTGTCGACAAGGTCGCCCGCGAGGTGCACCTTCCCATCCACCCAGATCACGGCGTTGCCCTGGACACCCGGACTCCTGCGGCCGCGGGAAGGGGGAGCGAGGAGGGTGACGTCGCCATTGATGGTGTATACCTGCCCCTTCAGGGGGAGATTCCCCAAGTCCACGGTCGGACCGAACAGGGGTGTGCCGGTCAGGCTCGGAAAGGGGTTCAGCGGCACCGGCGGCGCGCCCACCGTGGGCGGCGGGTCGATCGAGCCCCACTCGGTGCTGAACTGACCGGAAACCAGCACCTTCCCGTCAACCGAGCCGACGCCGCTCAGGGTGGCGTTACTGTTGGCCTGGACGTCACCGTCGATCGAAAACGAGTTGGGAAAAGTAAAGTCTCCTCCGCTGACCAGGACTCGCCGGTACATGCTCGGAAGCCCAACGTGGACCGTGGCCGAAACCGCCCTGGCAATGCCCCCGGCGCTGGCGCTGGAACGCACGCTCAGAAGCCCATTGTCCAAGTCAGAGACGGTGACGGTGTACCCCCGCAGCGGGTCCGAGAGCGGTCCGCGCCACTGCGGATCGGTCCGCAGTTGGGCCAAGGCCACGTCGATCCCGGCGTCGGCCAGGTCCAGAGCGGCCAGGGAATCCCGGCGACTGGCGCCCAGGTGCAGTTGCGCCCTCCCCAGGGAGAGGAAGGTCAGGCCGGTCAGCAGGAGGACGGCCACGACCAGCACGGCCAGCACCAGGGCCGCGCCGCGCTCGGTCTCCCGGCTTACCCTCGTCTCATCCACCTCCGCCCACCACCATCCCCGAGGCGCGAATCAGGACACCCGAGTCCAGGTTCAGGGAGCGGCCACCGGGCGACATCCCCGTCAGGTGAATCTGGATGTAAGGACCGGTGGGGGTGAATTGCAGTTGGGTAACCCCCGTGGCCAGCACCGCCGATCCGGAACCGCTCAGGCCCGGCTGTCGCCGCACGGTGCCATCGGCCGCCAGGTCCACCGCCACCGCCTGACCGTCGGCGTCGGTAAACTGGATCTTTCCCGGGGAGATCGCGACCAGGGCCCGGGCCTGCCGCAAGTCCTGTTCCATCCGTTCCATGGCTGGAACCAGGTCCCTGACCAGGGTGGCCTGGTCCATCCCGGAACGCCACAGGCGAAAGCTTGCCACGCTGAAGGCCGACAGGGCTGCCGCGACCACGCCCAGGATGGCCACGGAAACCAGCGTTTCCACCAGCGTCAGCCCGCGTTCGCCGGCCGGCCCTCCCAACATCTTCGTCACCGCCGGGCCAGCAGCGTAGTCAGCCGCACCTGCGATTGGCTGCGGTGAAGGTTCCAACTGACGGTAACCGCCAGTTGCTTCAGGTCCACGCCGCCCACCGACACCGATTCGACCGTGACGGCCCGCTGGAACACCCCCTCGGGGCGGGCGATGTCCTCGACCGGCCCCGGCCCCACGGCCAGGGTCTCGAACCCCTGGGTCGTGCGAGCCTGGTAACGCGTCAGTTCGATCTCCTGCTGCGCCAGTTCCGTGGCAATGGCCAGGTTCCGGGCGTGCCACGAAGCCGCCAAAGCGGCGTCCAACCCTGCCATGATAGGCGCCACGGCCAAGGCCACCACGGCCACCGCAGCTACCGCTTCCACGAGGGTGAACCCTCCCTCGCCGCGCAAGACCCGCACCACTCTCACCACCTCAACAAAGGCAGGTACCAATCCAGCAGTTCCCGGCCGAATAAGACCGCCAGCACCGCCCCCAGGGCGAGAAATGGCCCCAGGGGGATCTGGTCTCGCGCGGCCTTGCGCCGGGTGATCAGCAACACCAGGCCGACCAGCGCCCCCACCAGGATGCCGCCGAACAGCCCCACCACCACCAGCGGCCAGCCCAGGTACCAACCCAGGACGCCGGCCAACTTGACGTCCCCGGCGCCCATGGCGCCGGACCAGGCCACCGCCAGGAGCAGGAAGACACCAAAGCCCGAAGCCAGCCCCAAGGCCGCCGCCGGCAAGGGGAGCCGCAGGACCAGGGAAATGACCAGTCCCAGCGCCAGGCCGGCGCCCAGGACCACGTTGGGAATGATCCGGTACTCCCAATCGATGCAGGCCACGACCACCAGCAAGGCCGCAAAAACCGACCAGTACAGCGCCAGGCCTGTCCAACCGAAACGCAGGTAAGCAAGGACGAAGAGGAGCCCGGTCAGGGCTTCGACCGCCGGGTAGCGCCAACCGATCGGCGCCCCGCAGTGCCGGCAGCGCCCGCGTTGCCAGGCAAAGCTCAATAGCGGTACCAGTTCGGCCGGGCTCAGGCGCACCCCGCAGTGGGGACAGTGGGAAGGCGGAACCGCGATCGACTCCCGCCGGGGAACCCGGTAGATGACCACGTTGAGAAAGGATCCGACCGCCAGACCGAAGAGCGCGAACAGGAACGCCGGAACCGCCAAAGGAAATCCCCCTTGCGGAGGTGCCGGGCCACCTGGTTACTACTTGTACAGGCTGGTGTCAGGGTCAGTCAGGGTGTAAGAGGTGTGAGGAGGAGTGGCGGGGCTGGGGGTATAGGTAAAGGGATGGTCCCATCCGTTCGTGGGAACCGCCACGACGTAGCTGGGTACCAGGGGCGTCAAGTTCGCAGGGTAGGAGCCGTTGTCCAGGTAGTACCGTTCCAGGGCGCTCTCGACCACCGCCAGGTTGGCCTTGGACTCGGACGTCTTGGCCTTGTCGACCGCCCCCGCCACCCGCGGCACGGCCACCGCCGCCAGGATGCCGAGGATCGCGATTACCACCAGGAGCTCGATCAGCGTGAAACCCTCATCCCTTCGCAGCCACTTCGGGAACTTGAGCATTGCTTTCAGCCTCCATTTTTTGCTTTTTCGTTGGTAATAATTATGTTAAGCTAAGTTTGTCTTTTTGTCAATATCTTGCCAATCTGTGCCGAGGTTTGGGGTGATCTCCTGCCGCCATCTCCTGCCTCTATTTCCCAATCAACTGCCAGGAATCGAACATGGGGAGCACCAGGGCGAGGACGATGAATCCGACGATTACCCCCAGGACCAGTACGATGGCGGGCTCCATCAGCGAGGTCAGGCGGTCCACGGTGGCGTTGACCTCCCGCTCGTAGTAATCGGCGACCTTGGCCAACAGGGCGTCGGTGGCCCCGGACTCCTCGCCGATGACCATCATCTCCAGCATCATCTCCGGAAAGAGGCGGCTCCTGCGCAGCGGCCCGATGATGCTCTGGCCGTCCCGAACCGCCGCCTGGGCCTCCTCCAGGGCCGGGACCAGGGCGGTGTTCCCCGCGGCCTGCCCGGCGACCGACAAGGCTGTCAGAATGGGGATGCCACCCCGCAGGAGGGTTGCCAGGGTGCGCGAAAACAGGGCCAAGGCTTGTCTCAGGAGCAGCGGCCCGAAGAGGGGCAGCCGCAGCAATAACCGGTCCACCAGTTGCCGGCCCCGCTGGCCGCGGTAAGATCGCCCCAGACCCCATAGGCCGCCCGCCGACCCAACCGCGATCACGTACCAATAGGCCCGCAGGAAGTGGCTGAGACTCAGCAACAGGCGCGTCGGCCACGGGAGTGGGGTCCCCGACTGGTTGTACATGGCGGCAAAGCTGGGAACCACCACCGCGACCAGAAAGGTCACGATCAGGAGCGCCATCCCCAGCACCGCCGCCGGATAGGTCAGGGCCGAACGGACCTTCTGGACCACGGTGTCCTGTCGCTCGAACTGGTCGGCCAGCCGGGCGAAGACCTCTTCGAGCACCCCGCCCACCTCGCCGGCGGCAGCCATGTGCGCCATGACCGGCGGCAGATCCGAACCCTGGCGTTCGAGAGCCCGGCTCAGGGGCTCGCCGCTATCCAGGTCCTTCACCGTTCGTGCCAGCAGTTGGCCCAGCCGCCTCCCCCTGCCCGAGCGGGCGATCGTGCGCAAGCCATCGATGACCGGCACGCCGGCCCCCAGCAAGGTGGCGAACTGGCGGCAGAAGACGGCCAGATCGCGCAGCGGGACCCGCCCCCCGTGAGACCGCTGATCCTCCAGGAGATAGGTGATATCCTTGTTGAGTTCGACGGAAATAATTGCCAGCCCCCGGGCACGCAGCACCTCCGCCGCCTCGCGCCGGTCCTCAGCCTGGATCAGGCCCCTCACGGCCTTCCCGGCGGCGTCCCGGGCATCGAAGGAGAACCTTGGCAAGTATGCTCCCCCCAAGTCAATACACCGGCCTTTGGGGTACGGTTTCGGCTTCACCGATGATCCCCTGTGCCACCAGGTCTTGCAAGGACTGTTCCATAGTGCGCATTCCGTACTTGGCCCCGGTCTGGATAGCCGAAGGCAACTGGTGCGTCTTACCTTCCCGGATCAGGTTTCGCACCGCCGGGGTCCCCACCAGTACCTCCAGCGCCGCGACACGCCCCCGCCCATCACGGCGCGCGAGGAGCCGCTGGGCGATAACCCCCTGCAGCACCGCCGCCAATTGGCCGCGCGTCTGTCCCTGCTGGTGGGGAGGGAAGGCATCGATGAGCCGGTCCACGGTTCCGGCGGCGTCGGCCGTGTGCAGCGTGGCCAGCACCAGGTGCCCGGTCTCGGCGGCCGTGATCGCGGTAGAAATGGTTTCGTAATCGCGCATCTCACCCAGGAGGATCACGTCTGGATCCTGGCGCAGAGCCGCCCGCAGCGCCCCGGCAAAGCTCAGGCTGTCGATGCCGATCTCCCGCTGGTGAATAACGCTCAGCCCGTGCTTGTGCAGGTACTCGACCGGATCTTCCAGGGTCACCACGTGGCAGCTCCGCCGCTGGTTGATCTCCTCCACCATGGCCGCCAGGGTGGTGGACTTGCCGCTGCCGGTGGGACCGGTGACCAGGACCAGCCCGCGCCCGCTCAACGCCAGGGCGGGTACGATCTCCGGCACCCCCAGTTGGCTCAACGACGGTACCTGGTGAGGGATCACGCGAATCGCCAGGGAGAGGCTGCCCCGCTGCCGGAAGGCGTTGACGCGGAAGCGCCCCAGCCCACCAACCCCGAAGGCGAAATCCAGGTCGCCCGTTTCCTGGACCTTTCGGCCCTGAGCCTCGTCGGGTAACATCGTCTCCAGGGCCTGCGCGATCTCCCGGGCGGTGAGCGGGGGCAGGGCCAGGGTGACCAGTTCGCCGTTTAGCCGCTGCACGGGCGGCAGATCGACGGTGAGGTGCAGGTCCGAGGCGCCGGCTTCGCCGGCCAGCCTGAGCAGTTCAAGGATCTCCACGGGTGCCACCTTCCTGGTTGTCAGTACTTCTCCGCAAAACCCACCCGCAGCACTTCCTCCAGGGTGGTGAGGCCGCGTATCGCCTTGTCGACGCTGTCTTCCAGGAGAGGCCGCATGCCCTCGGCCACCGCCTGGCCGGCGATGACGCCGGCGACCGCTTTCTGCGTGACCAGGCCGCGAATCGCGGGCGTCACGGTCAAGATCTCAAACAGCCCGACGCGGCCGGAGTAGCCGGTGTTGTTGCAGGCGGGGCACCCCGCCGCCCGGAAGAGCCGGATGGGGTGGTCCGGCAGCCCCAGCCCAGCCCGCTCGGCCGCGCCGGGGGCCAGTACGTAGGGCTCCTTGCAGCGCGGGCAGAGCAACCGCACCAGCCGCTGGGACAGAATGGCATTGACCGAGGAAGCCACCAGAAAAGGTTCCACCCCCATGTCGACGAGCCGGTTGAGGGCTCCCGCGGCGTCGTTGGTGTGAATGGTGGAAAAAACCAGGTGGCCGGTGAGCGCGGCGCGAATGGCGATTTCAGCCGTCTCGCGGTCGCGGATCTCGCCTACCATGATGATGTTGGGGTCCTGCCGCAAGATGGCCCGCAGGCCGCTGGCAAAACCGAGGCCGGCTTTGGGGTTGATTTGCACGTGGTTCACGCCGGGGATGTAGTACTCGACCGGGTCCTCGACGGTGATGATGTTCTTCCCGGGGGAGTTCAACTCTTGTAACGTGGCCATCAACGTGGTGGTTTTACCGCTGCCGGTGGGACCCGTGACCAGCACGGTGCCGTGGGGCTGCTTGATGGCGGCCAGGTAGCGCTCCAGGGTTTGAGGCGTAAAGCCCAACTGGGCAAGTTGCATGACGCCCCGCGTCTTGTCGAGCACGCGAATGACGACCTTCTCTCCATGGATGGTCGGGAGCGTCGAGACCCGCAGGTCCACCTCACGGTCGGATTCCTTGATCTGAATGCGCCCATCCTGCGGCAGGCGGCGTTCGGAGATGTCCATGGCGGCCATGATCTTCAACCTGGACACCAGGGTCGCGTGGGCCGCCTCGGGCAGCGCCAGGGCTTCCTGCAAGACGCCGTCGATGCGGTAACGGATCCGGAGCCCGTTTGCCTGGGGCTCGACGTGGATGTCACTGGCTCGTTCGTCGATGGCCCGCTGGATAATGCTGTTCGCCAGCCGGACCGTCGGGGCGTCTTCCGCGGCCTCCCGAACCCGGTAGCCCGGTTTTTTCTCGACCCGGGCCGGAGGAGGGGCGTCGGGCAGGCCCTCAAGGTAGTAAACCTGCTGTACAGCCTTGTTCAGGCCGCGCTCGGTGACCACCACCGGAGTTATCTCACGGCCGACGATTTTTCGCACCTCGTCGGCGGCAAAAACATTGAAGGGATCCACCATCCCCAGGACCAACCGGTCTCCCCGCTCCTCCAGGGGCAACACCAGGAAGCGCCGCGCCAGGCTCTCCGGGATCAGCCGGGCCACGGCGGGATCCGGCCGCAGTTCGGCGTCCGGAATGAACGACAAACCCATCTGGGCGGCAACGGTCTTGGCCACATCGATGTCGTTGACCAACCCCCGGGCAACCAGTACCTGGCCCAGCCGCACCCCGGCTGCCTCCTGCAGTTCCAAGGCCTGGGCCAACTGTTCGGGGGTTATTAACCCCGCTTCCACCAGCACATTGCCCAACCGCTTCTTGGGCAGTTCCATCATTCCACCGCCCTGCCCCGACTCTTCTTCCGGCCAATCTTGTCTAGCAAGACGCGTGCCAGCCTCCCGGACCTGAGGAGGCCACCCGACCGAATCAAGCCCTCCGGGGTCCCGCAAATTCTGCGCTTCCGGGGCGCAAAGACTGCCGGACCTTCCACCGGGCCACACAGAGCGAGGGTGGCCGATGGCCACCCTCGCTTCGCCTCAAAATCCTATCCTGTCTTGCAGAAGCACCTGGTCCCGTCCTAGGCCTCCGGGGCCTTCCAGGTGTCCACGTTTTTCGGCTCCTCGCCGGGGTGCAGGGCATGAAACTTCTTCAGCAGGTCGTCCTTGCTCTCCGGGTGATCCGGGTCCGGCGGGCAGCACGCCACCGGGCACACCGCCTGGCACTGCTGATCGTCGTAATAGCCCAGGCACTCAGTGCACTTATCGGGATCGATCAAATAGATAGGATCCCCGGCGGCGATGGCCTCGTTGGGGCATTCCGGCTCGCAGGCGCCGCAGGCGATGCACTCCTCAGTGATCTTGAGAGCCAAACCGTATCCCTCCTTCCCAGTAATATTGACGAACGCTCCCAACCGTACACATTCCACACGATTAAACGGAATCCTCTTCGCTCCGGCCCGCTCGCCTTATCAAGAAGAATCAGAAGAGAGCATAACCGGTTGCGTCCAACCTGATACTAACCGGTGCGGAGGTGCGCGTCATGTCCAAGGTCTTTTGCAACGTCACCAACTGTTTCCACAACGAGAGCGAGATCTGCGGCCGCGAGACGATCCGGGTCGCCGCCCACGACGGCCTGGCCCACTCCACCGAAGCGGTCAACTGCATGAGCTTCCAGCCGGAAGAAGAGGCCCATCACCGCCTCGACCCGTCCGAGCACCGGCCCGCCGCGGCGCGCGACGTTCTCGACCAGGCCGGGCACCACCCGGGCCACGGAGCCCCCCAATGACGCCGGGCCGCCACGGTTGGGCGGCCCTTACGGCGGGAGCGGCAAGCTTCCAATGCTCCGGGTCTATGGCCGGTGATTCAGCAGCCGCAGGCTTTCGGTCCGCCGGTTCACCGCCTCCCAGTTGATGTTCTGCAGGAACGCCTCCAGGTAGGCCTTGCGGGCCGTGCCGTGGTCGATCATGTAAGCGTGCTCGTAGACGTCCAGGATCAGCAGGGGTGACGCGTTCCACACCCCGTCCGAGTGAATGTCCGACAGGTAGTTGTGCAGCCGCCGGTCGTTCCAGTCGAAGGCGAGCACCACCCACCCCCGCGCGGCCATGCCCATCCCCTTGAACTCCGCCTCCCAGGCGTCGTACCCCCCGAAGTCCTGGATGATCAGTTCCAGGGCCGCTCCGGCGGGTCGCTGCCCCCCGGGGGCAAGGTTTTCGAAATAGCCCTCGTGCAGGCGGAGGGCGTTGGTGGCGAAGACCTCTTCCTTCTTCAACTCCCGAATCAGGCTGTAGGTTGGGTTCCCTTCCGCCGGGTTGGCTTCCGCCAGCTTAGCTTCGATTTCGTTGAGCTTGTTGACGTAGCCCCGGTAAAGAACGTCGTGGTGCTCTTCGATCTGACGCTTGGAAATAGCCCGGAGTTCCCCGGCCGGCTTCAGTTCCCTGGCGATGTGGGACATGCTCACAGACCTCCTTTTTTTGGGCGTTTGCCTCGTCTGCAATATAACATACAATCATTATCATTGTAAAGATGGTTTTTGTTTTATTTAATTGTTTTACCCCCCGCCGGGTGGAAGCCTACAGGAAGAAGGCCCCCGGCCGCAGAATGTCGGGGTTATGATGCCCAAACAGAAGCTGCTGGAAGGGAAGGTCGCCCTCGTCACCGGCGCCTCCCGGGGAATCGGGCGGGCGGTCGCCCTGGCCTTGGGGCGGTCCGGGGCGCGGGTTGCCGTAAACTACCTCCGGCGAGCCGAGGCGGCCACCGAGGTCGAAGCGGAACTGCGCTGCCTCGGAGCCGCGGCCCTGACCTGGCCGGCGGACGTGGCCGACCCCGGAGCGGTGCAGGGAATGGTCGCCGAGGTCACCAGGCGCCTCGGCCCGCCTGATATCCTTGTAAACAACGCCGGGATCTCCTCCTACGGCCTCCTCACCGACCTCCCTGAAACGGCATGGGACCGCCTCATGGCGGTCCACCTCAAGGGGGCCTTCAACTGTTGCCAGGCGATCCTGCCGGGGATGCTCAGCCGCCGGCAGGGGCGGATCATTAACGTTTCTTCCATCTGGGGGCTCACCGGAGCGGCCTGCGAGGTGGCTTACTCGGCGGCGAAGGCCGGGATCATCGGCTTTACCCGGGCCCTGGCCCGGGAGGTCGGTCCCGCCGGGATCACCGTCAACGCCGTCGCCCCCGGAGCGGTCGGCACGGAGATGCTCGCCAGCCTCACCGCCGACGAGGTTGACGCCCTGGCCCGGGAGATCCCCCTGGGACGCCTCGGACGGCCCGAGGAGATCGCGGAGGCGGTGGCGTTTCTGGCCTCCCCCCAGGCGGGCTACATCACCGGGCAGGTGTGGAGCCCCAACGGAGGGCTGGTGATGTGAACAGGCCCCGGCGCGGCCATCAGCCTGGGGCGATGGCCCTCAGCAGGGCGTAGAGGGCCTCGTTCACCGGGGTCTGGACGCCATGGCGGCGGCCCAGGCGCAGAATGACCCCGTTCAACGCCTCCAGCTCCAGCCGGCGGCCATGGAGCAGGTCGTACTCCATGGAGCTGTGCATGTCCCGGCTAGCCGCGAAAGCCAGCAGCCGCTGGACGGCGTCCTCGGGCAGGGCCACCCCGGCCGCCCGGGCGACTTCACGGACTTCCTCCATTACCCGCCGGCAGGTGTCACGCCCCTCGGGAATCGCCACGATGGAGGCGATCCCCTGGCGGGCGAGGGCCGTCATGGGGTTAAGGGCGCAGTTGAACAGGAGCTTCTCCCACTTGGCCGCCGCGATGTCGGGCGAGCGTTCGCAGGGAACCGCGGCGCGGGCGAAGAGGTCGCAGACGGCCTGGACACGCGAGGTGAGGCTCCCGTCCATTTCCCCGACGATCACCCGCCCCGCCGAGGAGTGCCGGATGACGCCCGGTTCAATGAGGGCGGCCTCGACGTAGGCCACGCCCCCCATCACCCGCTGATTGCCGAGGATCCGCCCCAGGACCGCTTCGTTGTTGACGCCGTTTTGTAAGGAAAGGACCACCGTCCCGGGGCCCAGGGCGGGAAGGATCTGGGCCGCCGCGGCCTCGGTGTCGTAGCTCTTGGTCGCGAAGAGCACCAAGTCGTAGGGGCCTGCCTGCGCCGCCTCGGCGGTGGTCCCGGCGCGGGTGGACACCGTGAAGTCCCCCCGCGCGGCGCTGTTGATCCGCAGCCCGCCGCGCCGCAGCGCCTCAAGCTGGGGGCCGCGGGCGACAAAGTAGACGTCCTCCCCGGCGCGCGCCAGGTTGGCGCCGAAGTAGCCGCCCACCGCCCCGCTGCCCATCACCAGCACCTTCATTTACTTGAGTCCCTCCCCGGTCGCGGTGTCGAAGTCCAGGCGAGCCAGGTTGTAGTCGAAGAGGGTTTGCAGCGACTGCGCCTCCAGTTGGGTGAGCGCGGTCTCCGCGTTGGTCACGTCGGCCGGCGTGGCCAGCCCCACCCCGTAACTGGCGGTGGCCAGCCGGACCCCCTCGCGGGCGGCCTCGAGGCCCTGGTCGAAAGCCTGCAACTGCTCCTCGTACATCTGGAGGCGCAGGTGGGCCTGCCGCACCTGGGCGTCGACCTGCGACTGAACCTCCGCCAGGTGGGCTTGGGCGTCGCGCACGTCCAGGTCCGCCAGCTTCCAGACGTCCGTCTGCGAGAGGTAGCGACGGTCGATGAGCTGGAAGTTGGTCTGCTGCAACTGCAGGGCGTCCCGGGCTTGCAGGACGTCAAAGCGCTGCGCCAGGGCCTGGCTGATCTTGGCCTCCAGGTCCACCCCCGCCACCGCGCTGACCGCGCCCCGGCCGAAGGAGGTGGTCAGCACCAGCGGCGTATGTTGGTCCAGGCCCACGACCTGCCGCAGGGTGATGTCGGCCATCTTCCGCAGCCGCCCCGCCCGGGCCGCGGCGGCCCGGGCCATGGTGAGGCGGGCCTGGGCGTTCAGCACCTCGCTCCTGGGCGCCATGCCGGCGTCCAATCGGGCCTGAGCGACCTTGAACTGCGCCTCGGCCCGCGCCTGGTCAGCCTGGGCGATCTTCTCCCCCTCCCGCGCCTTCCGCGCCTCCAGGTAGGCGCGCTGGACCTGCATCCGGAGCGCCTGGCCAACCAGTTGCCGCCCCGCCTGGGCCAGCGACAGCCCCGTCTCGGCCTGGCTCTTGAGCATCGTCACCGTGTTCTGGTCCATCGGGTCCGGGCCGAGAGGCATCCGCGAGGTGAAGTCGTGGACGCTGGCGTCCTCGTAGCGCCGCTCGGCGGTGGCGGCCTGGATGGCCGCCTTGTCGGCGGCCAGGCCGGCCCGCACGATGGACGGATTCTGGGCCATGGCCAGGTCGATCGCCTCTGGCAGGCTGAAGGAACGCGGGGCGGGAGACGACGGGTCGGCCGCCCCCGGCCGGTCGCCCGGCAGGGCCAGGCTGAGCAGGACCACGGCGGCCACCACCGGGGTGAGCCACCTGACGCGCGTCCGCAGCCGCGGGACCCCAGGCTGATTCAAATTATCGTCAGGCGCTTGCATCGCTCGACTTCCCCCTTGACTCCTCACTTCGCCGAGACGGCCTTTTGGCCCTGCAAGTGAACGCGGACGAGCACCGACATTCCCGGGCGCAGGCCTGGCTCGGTCTGGGCCAGCTTGATCCGGACGGGAACCCGTTGAACGATCTTGGTGAAGTTGCCGGTGGAGTTGTCCTGGGGGATCAGGCTGAAGACGGAACCGGTCGCCACCCCGACCTCGGCCACCTCTCCGGCGACGCTCCGGCCCGGATAGGCGTCCACGTACACGTCCACCGGCTCGCCCACCTTGATGCGGGCGACGTCCGTTTCCTCGACGTTGGCCTCCACCCGGAGGTTGTTCAGATTGACGAGAGTCAGCAGGGGTACTCCCGGGGCGGCCATTTCGCCCGCGTGAACGTTGATCTGGGCCACCGTCCCGTCGGTCGAAGCGATCACCCGGGCGCTGTCCACCGCCAGTTGGGCCAGCTTGACGGCGGCCTCGGCCTGCTTCACCGCCGCGTCCAGGACCGCCAGGTCATTGGCGCTCGCCCCGGCCTTGATCCCGTCCAGGGCGGCCTGAGCCTGGCTGAGCCCGGCCTCGGCAGCCCGGTCCTGGGCCTGGGCCTGGTCGAACTGGAACTGGGCCACAGCCCCCTGCCGGTACAGCGCCTGGGTGTGCTCGAAGGCCTTGCCGGCCAGGTCGCGCTGCGCGCCGGCCGCTGCCACCGCCTCTTCCAGCCGCCTGATCTCCTGCTCCCGGGCGCCGCCCACCACCCGGGCGCGCTCGGCCCGGGCCCGCTCCAATCCCGCCTGGGCCTGGGCCAGTTGCGCCTGGGCGAGGTCGTCCTCCAACACGGCCAACAGGTCCCCCTGCTTCACCACCGACCCGTCGGTCACCTTGACCGAGGCGATGCGTCCGGGGGCCTTGGCGCTCACCTGGACCAGGTCGCCGGCGACCTTGGCGTTCTCGGTTTCGAAATAGCGCTGGTGTTGAATCCAGTAGTAGGTACCGTAAGCGACGGCGGCCAACAGGAGGATGACACCGATGGTCGCCACGATCAGCACCGGGGACCGGCGGGTTTTGGTCTCTGCCTGCATCACGTTCGCGCTCCTTCTGCCGGATGGCTGGGATAGGGTCAGACTTCCATGGCCGCCGCGGGCCGCCGGCCGTTGCTGGCCTTGGGCGTTTTCAGGAACAGGCCCAGGAGGGCGCCGCTCACCGTGAAGAAGGCCGCAATCCAAAAGACGTCGTCAATGGCCGCGACAAACGCCTGCCTCTGCACCGCCCCACCGATCATCACAGCCGTCAGCGCCTTGCCGGCCGACGGCAAGCCGGCCTGCGCGGCCAGCAGGCCGATCCTGCTCATGGCCGCCTGGGTCACCGGCGAGTGGGCGTTGAGTCCGGCCGCGTAGTCCGCCGCGTGAAAGATGATCCGCCGCTGCAGGATGGTGGTGAAGATCGCGATCCCGAAGGAGCTAGCGACCTGCCGCACGGCGTTGGTCAAGGCGGTGGCGCGGCTGACCTTGGCGAGGTCGACCGTATTCAGGCCGGCGGTGGTCGCCGGCATCATCGTCATGCCCATGCCGATGCCGCGGTACATGTACCAGAGCATTACCGTGGAGAGCGGCGTCCAGACGTTCAACCGGTGAAAGTGAAGGGTCGTGAAGGTGGCCATGGCCATTCCCGCCACCACCAGGGGACGGGCCCCGATGCGGTCGAACAATCTACCGCTGATCGGCATGACGATCCCGGTCGCCAGCGCCGCGGGAAAGAGCAGCATTCCCGTCTGCATCGGCGAGAGATTCATCACCGTCTGCAAGAAGAGGGGCACCAGGAACACCCCGGAAAACATGGCGATGGAGTCGATTGAACCGATCAGCACCGCCAGGGTGAAGGTCGCGTTCTTGAAGAGCCGCAGGTCCAACATCGGCTCCTCCTGGTACAGCTCCAGCACCACGAAAATGACCAGGCTGGAAGCCGCGGTGAAGAGCAGGGCCAGAATGTACAGGGAGGTCCAGCCCTTGGCGGTGCCTTCGTTGAGGGCGTACAGCAGGGTAAAGAAGCCGATGGAGGAAAAGATGAACCCCGCCAGGTCAAAGCGTTGCCCCTTTTTGGTCTCCATTTCCGGAATCAGCAGGTAGGCGAGGATCCACCCGATCAACCCGAGGGGGATGTTGAGGGTGAAGATCAGGCGCCAGTCCAGGTACTCGACGATGTAACCGCCCAGGGTCGGCCCGAACGCCGGCGCGAACATGATCGAAATGCCCCAGAAGCCCATCGCCAGGCCGCGCTCCTCGGGCGGCATCAGCCGGTAGAACATCGACATGGTCAGCGGCATCATCATACCGCCGCCGACCGCCTGCATCACCCGAAAGACGATCATCGCGTCGGCGCTCCAGGCCAGGCCGCAAAGGGCGGAACCGGCGGTGAAGACGGTCAGCGCGAAGAGATACAGCCGCTTCGAACCAAACGTGTCCTGCAGGAAGCCGGTGATCGGCACCAGCACACCGATGGTGAGCATGTAGCCGGTCAGCACCCATTCGATCTTGTCGGTCGGGGCGTTGAAGACCGACATCATCTTGGGGATGGCGATGTTGACCACGGTGGTGTCAAGAATGGCCATCAGCACCCCGAGGAGCAAGCTGAACATGGCCGCCCAGCGCCCGGGGTGGGGTTCGGCCGCAAGCTGTTGGCGTTCAAGCGCGTCTTCCAGCGGAGCGCCCCCCTTCTCCCGCCCCCGCCTCGGCCGCCCGGGAGAGCTTCGCCAGGGTCTCCTCGAGCGCGGCCGCCTCCGGGGGAGTAAGGTTGGAAAGCAGTTTGGCGAAGTAATCGTGCACCAGTTGGACCACCTGGATCTTCAGCCGGCCGGTCCGCTCGGTTGGATAGATGCGCACCGAACGCCGGTCGTCAGGGTTGGGCTCGCGCCGCAGCAGGCCGTCCCGCTCCAGCCGATCGACGATGCCCGAGACCGTGCTGTTGGCCAATCCCATCAGGCCGCTGGCCTCCCTCAGGGTCAAACCGGGCTGCCTCAGCACGTGCACGATGAGGTGGGCCTGGGGCAGGGTCGTAGCCTGCTTCCCCCCGTGGGCCAACACCCAGCGATAGGCGGCACGGCTGATGTGGCGCAAATGGGTGGCGATCCGCTCTCCCCTTTGTCGATCCTCCAGCGTCAAACCGGTTCACCTCTCACTCAGTTTGTTTCGTGTACTAATATGTAGGGTTCGAAATATCGACCTTGGAAGAGATTACTGCCGCCGCTCGTCCCTGTCAATCCTTAATTGGCTCTAAGTCCATAAGTGTGGTGACGGATCGGCCAAACCGGCGGCAGGACTGGGAGCCCCCACAGGCGAACTGGTTGTCAGTGCCAATGGTCGTCGGGAGGGATGGCGTTGCAGGCTGGACCCCTGTTCGGGCGGGTGACGGGGCCGATCGATCTGCGGGATTTCCTGGGCCGGGCGGGAATCGTGCTCCGGCCCCCAACCGACACCCGGCCGGACGGTCAACCGGGCGGAGAACGCTTCGTCATCAAGGTCAACTGGTACGCCCCGCTGCCGGGGTACTATACCTCTGCCCGGACCCTTGATCTGCTCCTCTCGGCGTTACCGGGAGAGAAACTGGTGGTTGAAGGCTACAGCCACGCCCGCAACGATGGGAGCCGGCGGCTCTTCGCCAGCCAGGTTGACCGCCACCGCGACTGGATCCGCGCCCAGGACCGGTGGTTCCTGCAGCACACCGGCCTGGGGGAGGTGTTGGATCGCCACGGGGCGCGCTACCTCTCGGTCACCGAGGAGCTCTGGAGCGGGCGGACAATCCCGGCCCAGGAGGTGCGGGCGGCCGTTCGGGCCCGTTTCGGCGCCGCCGGGGGGCTGGACGCCGGGGATCCCCTGCGGCACCCGGAGTTTTATGCCTGCATCCCCGCGGCACTGCTGGAGTGGCGCGACGCCACCTTCCTCAACTTCGCCAAATTAAAGCTGCCGAAAACGGGCGACGGGCCCTGGAGCCCGCCGCTGAAAAACATCTTTGGCCTCGTCCCCGATCCCGACCGCCACCGCTACCACCGGGACCTGCCTCGAAGCATCATCGACATCAACCTGGTCTACCGCAGCCTTTTCACGGTGGTGGATCTGGCGGAGGCCCTCCATGAGATGCTCTGGTACCATCCGGCCGGCAGGCACCGGGTGGCCTGGGGGAGCTACGACGTGCTGGAGGGGCGGGGCCTGGTGGCCTGCGACGCCAACCCGGTGGAGCTGGACGTCGCCTGTGCCGAGCTCTTCGGGATCGACCTCCGCCACCGCGACCTCGTGCGGGCGGCGGCCCCGGTCTTCGGTCGGTGGGACGACGAGGCCATCGCGCGGGCAACGCGGGACGGTGAAGGAACTCCTTGACGGTCCGTAGGATGTTCCTCCCAGAGGCCCGGATACCTGGCCGACACCGCGTACTCATTGAGTTCTTCACACTGGTCCCTAAGTTCTTCAAACTCCTGGTCGATTTCCCGGCAACGCTCACCCACCGCAACGGGTCCACTCGCCTCAGCCGAGCCAGTAGGCGGCGGCCAGGAGCCCGAAGAAGGCCAGGTTGAGCCGAAGTTCGCGCATCCCCAGAGCTTTCGGGACGAGGGCGTCGGGTCCCCGCCGCCACAACACCAGGGCCTGCAGAAGGCCGGGCATCAGCGACAGCGGGGCCAGGACGGGCGCCCATCGCAGGGCCGCGGTCGCGGCGGCCGCGGTGAGAATCCCGACGTGACTCCACAGGGAGGTCGCCCGGAACTCCTCCTTCCCCTGGGCGCGGATGTGTACCCGCACCCGGTAGATGCTGCCTAAAAAGAAGAAGAAGGAGTAAAGGGCCACCATCCAGGCGGCCCGCGGAAGCTCGCCCGTCTGCGCGGCCGCGTAAGCCGGAGCGCCGAGCGACAGCCCCGCCGCCGCGAGAGCCCTGGTCCCCAGAGAGTAGCGGTGGCCGTGGCCGGAGAGCCACATGACCGCCGCAAGCACGGCCAGGGTGGCCAAACCCACCCCCAGCAGCGCCGCCGCCCCCGGACCGGCCAGCAGCGGAAGCGCGGCCAGCAGCCCGAGGCCCAGGTAAAGCCAGAGCCACCTCCTCATTTCCCGGCCCTGAACGCCCGACGCCGGGCTCTGACCGTTGGCCGTTCGGTAGTTCACCAAACGGTCCAGCGGCTCGTGGGCCAGGTAAAGAAAGGTGGCCGCAAGGCTAAGCGACAATCCACGCGGACCGAACCCCAGGGTGGCCGCGGCCATCGCCAGCGGCGTGTAAAGCATTCCCCAGGCGCCATGTTCGCGGGGCAGCACCGGTTTCATCCGGCTGATCCCTCCTCATCGAGTCGAGATCAGCATACCCCCACGCGCAGAACACCCGCCGTGACCTGCGTCACCCGGTGCCGTCCAGCACCAAGCCCTCCTCCTGCTTGGCCCGCAGCACCTCTTCGCGCAGGTGGCCCCAGATTTGCTGGAACAGCTCCATGAAGCGCGGGTTGCCGCGAACATCGGTAATCGAGCGCGGGCGCGGCAGGTCGATGTCGATCACCGACTTAACCCGGCCCGGGTGGGCGGTCATCACCATCACCCGGTCACCCAGGTTCAAGGCCTCGTCGATGCTGTGGGTGATGTAAACGACGGTCTTGTTGCTGCCCTCCCAAATCTTCAGGAGTTCCTGTTGCAGGAGGATCTTGTTCTGCTCGTCCAGGGCGGCGAAGGGCTCGTCCATGAAAAGGATTTCGGGGTCGTTGGCGAAGGCGCGGGCGATGCTGACGCGCTGCTTCATCCCCCCGGAAAGTTGGTGTGGGAAGGCGTCGGCGAACTTGGTCAGGCCGACCATCCGCATGTGCCTCTCCACTACCTCATCCCGCACCGCCGGCTCCACCCGGCGCATGCGCAAGCCATAGCCGATGTTCTGGCGCACCGTCATCCAGGGGAAGATCGACTGCTCTTGAAAGATCATTGAGTTCAGCGGCCGCTTCGGGTCGCGGTGGGCAAGATCCATCTTCCCCGAACTGGCCTGCTCAAGGCCCGCCAGCACGCGGATCAGGGTGGTCTTGCCGCAGCCGCTGGGCCCGACGATCACCAGGAATTCGCCTTCGCGAACCTGCAACGATACCTCTTCCACCGCGGTAACGGTTCCCCGCCGGGTCTTGAACTGCTTGGCCAATTTGTCGATGCTGACCTTGATCTCGGGGGCTGACATGCGATCCGCCTCCTAGTGCTTCCAGGGGATGACGAGGCGCTCCAGTTCATCCAGGCCGACGGTGAACAGGAAGCCCAGTACCGACATGATCACAAAGGAAACAAACATCTCGGGAATATTAAAGATCGAGTAGGATTCCCAGATTCGGTAGCCGATCCCCGCGGAGGCGCCCATCATCTCCGCCGCCACGATCAGCAGCAGGGCCATCCCCATGCCGAGTTTGAGACCGGTGAAGATCAGCGGCATCGCTCCGGGCAAGGCCACCGTCAGGTAGTAGTCGCGCTTGGAGGCGCCAAAGTTCTTGGCCACCTCGAGGTAGATCTTATCGAGGTTCACCACCCCGGCCACGGTGTTGATCAGCACCAGGAAGAAGGTTCCCAGGGCTATCACCACTACCTTCTCCAGCTCACCCAGCCCCAGGATCAGCATGATCAACGGCATCAGCGCCAGCTTGGGAATCGGATAGGTGGCGGCCACGACCGGCTCCAGGGCGGCGCGAACCAGGGGGAACAAGCCCATCGTCAGCCCGATGACCAACCCGGGGATGGCGCCCAGCAAGAATCCGCCGATGATCCGCAACAGGCTGATCCCCAGGTCGGTGAAGAGTTGGCCGGACACCGCCATCTCCCAAAAGGAGATCATCACCCGGGTGGGCGCGGGGAAGAAGCGGGAATCCAACATCTGAGTGCGGACCAGGATCTCCCATATCACCAGCAGTCCGACCGGCGAGGCTACGGACAGCCAACGGCGACGAGAATCTTCCAAATTGTAACCTCCCTCCCAAGGGATTGGAGCCGGCGGCGGGCAGGGTCCACCCGCCACCGGCTTGGCTCACATTGACATCAGGGTTTCTGGTACTTGCCAATGGCCTTCAGCGCGAACTGGACAAAGGAGTTGTCGATCATCTTGTCGACATCCACCTTCTTCTTGACCAGCCCCTGCGCGGCGTACCAATCCTGGTCGGAAACGACGCCGGTTTTCACCACCGTGCCGTCAGGGTCAAGCCCGGGCGGGTTCATCTTCTCGAAGATCTTCGGGTCGTCCACGAAGGTGGTCTTGGTGAGAATGTTAATGATCTTGTCCCGATCCTTATGGCCCTGCACCAGGGCGTCGTTGTAAGCGCGCACGCCCTTGAGGTAGGCTACCATGAACCGGCTGGCGACGTCGGTCTTCTTGCTGAATTGCGGGCTGTACATGAGGACCGAGACTTCCTCGTCCGGAGCGTATTCGCTGGCGTCCTTCCAGAACTCCAGGATGCTCTGGTCCACGCCCTTGGTGATCAGGGGCTCGATCTGCATGGTGGCATCCGCGCTGCCATTGGCGACGGCCGTCAACATGTCGGGGAAGGAGTCCACCACCACCAGCTTGACATCCTTGGAGGTGAGGCCGCCCTTGACGAGGGCCTTCTCCAGCATCAACTGGTTGATCGAGCCGGTGGAAGCAATGGCGATCTTGAGTCCCTTGAGGTCCTTGTAGTCCTTCACCCTCGCCCCCAGCCCCTTCTTCAGGGCCAGCTCGAAGTAGCTCTTGCCGGGGACGTTGTGGCCGCCGTCGGCCACGAGTTTGATGTCGATCCCCTGGGCGACCGCGTTGAACAGGCCGGCGTTGATGATGCCGCGGCTGATGTCCACCTTGCCGGAAGCGATGGCGGCCAGTTCATCGGCTCCGGAGTTGAACTTCACGTAATCGATCTTGATCCCCAGATCGTTGAAGTAGCCTAGCTTGTCCCCCAGGATGATCCCCGCCTCCGAGGGGGCGTTGTCAAAGGCGACCTTGACCGTAACCGGAGGGTTCAGCGGGGTGACTGCACCCGCGGAACCGGAGCCGGAGGCGGCGGGCTGGGTGGACGGAGCCGGAGCCGGTTTGGTCTCGGTCTTGCCGCAGGCGGTCAGCACCAGCGCGAACATAAGCAATACGATCGTCACCAAGGCTAGACTCTTACGGAACATTCCAATCCTCCTTTTAGGCTTACGCTTCGTTCTCAAAAGCAGGAAACCCCCATGACCCCCAGTCTAGGTCATCACCCCCGTGACTAATCGGTGGTCGGGTGACGGACATCTGCGATTGGGCTCAGTCGTAGTCCCCCACAGCCGCCGGGCGGCGGCCGGCGCTGACCAGCTCCCGGGCATAGACGCCACTCAAGCCGGCCTCTTTCACGCGCCGCCGAACGAGCTTGCGATCGGTGGTATACAGCCCTAACTGCTGCATCCGCTGGAAGAAGACCGAGCCGGAGAAAGTGTACTTTTTGTGCAGCCCCTGTACCGTCTGCACCTGCTCGCCCACGTGGGCGACGGCCTCGCCGATGGCCAGGGTCCGCGGCAGCACCAGCGGCTCCACCCCAAGGGCCCAGCGCACCGCGTTGTGGCCCGCGAGGGTACCGGTGACGATGGCCTCGGTGTGGCCGACCAGCGGGCCCGCCTTCTCTCCCCCGCAGAACAGGTTCTCCAGGCCCCGCACCTTGAGGGTATCGTC
>JAJYMS010000091.1 GCA_021786825.1 Bacillota bacterium | reverse complement strand
ATCGTATCGAAGAGGGTGGCAAAGAGGGTCCCGGCCTGCCACGCTTGGGCCGCCAAGGCCAGGGTATGAATCAGCAGGGCCAACCGGGCGAGCCACGCCGCCGTCCCCTTCCAGGCGCGGTCATAGACCGCGGCCGCGTAGGTGAGGCCGGCGAGCAGGTACGCCAGGGCGACCAGGGCGAAGGGTATAGTGGCGGTCGGGCTCAAAACCTACCTCCCCTCCTCGGCTTCCGGGTTCAGGTTGAAAAGCTGTGCCACGGCGTCGACGTATACGTCGCCGTTCTCCCCGTTGGCGAATTCCTTGAGGCGCAGGGTCGGGTCGTTCAGCATCTTGTTGACCACGCTGACCGCCATCGCCTCGATGACGTCCCGCTGGCGCTCATCAAGCTCCGGCAACCGGTGGAAAGCCCGCTGCAACTCCGCCTGGCAAATGGAATCGGCCTTCCGCCGCAGGCTTTTGATCAACGGGACGACCCCCAGGCTACGGAGCCAGGTGTCGAACTTCCGGGTCTCCTCGTCAATCAGCCGCTCCACCTTCTTGGCCTCCCGCTGGCGCTCGCGCAAGTTGGCCTGCACGGCGTTCTCCAGGTCGTCGATGTCGTAAAGAAAGACGCCTTCCAGCTTCCCGGCGGCGGGGTCGATATCCCGTGGCACCGCGATGTCGAAGAGGAAGATGGGCCGGTGCCGCCGTTTCGCCATCGCCTCGGCGACCATCTCCCGGTCGAGGACCAGGCCCGGGGCCCCGGTCGAGCTGATCACCACGTCGACCTGCGCCAGCCAGCGGCCGACCTCTTCCATCGCCACGCCCAGGCCGCGGTATTGCGCCGCCATCTGCCGGGCCTTTTCCAGCGTGCGGTTGGCCACGATGGTCTGGCCCACCCCGCTGGCCAACAGGTGGCGGGCGGTCAGTTCGCTCATCTTCCCGGCCCCGATGATCAAAACCCTTTTCCCCTCGAGGCTCTCAAAGACCTTCTTGGCCAGTTCGACCGCCGCGTAGCTGACCGAAACGGCGTTCCTGCTGATCTCTGTCTCGGTGTGGGCCCGCTTGCCGACGGCGAGAGCCTGACTGAAAAGCCCGTGCACCAGCTTGCCCGCCGCCTGGCTGTCCGCGGCCGACAGGTAGGCTTCCTTGACCTGTCCGAGGACCTGGGTTTCGCCCAGGACCATCGAGTCCAACCCGCAGGCCACCCGGAAGAGGTGCCTGACCGCATCCAGGTTTCGGTGCACGTAAAGATGGGGCCTCAGCTCATCCGGCAGGATTCCCCCGCGCCGGGCGAACAGGCCCAAGACGGAATCGACCGCCGGATGGTACTCCGGGGCCGCCACGTAAGCCTCGCACCGGTTGCAGGTCGACAGCAGAGCCGCCTCGACGACCCCCGGCGAGGCCTTCAACTCGGCCAGGACGGGCGCCATGTCATCTGCTCCCAGGGCAACCTTTTCCCGGATCTCTACCGGAGCCGTCTTGTGGTTGAGGCCCACGACGACGATGTGCATGGAAAACCCCCGCGGGTGCATCTAAAAGAAGTTTACACCCGGTGCTGACTGCTTGCAAACCCACCTAAGGACTACTTGAACTAGTCCCATGCGGCTAATTGGCCGAAAAAATCCAGCCCCTCAGGGCTTGACTCCGACGTGCAGGGTCACCACTCCGCCGGTGAGGCCCTGGTAAGCCACGTCGGTCAGGCCGACCGAGCGAAAGGTGTCCGCCAGCCGCTCCTGGTTTGGAAAGTTCGTCAGGGAGTGGGGCAGGTAGGTGTACGGCCGCACCTTGCCGCCGACCCACCCGTAGGCGCGGTCCAGCAGCGGCACGACGTGATAGAAATATACGAAGTAGGGCCACCTGATCATCCGGTTTTGCGGCTTGGAGATCTCCAGCGCAACCACCCGGCCGCCGGGCCGCACCACGCGGGCCATCTCCCGCACCGTCCGCTCGATGTCAACGACGTTGCGCAGGGCGAAGCCGATGGAGGCGCAATCGAAGCTTGCGTCGGCAAAGGGCAACTCCAGGGCGTTCCCCACAATGAGTTCGCTCCACCCCTCCAGCCCCCGCGCCGAGAGCTTGCGCCGGGCCAGGGAGAGCATCTCCGGGCTGAGGTCCAGGCCTACCACGCGCCCCCGGGGGCCTACCTGGCGGGCACAGACGGCGGTCAGGTCGCCGGTGCCGCAGGCCACGTCCAGGGCCGTGCCACCCGCCCGCAGTCGCGTACTCCGGGCGAAGGCCCGGTGCCACCAGCGGACCAGTCCCCCGGTCATGACCAGGTTCAGGAAGTCATAGTGGGGAGCGATGGAATCGAACATCGTCCGGACGTAGTTCTCCTTCCCAACGGACTCGATGTTCTTCTTCAGGTCCTCGCGCATGACACCCTCCTAACGATCGGCCCAGGGGCAGAGCCAGGCCTCCAGCCCGTCCAGCAGGAGGTACAGCAAGAAACCAAGCAGTCCCATGGCCATCACCCCGGCGAACATCGGAGCGTACGCCAGCCGGGACAACATGTCGACCACGAAGTAGCCGATTCCCTTGGTGGTCGCGAAGGTCTCCGAGAAGAAAAGCACCGCCACCGCCGTCCCGAGGCTGATCCGCAGGGCGGTGAAGAGCTTGGGCAGGGAGGCGGGGAGAACCACGTGCCGGTAAAGTTCCCATTCCGACGCCCCCAGCGAGCGCATCGACAGCACCAGCAAGGGATTGATCTCCCGCGCCGCGTCGCGGGCGGTGACCAGGATCTGGAAGAAGATGATCAGGGTGATCAGAAAGATTTTGGCTAAGTCGCCCACCCCCAGCAGCACCACCACCACAGGCAGCAGCACGACCTTGGGGACCGGGTAGAGCAGGAAGACCACCGGCAGCAGGAGCCGGGCCAGCGCGGACGGCCGGGCCCCCGGCCGGTCGGGACGCTCCTGGCGGCCCAGGTACAGGCCCAGGGGCACGCCCGTGACCAGGCCCAGGGCAAGGCTCGCGACCACCCGCCACAGGCTCACCAGCAGGTGCCATCCCATCTCCCGTCCGATCAGGCGAAAAAAGGCCGCGCTTGCCGCCAGTGGAGGCGGCAGGGCCGGCGTGTGGGCCAGCGTGGCCAGCAGTTGCCAGAGCAGCAGCACCAGCAACCCCCCGGTCAGCAGGTCCAGCCACCGACTCCCCCGTCCGACCTCACCCATCCCGCGCCCCTCCTTCCAGCGCCTGGCGGATGCGGGCGCAGAGGGAGTAGAAGGCGGGCCGGCTCCGGTAGTCCGGGTCCCCCGCCCCGGGGTTGTCGAAGCGGGCCGTCACTCGCCCCGGTCCGGGCGAAAAGACAACGATCTCGCCCCCAAGGTAGACCGCTTCCTCGATGCTGTGGGTAACCAGGGCGACGGTCGGGCCAAGTCTTCGCCAGGTGGAAAGCATGGTCTCCTGCAAGCCCTCCCGGGTCAAGGCGTCCAGCGACGAGAAAGGCTCGTCCATCAGCAGCAGGTCCGGCTCCAGCGCCAGGGCGCGGGCGATCGCGACCCGCTGGCGCTGCCCCCCGGAAACCCGAGCGGGGTAACGCCGGCGCAGCTCCCACAGCCCCATCTCCTCCAGGGCCTGCCTCACCAGGGGCTGCCAGCGCACGGCCCCCAGGCCCCGCAGGCGCAGGCCCAGGGCGACGTTCTCCTCAACCGTCTTCCAGGGCAACAGCCCGTACTCCTGCAGGATCAGGGACGTGCCCGGACGGCCCGGGCGCACTTCCTCACCGCCCACCACCACCCGTCCCCCCGACGGAGACACCAGGCCGGCCAGAGTGAGCAACAGGGTGCTCTTGCCGCAGCCCGAGGGGCCGATCAGGGTCGTGATCCGGCCGGCCGGCAGGGTCAGGTCGACCCCTTGCAGGGCCGGCACCCGCCGCGAGCCTTCGGCGTACTCCACCCGCAGCCCCCGCACCTCAACCACGGAGGCGCGTTCCGCCATCCGGCTGATGGTCATCCGCTACCGGGGTAAGAAACCGCCGTCGGTCAGGTCGGCGTAGCCGAGTCGCTGCCGCGTCAGGCCGCGTTCGAAAAGCCACCTGGTCACCCGCTCCACGTCCCCCCGGGCGGGCAATTGCGGATCGGGGAAGTGGTCGACCTTGAATTGCTCCCGGATCGGTTCCGGCAGCCCGCCCTTTTCCACCAGCAGGCCACGGTAGGCGTCCGGGTTGGCGTTCACATCAGCCACCGCCCGGCGGTAAGCCCGGAGCAAGGCACTGACCGACGGCCCCTTCTCCGCCAGGGACGGCTGGCGGAAAAGGATCACCGTCTGGGTCAGATTATCCCCCTGGGTATCGTCCAGGATCAGCCGGGCTCCCTGCCGCTCGGCCAAAAAGGCGAGGGGGTCGGGCAGCGTCGCCGCCTTCAACTGCCCCTTCATCAGAAGCTCAAAGCGCACCGGGATGGCCGGGACCGAACTGTACTTGATATCTTTGCTTTCGATGCCCTTTTGCACCAGCATTCGCTCCGTGGCGTACTCGATGATGGAGTTCTTGGAGACGCCGATCTCCACTCCCGCCAGTTCTCCCGGGGAGGTGATGCCCGAGCCGGGCGCCGCCAGGAGGGCGAAGCGGCCCTCGGCCGGCGTGGCGCCAAGCGCCAGGGAAACCGCCTTCACCGGCACGCCGGCGTTGACCATCAGGGCGGCGGCCACCAGGTCGGCCACCTGGGCATCGGTAGCCCCGGCCTGCAGACCCGCGTCGCGGTCGGCCGCGGACTTGAAGGGCACGAGCTCCACCGGCAGCTTCTCGGCCGCAAAGTATCCCTTTTCCGCGGCCACGTAAAACGGCAGGGCTTCGACAATCGGCAACAGCCCGATCTTCAAGCCCTTCAGGCCGTTGGCCGGGACGGGGGCCGGGGCCCGCGCACACCCCAGGGATCCGGCCGCCGGCAGCGCCAGGGCCAGGACGAACGCGACCCACCTCATCATCACCGGCGGGCGGCCTTTTGTCGTCAGGTATTTCAAGCCGAACCCTCCCCGCTTCCCGTTATCGCAGCAACACCGCGGCCGCCGAAAAACCGAAGTAGACGACGCTGATGTAGCCGTTCACGTTGAAGAACGCCGCGTTCAGCCGGCTCAGGTCACGGGGCGACACCAGCGAGTGTTCGTAGTACATCAGGGCCGCGACCGCCACCAGCCCGGCGAGGTAGACCCAGCCGAGCCCCAGAGCCAGGTAGGTCCAGTAGAGCAGGACGACGGAGACCACGTGCACCGCCCGGGCCGTCCGCAGCCCAACTGCCAGCCCGAAGCTGGCGGGAATGGAATGCACGCCCTCCCGGCGGTCGAAGTCCAGGTCCTGCGCGGCGTAGATGATGTCAAAGCCGGCCACCCAGAGACCGGCCGCCACCCCCAGCACGACCGCGGCCGGAGCGATCGAGCCGGTGACCGCGATCCACCCCCCGAAGGGAACAAAGAAGTACGACAGGCCGAGGAAGAAGTGGCAGGCCCAGGTGAAGCGCTTGGTGTAGGAATAGATCGTCAGGACCAGCACCACCGCCGGCAGGAAAGCCATCGCCAGGGGGTTCAGCCGCCAGGCCGCCAGGCCCAGCAGCCCGAAGGAAGCCACCGCCAGGGCCAGCACCTGGGCCGGCGCCAGCAGACCCCGCGGCAGGTGCCGCCCGGCGGTGCGGGGGTTCCGGGCGTCAATGTCGCGGTCGATCAGGCGGTTGAGGGACATCGCGGCGGTCCGTCCGCCGAACATCGCTACCGTGATCCACCAGAGGTTCCACCCCCCCGGCCAGCCGTGGGCGCCCAGGAAGGCCCCCACGTAGGCGAAGGGCAGGGCGAAGATGGTGTGCTCGTACTTGACGAGGTCAGCGAAGGTCTTCGCCCGGGTCACTCCAGACCGTACTCCTTCCAACGCCGGGTGACCAGATCCCGGACCTCCGGCGACATCTCGATCGGGTCCGGCCAGGGCCGCCCGATCCCCTCCGACGGCCACTTGCGGGTCCCGTCCACCCCCAGCTTGGCCCCATAGTGGGGTAGCGGGGCCGCATGGTCCAGGGCGTCCACGGGGCCGTCCACCACGACCAGGTCACGCCGGGCGTCGACGTTGTTGAACGTCGCCCAGGCCACCTCGGACAGGTCCTGCACGTCCACCTCCGCGTCCACGACCACGATCAGCTTGGTCAGCATCATCAGCCCCAGACCCCAGACGGCGTGCATCACCTTCTTGGCCTGGCCGGGATAGCGCTTTTCAATGGAGATCAGCAGGCAGTTGTGGAAGACGCCCTCCGCCGGCAGGTTGATGTCGAGGACTTCCGGCAGTTGCATTTGCAGCAGGGGCAAGAAAAGCCGCTCGGTGACCTTGCCCAGGAAGTAGTCCTCCTCGACCGGGCGGCCCACGACGGTGGCGGGATAGATCGGATCCCCCCGCCGGGTGAGGCAGGTCAGGTGAAACACCGGGTACTCGTCGGCCAGTGAATAGAACCCGGTATGGTCGCCGAAGGGTCCCTCCCGGCGCAGATCCCCCACCTCGACGTAACCCTCCAGGATGAACTCCGCCTGGGCCGGCACCTCCAGGTCAACCGTCCGGGCCTTGACCAGTTCGACCGGGGCGCCCCGCAGGAAGCCCGCCAACGTGAACTCGTCGATGACCGCCGGCAGCGGCGCCGTGGCGGCGTAGATGGTGGCCGGGTCGCCGCCCAGAGCCACCGCGACCTCCAGCCGGCCCTTGCTGCGATCCAGGTGCTCGGCCCCGTGCTTGTGCCGGTGCCAGTGCATGCCGGTGGTCCGGGAGTCGTAGACCTGCATCCGGTACATGCCCACGTTGCGCCGTCCGGTCAGGGGATCGCGGGAAATGACCAGCGGCAGAGTGATGAAGGGACCCCCGTCCTGCGGCCAGCAGTGGAGCACCGGCAACCGCGAAAGGTCCGGTTCCTCCTCCACCACCTCCTGGCAAGGTGCGTTCCGCACCAGCCGCGGCGCCAGGTTCCCCAGTTCAGCCAGCCGGGGCAGGGCCCGCAGCTTATCCCAGAGGCTGCTCACCTCGGGCGGCCTGAGAAGGTCGCGGATTTCCCGGCCGAGGTCATCCAGGCTTTCCACCCCCAGGGCCAGGCAGACGCGGTCCATGCTGCCGAAGGCGTTGGTGAGGACCGGGTAGGTGGAACCCTCGACCTGCTCAAAGAGCAAGGCCGGTCCGCCGGCCTTGGTCACGCGGTCGGTAATCTCGGTGATCTCCAGCCGGGGGTTGACCCGGGCCCCCACCCGGCGCAACCAACCCCGTCCCTCCAGGGCAGTCAGGTATTCCCGCAGGTCCTTGTACCCACGCGCCAATTTGGCTCACCTACACAAGTAACATTTGCCTAACCAATGAACCGCCATTCATCAAAAATAACCATACGGCAGCCGGGAACCCTTGTCAAGCTTCGCTGACGGCGGCACTCGGCCCTTCGGCCCGGGCAACGGGAACAGGGCCTTAATAGGCGGGTGGCACGTAGGGCAGCGTCCGGGCGAAGAGCCACATGAGAAAGAGCACCACGGGGAGGTGGACCAGCAGCTGCAGCACCGAGTAGCCTACCATTTCCCGGGCGCGGATTTTCAGCAGGCCTAGCAGCGGCAGCATCCAGAAGGGGTTGAGCAGGTTGGGCAGCGCCTCGGCGGCATTGTAGATCTGCACCACCCAGCCCGTGTTCACGTGGAGGGTGTTGGCTGCCTGCAGGACGTAGGGCGCCTCGATGATCCACTTGCTGCCCCCGGAGGGCACGAAGAGGCCCAGAATGGCCGAGTAGATGGAAACCACCAGCGGGTAAGTACCCTGGGTGGAGATGGCCACGAAGAAGCCGGCGAGCTTAGCGGAGATGGCGGTGCCGGTGATGATCCCGAAAATGCCAGCGTAGAAGGGGAACTGCAGCAGCACGCCGGCGGTGGCCGGCACCGAAGCGGAGACGGCCCGCACGAAGGAGCGGGGCCGCCAGTGCAGCAGCAGCCCGAGCATGAGGAAGAGCAGGTTGTAGGTATTCAGGTCGAGCACCTGCAGGAGGCCCTTCTGGCTCACCAGGACCCCCAGGTAGACCAGCCCGATCAAGGCGACGAGGATGGTGAGCAGGGGGCTGTACTCCAGCCACTCACCCGGCTTCTCCCGCCGCTCCAGGCTGACGGTCAGTGGCTCCGGCGAGATGCCGTAAGACTCCGCCGTCTTGGCTCGCGCCGGCGAGGGCGCGGAGAAGTACGCGATCAGGACGGAAACCAACAGCAGGATGGCCGCTGTCACCAGGCTCTGCCAGGTAAAGATTGTCCGGGTCAGGGGAATGACGCCGCTGATCTTCAACAAGTTGGGCGGAATGGAGCCCTTGGTGGCCATGAGCAGCGCCGCCGAAGAGGACAGCCCCAGAGCCCAGATGGAGCCGAGGCCCAGATAGGCGGCGGCCCCGATGGCCCGGTAATCCACCCCCTTGAGGCGACGCACGATCTCGCGCACCAGCAGGCCGCTGAAGATCAGGCTGAAGCCCCAACTGATCAGCGAGGTGAACGTCGAGAAGAAGACGACGAAGGCGATGGCTCCACGCTGCGTCCTGGGGATGCTGCCAAGCCACTGCACCACTTTGTAGATGGGCGGGGAACTGGCCACGGCATAGCCACCGATGATAATCATCGCCATCTGCATGGTGAAGGGAATCAGGACCCAGAAGCCATTGCCGAAGGCGTTGACCATCTGCATGGGCGTACTGCCCATCAGAAGCCCGACCAGAAAGACGATGACGATAGCTGCCAGGGCAAAGACGAAGGCATCCGGGAACCACTTCTCCGACCAGTCTGCCAGCCCCATGCCCCAGCGAACCAGCAGGCCCTCCTCCTGACCGCCACTCGAATCCTTCTTAGCCACGACGCTCACTCTTGAAACAACTCCTTTCTTTGCTGGATTAGGCTCTGCACCAAAGGCTCAGGGCGCTCCGCTCGCCCGCCGTCGGACCAGATCCACGAAGAACTGTAAGGAGTCAGGATTGGCCATCGAGTCGGGGTTGGCTGCCTTCTCCGGCGGCGCGCCCATCAGGATCTTCTTGACGGGAACCTCCATCTTCTTGCCGTTAATGGTGCGCGGTACCTGCGGGACGGCCAGAATCTCGTCGGGCACGTGGCGCGGCGAGAGCGCGGCCCGGATCCGCGACCGGATCCGCTGTTTCACCTCCTCGTCCAGCACGGCGCCCTCCCGCAGCACGACAAAGAGGGGCATCCAGTCCTCCCGCCCCAGCCCTCCCACGTCGATCACCAGGCTGTCCATCACCTCGGGCAGGCCCTCGACGACGCGGTAAATCTCACTGGTGCCCATGCGCACGCCTTGTCGGTTGATGGTGGAATCGGAGCGCCCGTAAATGACGGCGGTGCCCCGGGGTGTGATTTTGATCCAGTCGCCGTGGCGCCAGACGCCCGGGTACGCAGCGAAGTAGCTTTCCCGGTAGCGGCTGCCGTCGGCGTCGTTCCAGAAGAACACCGGCATGGAGGGCATCGGCAGGGTCAGCACCAGCTCGCCCACCTCGTCCAGCACGGATCGGCCCGCCTCGTCGAAGACCTCCACTTTCGCCCCCAGGCAGCGGCACTGCAGCTCGCCGGCGTAGACGGGCAGCAGCGGGCAGCCGGCGACGAAGGCGGTGCACATGTCCGTGCCGCCGCTTACAGAGGAGAGCCAGACGTCTGGCTTGACGTGCTCGTAGACCCACCGGAAGGCCTCAGGCAGCAGGGGTGAGCCGGTGGAGCTGAGGTTTTTCAAGCGGCTCAGGTCGAAGTTGCGGCCCGGCTCGATGCCCGCCTTCATGCAGGCAGCGATGTAGGCGGCGCTGGTCCCGAAGAGATTCATGCCCGACGCCTCGGCGAAGCGCCAGAGCTGGTTCATGTCCGGATAGGCGGTGCTGCCGTCGTACAGCAGGATGGTGGCGCCGACCAGCAGGCCGCTCAGCAGGTAGTTCCACATCATCCAACCGGTGGTCGTGTACCAGAAGAAGCGGTCGCCCGGCTTCAGGTCCTGGTGCAGCGCCAGCACCTTCAGGTGCTCCAGCAGGATGCCGCCGTGGCCGTGGACAATGGGTTTGGGCAGGCCCGTGGTGCCAGACGAGTAAAGTATCCAGAGGGGATGGTCGAAGGGAACCGCCTCGAAACTGAGCGGTTCGCCCTTCGCCAGCAGCTCCGGCCAGGGCACCACGCCGGAGAGGTCGGGTCCCGGTCCTGCAGGCTGCAGGTAGGGGATGAGGACGACTTTTTCCAGGCTGGGCAGAGCGGCGCGCAACTCGGCCACCACGCTGCGGCGGTCGAAGGGTTTACCGCCGTATCGGTAGCCGTCCACGGCGAAGAGCACCCGGGGCTCGATCTGCCGGAAGCGGTCCACCACCGCCCCGGTGCCGAAGTCGGGCGAGCAACTGGACCAGATCGCCCCGAGGCTGGCCGCCGCCAGCACGGCCACCACCGCCTCGGGAATGTTGGGCACGTAAGCGGCGATGCGGTCGCCGGGACGCACGCCGAAGCGGCGCAGCGCCGCGGCCACGGCTCCCACCTGCTCCGCCAGCTCCGCCCAGCTCATGGACGCCAGCGGCCGCAACTCCGACTGGTATAGCAAGGCCGGGTGGTCCTCGCGGCGGCGGCGGAACGCGTGCTCCGCATAGTTCAGCCGGGCGCCTGGAAACCAGCGGGCCCCCGGCATCTTGCGCTCCGGCAGCACCGTCTCGCAGGCGGTAGAGGATTGCACCCCGAAAAAGATCCATATCGACTTCCAGAAAGCCTCCGGCTCCGCGACAGACCAGCGCCACAAGGCATCGTAGTCGGTCAGGTCCAGCCCACGCTGCCGCCGCAGCCAGTCCAGGTACCGGGTGATATTGGCCTGCTCCCGCGGCGCGGCAGGCGGGTCCCATAGCAAGACGGCGTCCGCTTCCTCCGGCATCTCCTCACGCCTCCCCATCCCCGGGCAGGTTGCAGCCCCGTCAAAACCCCACCCATTCGATCTTATGACCCTTTCTCGGCGGAACCGGAGGGGTGTGATCGGGATAGCCGAGGGCAACCGCCGCAACCAGTTCCCGATGGGAGGTCCCCAGGAACTCGTTGATTCGTTGGGCCAGATAGGTCGGCCCGGCCATCCAGCAGGTCGCCAGGCCGCGTGCGTGAGCGAGCAATGTAAGGTTGTAGACCACCGCCGAGGCGCTGGAGACGTTCGTCAAGTGCTCAAAATTATAGGCCGACTGCTTCACTTCGGAGACGTCAGGCCGTCCGGGTTCCGGAATGTAGACCAGCACTATCACCGGTGCTCCGCCGACGTTCTCGAAGAATCTGACGGTAAATTCGACGACCTTGGGCTTATCTTTGAACTCTTCATCCAGTTTAGCCCTGATATACCGTACCGACTCTTTGATGATAGCCACCAGTTGGTCCCTTTGTTCCCCTCTCACGGCCACCAGGCTCCAGGCCTGCTTGTTCATGTTAGACGGCGCCCACTGGGCGTCCAGCAACAACTGCTCCAGGACGTCCCTGGGGACTTCGTCGGGCTTGTACCGCCGGATGCTCCTTCTAGACTTGATGGCTTCAAGGAGTTCCATGGATCGATCCTCCCCCCTCGCAATCTCTCCACCCCTCGCAATTTTCGCCGTCAGTCGCTCAAGTCCTCCACTGCTCCTTGAGCCGCAGCTGTGCCGGCACCAGGAGCCTGTAGACAGTCCGATCAGGTATCCGCCCCAGACGAGGCTGAGGATGATGGCCGAATCGCGGGCGAAGGGTTCGATCCAGCCAGCCGGCAAGACGTGCTCCTCCTTCGGCCCGGCCGGAACCCGGCCGGCCAACCGCAGGGCCAAGATACCACCAGAATCCGTACAGCGAGCCGAGGAGGTTGACCCAAAGGAGAATCAACCACCAACGGCTGCTGCGGGTGATCATTGAACCTCCGTGGGGTGGGCCGGCCGGGCGGGAACCTTCTTTCGAACCAGCAGCAGTGCGGCGGCGATGGCGGCAATGAGCAGGCTGGTGACCTGGGCCGCCTTGAGCCCGGTGCCGAAGAAGCCAAGGCTATCGGCACGCAGGAACTCCAGGCCGAAGCGGCCGAGGGAGTAGAGGACCAAGTACCACAGGACCACGCGACCCT
>JAJYMS010000149.1 GCA_021786825.1 Bacillota bacterium | reverse complement strand
GGCGCCTGACCCTGTTCACCCGGGGACACCGCATCACGCTATCCGCGGGGGCCTGCCCCGCGGACGGCGGTCCCGACTCGGCCGGCTGCCGGGTGCTCGGGGACCGAAGCCGCCTGGACCAGATCCTGACGAACCTGATTCAGAATGCCATCGCCTACTCGCCCGATGACACGGAGATCACCGTGACGCTTTCCAGGCAGGGGTCGGAAGTCGAGCTGGCGGTGCGGGACAACGGGATGGGTATCCCGGTCGAGCACCTCGCCCACATTTTCGACCGCTTTTACCGCGCCGGGCAGTCCGCGGTCCATGGACGGCGGGGGATGGGCCTGGGGCTCTACATCAGCCGGCAAATCGCCGAGCGGCACGGGGGAAGGCTTGGGGCGGAGAGTACCCTGGGTGAGGGAAGTGTCTTCCGGTTGAAGTTGCCGGCGCTGGATGCATAGTCCGGACGTGACAGGGGGACTTTGGGAGGGGGAGCCCCTCCAGGGTACTCACGCGCGCTGCCTCCCCGCAATATATCGGAAAGGGGAGGCGTTCGCGGCGGGGGCAAATTATGTAAGACCTTGCGCGGTTACAGGATTTTTCGCGCCCGCGGCGAAATGTATAGCCACAGTCGGTCGGAAAGGAGGGGGAACCACCGTGAAGAAGGAAGCCGTGATGGCGCTGCACCGCGAGTTCATCGAGTGGTTCCTCCGCAGCCGGGAATTGAAGTACGAACCTGCCCGCAAGTTGCTGCAATACCTGGTTGACAACTCCGACCTGCTGCAGCGGGTCGAGTTCGTCGAGGACATCGTTTCCTTTCAGAACGCGGCCTTGATCTCGGCGAAGGAAGCCCCGACCCATCCCTTTCTTTTCCGTTGGCGCGGCCGGGTGCGCTATAACGTCGATGACGCCCTGAACGATCTGAAGTCGGCTCTCCCGGTGCGCTTCCGGATCTGGCTTTCCTTCGATCCGGCAGCCGGGAAGCCGCCCGCCCCTTCGCCGCAGGAATTGATGGACCGCATCGATGAAGCGCTGGACCGCCGCGACCGGGAGGCCTTTCAACGATTGTCCCGCAAGTTTCGCGAACTTCGCTCCTGAGTTCCGGTAGCTCGGAAGTCCGATCGGGGTGCTGGTCTATTGGCGGAGACTACCGTGTTGATTGTCGAGGATGACTCGGCCCTCACCCGGCTACTGCGGCTCTATCTGGAAAGGGAGGGTTTTCGGGTTATTTCGGCTGACAACGGCAAAGACGGACTGGGCCTGGCCATCTCCGCCAGGCCCGATCTTGTTATTCTGGACGTCATGTTGCCGAGGATGGATGGCTGGGAGGTCTGCCGGCAACTCCGGACCCGCTCCCGGGTCCCCGTGCTGATGCTCACCGCCCGGACGACCGAGGAAGATCGCCTGCAGGGTTTCGGGCTGGGCGCCGACGATTACGTGACCAAACCTTTCTTGCCGCGGGAATTGGTGGCCCGGGTAAGAGCCATTCTCCGGCGGGCGACGGACGCGGCCCCCGTGCCCAACCCCAGGGAGCGACTGGAGTATCCCGGGCTGGCTATCGACCGCACCGCCTACGTCGCCATGGTGGACGGGGAAGAGGTGCCTCTCACCCCCAAAGAGTTCGAGTTGCTCTGGCTGCTGGCCTCCAGCCCGGGGCGGACCTACACCCGCGCCCAGTTGCTGGAGCGCGTCTGGGGGTACGACTCCCCGGGCGATGACCGGACCCTGGACGTCCACATCAACCGGCTGCGCGAGAAGGTCGGGCGCAATCCCTCGCACCGCTACGTGAAGACGGTATGGGGGGTGGGTTACAAATTCGAGGTGGCCAGATGAAGGCAGGGCGCTCCGGCCCCCCGCGGCGCACGGCGCGCGGGGGGTTGTTCTGGCAGATGTTGGCGGCGTATTTTTTCATCACCCTGGCCGTCCTGCTGGCGGTGGGCGCCGGTACGTCGGCCCTTTTTGGCCGCTACATCAAGGACTCGAGGGCCGCGGAACTGGCGGGGGTGGGCCGGGAGATCGCGGGCCTGGTGCAGGAGGCAGGGCGCTCCGATCCCATCCGCGTCACCCGCATGCTGGAGACGGCGGAGGGGCTGCTGCAGGCCCGCGTGTGGATCGTGGACGCCCAGGGAAGGGTGATCGGCGCGTCCTCCGACTACGCCCACTGGCAAGACTTGCGGGTGCCGGCTGAAGACCTTCGGCGTCTCCAGCGGGGCGAGGTGGTGCGGGGCCGGTGGTCGCGGTACTTCGGCGTCCCGACCTTCTCGATCGCCGTTCCCGAGTTCTACGGGGACCGGTTCTTCGGGGCGGTCTACCTTCACTCGCCGCTGGGTCCGGTCGAGGCCCTGGGCCACAACCTGCGCCTTTTCTTCCTCTACAGCAGCCTGGCGGCGGTCCTGCTGTCCGCCCTGCTGAGCTACGTGCTGTCGCGGCGGGTGGCCGAGCCGCTGCGCCGGATGAGCCTTGCCGCGCAGGAACTGGCCCGCGGTCGCTACCGGCAATCCTTCCCCGTCCAGTCCCCCGGGGAGATCGGCGAGTTGGCCGCTTCGCTGGCTTTTCTGGCGGGGGAGTTGGGGCGGCTGGAACGGGTGCGGCGGGAGCTGGTGGACAACGTGTCCCACGAATTGCGCGGACCGCTGGCTCGCGTCCAGGGGTATATTGCGGCCATCGAGGACGGGGTCGGGGGGTCCGAGGAGCGAGGGCGCCACTGGGAGATCATCAAGGAAGAGACGCAGCGGCTGAGCCAATTGGTCTCCAGCCTGCTGGACTTTTCCCAGCTCGAGACCGGGCGCTTGCACCTGAACCTGGAGCCGGCCCAATTGCGGCACGTGCTGGAGCGGGTGACCGACAAGTTCGGCCCCCAGGCCCAGCGTCAGGGGATCCACCTTGAACTGCAGTTGCCGGCTCTCCTGCCCCTGGCGCTGGCCGACCTGGAGCGGATCGAGCAGGTGTTGCACAACCTCTGTGACAACGCTCTGCGCTTCACTCCCCCCGGGGGCACGGTCCGGATCTCCGCGGAGGCCCGGCGGGAACAGGTGCGGGTGGAGGTGCGGGACAGCGGTCCCGGCATTCCCCCCGAGGACTTGCCGGGGATCTGGGAACGCTTTTACAAGGCTGACAAGGCCCGGACCCCAGCCGAGGGCCCGGTCCGCAGTGGAACGGGGCTGGGACTCGCCATCGTCAGACAATTGGTGGAGTTGCACGGCGGGCGGGTGGGGGTGGAGAGCCGGCCGGGAGAGGGCGCCGCCTTCTGGTTCACCATCCCGACGGCCGAATTGCTGGATAGCGAGGGTGAGTTTAGAATTTCGTAAGAATCACCTGCTAGACTATCCGTGTAAACCAGCCCTGGGAGGTCAGGATTGCGCATGAGACGGTTTTGGTACGTGGGGGTCCTGGTGATCGTGCTGGCCGGGGGAGGCTTCTTTGCCTACCGGGCCTACTCGTCCGGCAAGACCAAGCCCGCCTTGAACTACGCCACTACGGTGGCCCGGCATGGGGACCTGAAAGTGGTGGTTTCGGCCAGCGGAACCATCACCGCGGACACCGTGGAGTCGCTGCAGCCCGGGGTGGCCGGGACGGTCAAGAGCTTGCCCTTCGCCGAGGGGCAGCAGGTCAAGGTCGGCGACGCCGTGGTGGTCATGGACAGCGACCAGCTCGTCAGCCAGGCCGCCCAGGCCCGGGTCGACCTGCAGACGGCCCAGATCAACCTGAACCAGTACCTGCACCCCAACCAGACCGACGTGCAGGCCGCCCAACTGAAGGTCCAGCAGGCCGCCCTCAACCTTCAGAACCGCCGGACAGACCTATCCAACCTTACGGTGACGGCGCCCCTGAGCGGCACGGTGCTGAACCTGCCCCTGGGACCTGGCGACGACGTCACCGGCGGTCAGACGGTGGCGGCGACGGTGATCGACGACACCTCCTACTACTTTGACATCTTCGTTCCCCAGAAGGACATCGGCGACATCAAGGTCGGCCAGCAGGCCGGGGTGTCCTTCATCGCGTTGGGATTGGGGGCCCAGGGCACCGTCGCCAAGATCGGGGGAGAAGTTCAGACCACCGGCAGCATCAACGTGCGGATCGCCCTTCCCCGGGTGGATGGGCTCAAGCCCGGTGCCACGGGCGTCGCGGTAATCAGCACGGACCGGCAAGTCTTCCCGAATTTGTTGCGGTACAACGGCACCGCTTCGGCCAACGACCGGGTCGATGTCCGGCCCAAGGTCTCCGGCACGGTGGCGGAGCTCCTGGTCAAGGAGGGGGATGCCGTGACCGCGGGTCAACCCGTGTTGCGGCTGACCAACGACACCCTGGCGCAAGCCGTCCAGCAGGCCCAGAACGACCTGGCCACGGCCCAGAACGCTCTGGCCAAGCTGACCACCCCATCTTCCGACGCCGCCGGCGATAACAACGTCAAGGTGCTGCAAAACCGCGTCGACCAGGCCCGGGTCACCCTCGATACAAAGGAGAAGGACGTCGCCAGCCTGCGGGTGACGACCCCCGTGGACGGCACCCTCCAGACCTTGAACGTCTCCGTCGGCGACCGGATCACCACGAACCAGGTGGTCGCCAAGGTGGCGACCTATAACCAGATGGTCCTGGTCATGCAGGTGGACGAAGTGGACCTCCCCAAGGTGAAGCTGGGACAGAAGGTCAACGTCACCGCGGACGCCCTGCCCAAGGCCCTGTTCACCGGCAGCGTGAGCAAGATCGCGCTGGAGGGGACCGTCAAGGACGGGGTGACCAACTACGAGGTGACGGTCCGCCTGGACCGCGCCGACGGGCTGGCCGCCGGGATGTCCGCCACCGGGGAAATCCTGGTGCAGGAGAAACAGGACGCCCTGCTGGTCCCGGCCGAGGCGGTGCACAGCCGGAACGGACGCCAGTCCGTGGACGTTCTTGACCCGGCGGGCCGGCCCCGGACCGTGTCGGTGAAGACCGGATTGGCGTCCGACGCTCAGGTGGAGATCACCGCCGGGGTTCAGGAAGGCGACGTGGTGGTCACCGCGGTGATCCAGCCCACCAGTAACACCCGGCAGATGCGCTTCGTCCCCGGTGGACCGGGCGGGATGGGCCGGACGCCGGAGACCGGCAGGCAGGGAGGCCAGAACACCGGGAACTCGAAGAGAAGTGGTTCGAGCGGCGGAGGTGGCGCGCGGTGATCGAGATCGAAGGCCTGGAGAAGGTTTACGGCCAGGGCTCCACCCGGGTGGCCGCCCTGCAAAAGATTTCCCTCCACATCCCGGCGGGCGACCTGGTGGCCATCATGGGCCCCTCGGGGTCGGGCAAGTCAACGCTGATGAACATCATCGGATGCCTGGACCGGCCCACGGCCGGGTCGTACCGCCTGGCGGGGGAAGAGGTGGCCAACCTCACCGACAACGAGTTGGCGGAGGTTCGCAACCGCCGGATCGGCTTCATCTTTCAGAGCTTCAACCTGTTGCCCCGCCTGACGGCCTTGAAGAACGTGGAACTGCCGCTGATCTACCGCGGCCTGGGAGCGAGGGAGCGGCGGCAACGCTCCGTGGAGGCCCTTACCGCCGTGGGACTGGCCGACCGCCTTCACCACCGCCCGAACCAGCTTTCGGGTGGGCAGCAACAACGCGTGGCCATCGCCCGGGCGCTCTCCGGACAGCCCGCCATCCTCCTGGGGGACGAGCCGACGGGGAACCTTGACAGTCGGTCGGGCGAGGAGATCATCGCCATTTTTCAGGAACTCAACAGCCGCGGGAACACGGTGCTGATCGTCACCCACGACGAGAACATCGCCCGCCACTGCTCCCGCGTGGTGCGGCTGCGGGACGGCCTGATCGTCGACGACCGGCGGGTGGAGCAACCGGTTGCGGCCCGGGAACAGCTCGCCCAGATACCCCACCCGGGAATGGCGGTGAGTTGAATGTTTGAGATTCTGGCGGTTGCCTGGGCGGGCGTCGTCGGCAACAAGCTGCGCTCGCTGCTGACGATGCTCGGCGTGATCATCGGTGTCTCGGCGGTGATCGTCCTGGTCTCGGTCGGCCAGGGGGCCAGCGCGCAGATTTCCGGCCAGATCCAGGGCCTTGGCTCCAACATGATCATGGTTAACGCCAACCGTTCCCTGGGGGGAAAGCTGGAGGTCGCCGACGCCGAGGAGATGGTGCGCCGCGTTCCCTACCTTTCCAAGGCGGTCCCGCTGGTGACTTCCTCCGTTACCGCCAAGTGGCAGGACAAGAGCTACGACACCGCCCTGATGGGCGTTACCCAGGACTTCCCGGAGGTGCGCAACTTCGCGGTGCAGCGGGGCGGCTTCATCACCGCCGAGCACGTCGCCGCCCGGACCAAGGTGGCGGTCCTCGGGCAGACGGTGGTCGACCGCCTCTTTGACGGCCAAAATCCCCTTGGCCAGACCATTCACCTGGCGGGTGGGGTCTTCACCGTCATCGGCGTGATGGAACCGAAGGGGGCTTCCTTCGGCCAGGACAACGACGACCAGATCTACGTGCCGGTGACCGCCGCGCAACGGCTGATCGGGACGAACCGGGTTTCCACCATCTACGCCCAGGCCCGGAGCGCCCAGGACGCGCCCCTGGCGGTGGCGGAGATCAAGGCCATCTGGGGGGCGAAGTTCAAGAACCAGGACGCCCTGCGGATCATGAGCCAGGACCAGATCCTGCAGACGGTCTCCAACGTAACCGGGATCATGACCTTCTTCCTGGGGTCCATTGCCGGGATCTCGCTTTTGGTGGGCGGGATCGGAATCATGAACATCATGCTCGTCTCGGTGACCGAACGGACGCGGGAGATCGGCATTCGCAAGGCCATCGGGGCGAAGCGCCGTCACGTCCTGGGGCAGTTCCTGACCGAAGCCGTCATTCTTTCCATGGCCGGCGGCCTGATCGGCGTCAGCCTCGGGATTGCCGGCTCCCGGTTGGTCTCAAAGGTCGGGGGGATTTCGACGTCCGTCACGTTGAGTTCCGTACTCCTGTCCTTCGGCTTCGCCGCGGCGGTGGGGATGTTCTTCGGCATGTACCCGGCCGTCAAGGCCTCCAAGCTGGACCCCATCGAGGCGCTGCGGTACGAGTAGGCGGTGTGCGCCTCTCATCGTACCCAAGGAAACGGGGAGTGGCTGAACCACCCCCCGTTCATCTTTACCGGATCTGGGAACCGACGCTCCGTACCTTCAAGCCGTGGCGGCCTTGCGCGGCCGGCCCCGGCGCTTTTCCCCGGACGCGGCTTCCGGCACCGCTGCCGGGAGCGCCACCTGCTTGCTGACCGTGCGCCTGGCCCGCCGCACGCGGGCCTCCCGCACCTCTTCGACGTAGATCACGCTCGACAGCGGAATCTGGACGCGGATCAGGAAGCGCTTGCGCTGAAAACTTCCCGTGGCCGTCAACATGCTGCCGTTGACCTGAAAGTCCTCAGCCTCGAACACCCATCGGTCACGGCCGTTGAGGTACGACCCATAAATGCGCCATTTGCTCACGTTCTAAAACCCCCCGTACCGATTTCTAGTACTGTAATTCTTGCCCCACCCTGCCAGGAATATACACTGAGAAGGAACAACTTTTATTCCCGTCGAAACTGCTCTTGCGCCAAAGTGAAACCGGATGGGGGGATGGCCGACGGAACAAGCCCAGGCGAACGCTGGTCCCCTGGCGGGGGTGCGGGTGTTGGACCTCACGCGCAACCTGCCGGGGCCATACTGTACCCTGTTGCTGGCCAATCTGGGGGCCGAGGTCACCAAGGTGGAAGACCCCTGGACCGGCGATCCGACCAGGTCGATGCCGCCCTATCGGGACGGTGTCGGCGCCAAGCACCTGGGGCTGAACCGCAACAAGCGGAGCCTCGCCATCGACCTGAAGCGGCGGCAGGGGCGCGAGGTCCTGTACCGCCTGGCCGAGCGGTCGGACGTCTTCCTGGAGGGGTTTCGCCCAGGGGTCGCCCGGCGCCTGGGTTTTGACCACGAGACTCTCTCCGCCCTCAACCCCGGGCTGGTGTATTGCTCGATCTCCGGCTACGGGCAGGACGGGCCGCTGGGACAGGCGGGGGGCCACGACCTGAATTACGTGGCTACCGCCGGGTTGCTCTCCCTGGCGGGGAAGCCGTCGGTGCCGGGGGTGCAGGTGGCCGATCTGGGCGGCGGCGCGCTGCTGGCGGCGGTCGGGATCCTGGCCGCGCTGCGCCACCGTGACCGCACCGGGGAGGGGCAGTACGTCGACATTTCGATGACCGACGGCGCCCTTTCCTGGCTGTCGCTGTTCGCCGCCGACTACCTGCTGGCCGGAGAGGGGCCGCAGGAATCGCCGATCACCGGGAGGTACGCCTGCTACAACCTCTACCGCGCCAAAGACGGCCGGTACCTGAGCGTCGGGGCGCTGGAACCCCACTTCTGGCAGGAGTTCTGCCGCCTCATCGGACGGGAGGATCTCGCTGTCGAGCAGTTCGCCGGCCCGCCCCGGCGGGAGCGGATCGTCGCCGCGGTCGGCGAGGCCATCGAGCGCCGCACCGCCGCCGAGTGGCTGGAGCTTGCGGCGGGGCGCGACGCTTGCGTGGCTCTGGTGAACACCCTGGAAGAGGCCCTGTCCCACCCCCAGATCGTGCACCGGGGCATGGTCGCGGAAACGCAAGGGCCCCGGGGGGAGGGGGTGCGGCACCTCGCCTGTCCGGTCAAGCTTTCGCGCACGCCGGCGGCGCCCCCGGGGAGGGCGCCGGGGCTGGGCGAACACACCCGGGCGGTCTTGCGGGAACTCGGGTACAGCGACGCGAAAATAGAAAACCTGGCCGCCGAAGGGGTGGCCAGGTTGGGTTGAGGCGCGGGTGGCAGATCGGTCAGCGGGGGTAAACCGGCGTCAGCCAGTTCAGGTACTTCGGGTCGTCCCCCCGGCAGGCGGCGAAGTAGGCCTGCTGGATCTGGAGGGTCAAGTCGCCGGGCTTGCCGCTCCCGATGGGCCGGTGGTCGATCTGGGTGACGGGGGCGACCTGCACCCCGGTGCCGGAGAGGAAGATCTCGTCGGCCACGTAGAGTTCGGTGCGGTCGATGGAACGCACCTCGGCGGCGATCCCCAGGTCCTTGGTCAAGCCAAACAGGGCCTGGCGGGTGATGCCCTCCAGGATGCCGTCGGTGACCGGGGTGGTGATCACCTTTCCGTCACGCACCATGAACAGGTTGCAGGTGGTGCCTTCGGCCACGTGGCCGTCCGGGGTGAGCATCACGGCGTCGTCGAAACCCGACTCGTGGGCGTCGTCCACGGCCAGGGCCGGGTTGATGTAACTGCCCGTGATCTTGGCCCGGCTGGGGATGGAGTTGTCGTCGATCCTCACCCAGGAGGAAACGGTCAGGTGCAACCCCTTCCTGGTGTCCAGGTAGTCTCCCATGGGCACGGTGAAGATGGTGAAGGCGTCATCCAGGCCGGCTAGGCGCACACCGATGGCTTCGGTGCTTTTGAAGGCCAAGGGCCGGATGTAGACGTCCTGCCGGTAGCCGTTCATGGCCAAGAGCTTGACGGTGATCTCCGCCAACTCGTCCAAGCTGTGGGGGAGGTTAATCTTCAGGATCCGGGAGCTGTTGGCCATCCGGAGGTAGTGTTCCTTCAGCTTCAGGGCGTACAGTTGCCCCTGCCGGGGGTTCCAGTAGGCGCGAATCCCCTCGAAGCAGCCGGTGCCGTAGTTGAGCGCATGGGTTGCCACGCTGACCTTGCACTCCGACAGGGGGACGAATTCCCCTCTGAAGTAGGCGTAGCTTTCACCGCCCACTCGCGTCGGTTGGTGCCCAAGATCCTCCTTTGCCTTGGCGGCAACACTCATGCTGAATTCCTCCTTGGTTTTTGCCCCCCGTCACCCCGCGCGGCCGGCCGGGAGCCGGTTGCCGCTCTCGACAGGGTTTCGCCGCCGGGCGGCGAATTTGCCATTTATTATGGCGCAAGGAAAGAAGGATGGCAAGGTGTTTTTTGCAAATTCGGAGGCCAAACCGGTGGACATGCTGCCGGGGGTGGTCCGTCGAACCCTGGGGATCGGAGAAAAGGTGCTGCTTTGCGAGATAACCCTGCAGAAAGGGGCGGTGGTACCGGTGCATAGTCACGCCCACGAACAGGTGGGCTACATCGTCCAGGGAATTCAGCGCCTTGTGATCGGCGGGGAGGAGCGCATCCTGCGAGCGGGCGACAGCTACGTCATCGAGTCCGGCCTCCCCCACGAGGCGGAGGTGCTGGAGGACTCGGTGGCAATCGACGTCTTTTCACCGGTTCGGGAGGACTACCGCTGAGGTCGAGATCTCCGTTACGGGAGTGACACAAACATGAGTGAACGAATCCGAAAGTTAATGGAGGACGTCCGGGATCGCGTTGTGGGAGTGGAAGAAGCGGTCGATCAGCTGCGCGATTTCCCTTACAGCGACCTCGGCTACGCCAAGTTGGACCATCACCGCAGTTTGCGCCAGCGTTTTCCCGAGGTGGTGTTTTGCCAGGGTAAGACCGTGGCTCAGGTGGCCGAAATTGTGGAGCGGGTGGTCAGGGTCCACGGGGTCGCCCTGGCTACCCGGGCCACGCCGGAGATGTTTCAGGCGGTGCAGCAACGCGTAGGGTCGGCGACCTATAACGTACCGGCGCGAGCCATCACGGTCGGGACTTCCAACGCCCAGGGCGGCGCCGTCCTGGTCATTTCGGCCGGGACCGCCGATCAAGGGGTGGCCGAGGAGGCGGCGGTAACGGCCGCGACCATGGGGGCGCGAGTGGAACGGCTGTACGACGTGGGAGTCGCCGGTCTACACCGACTGCTGCAACACGCGCACCGGTTCCGTGAGGCCAACGTGCTGGTGGTCGTCGCGGGCATGGATGGCGCTTTGCCCAGCGTGGTTGGCGGCCTCGCGGACCAGCCGGTGATTGCCGTCCCCACCAGCGTCGGCTACGGCGCCAACCTGGGCGGGTTGGCTCCCTTGCTGGCCATGCTCAACAGCTGCGCGCCGGGCGTCACCGTGGTTAACATTGACAACGGCTTCGGCGCGGGCTATGCTGCTGCCGTCATCGCTCGCCAGAGCGGTCGAAGCCTGGCGCATCACGTGGAAGGGGAGGAGGTTGAACGCGATGACGGGGAATTCACAAGGGGCTGACGCAAAAGCGAGGCTGGAGGTGAAGCACGCGCGACTCCGCGACGTACTGGGGGAGATGGGCGGAGTGATCGTGGCCTATTCAGGCGGAGTGGACAGCACCCTTCTGGTAAAGGTAGCCCATGATGTGCTGGGCGAGCGCGCCTTGGCGGTCACCGCTCGTTCCGGCTCCATCCCGACGCGCGAGTTGCAAGAGGCCATCGACTTGGCCCGGGAAATCGGCGTCCGCCACCTGCTCATCGACACGCACGAGTTACAGGACCCCAATTACAGCGCTAATCCCAGCGACCGTTGTTATTTTTGCAAGTCTGAACTGTTCAGTCACCTGGCGGAAGTGGCCCGGCAACACGGCATCAAGTGGCTGGCGTACGGCGAGAACCTTGACGACCAGTTGGGCCACCGGCCCGGGGCGCAGGCGGCCGGGAAGTGGGGGGTTCGGGCACCGCTCAAGGAAGCGGGGCTTACCAAGGCTGACATCCGGGAACTGTCCAGGCGATTGAACCTTCGCACCTGGGACAAGCCGTCTTACGCTTGCCTGGCCTCTCGTTTCGTCTACGGCTCGGCGATTACCGCCGACAAGCTGGCCCAGGTAGAGGCGGCGGAGAATGTCTTGTGGAAGTCCGGTTTCCGCCAGTTTCGGGTTCGTCACCACGGCGAGATCGCCCGGATCGAGGTACTCCCGGCCGACATGGCCCGGTTACTGGAGCAGCGGGAGTCGATTGTGGACGGGCTCCGCCAGTTGGGTTTCAACTACGTGAGCCTGGACTTGCAGGGGTACCGTACCGGCAGTATGAACGAGGTTCTCGCGGGATGAAGAAGGAAACGGCGGCGAGGGCGGAAGGCGGGCGGGTGGCCTACTTCGACTGTTTTGCCGGCGTCAGCGGGGACATGTTCCTCGGCTGCCTGATCGACCTGGGTCTGGAACCGGCACAGTTGGAAAGGGAACTGGCCCGGCTGCGGCTCTCCGGATATCGGCTGGAGGCCGCCAGGGTCACGAAGCAAG
>JAJYMS010000105.1 GCA_021786825.1 Bacillota bacterium | reverse complement strand
GGGCCCCGAACTTCGCCATGCGGGTCTTCGAGGTGCAGCCGGGGGGCTTCAGCCCCAGCCACTCCCACTGGTACGAACAGGAGATGTTCATCATCGCCGGGCAGGGCACCGTGACCGGGCCCGACGGCGAACGGCCCTTCGGGCCGGGGGCGGTCCTGGACATCCCGCCTGACGAGCCGCACCAGCTCAAGAACACGGGCGCGGAGACGCTTCGTTTCATCTGCTGCGTACCCCTCCGCAAACCCGCGGGGGCGTGAACATGCAAGACGTGGGCACGCCCGACTACATGCGCCATGTGCGCGCCCTGTCGGAGGACATCGGCCCACGGGGCTCCACCACCGCCGGGGAACGGCGCGCGGCGGAGTACGTGGCGGCCCAGCTGCGGGCCGCGGGCGGGGAAGTGGCGCTGGAACCCTTCCGGTCCCACACCTCCTTCTCCCACGCCTATGGGCTGATCTACCTGCTGGGACTGCTGGGCGCCGTGGCGCTCTGGTACAACGCGGGCCTGGCCCTGGCCCTGGGCGGGGCGGCCGCGCTGCTGTTTTGGGGGGACAACAACGCGCGCTTCTCGGTCGGCCGCGTCCTGCCCCAGCGCCCCAGCCAGAACGTGGTCGCCCGCTTCTGGGCCCGGAACCTTCCGGGCGAATCGCGGGAACCGCGCCGGACCGTGGTCTTGCTGGCGCACTACGACACCGCCCGCTCGGCGCTGATGTTCGAACCCAAGCAGGTGCGGTACTTCCGCCAGACCTTCCTGGCCTCGGCGGTGGCTCTCTTGGCGGTCCCTGTCGCGGCCGTGTTCGGCATGGCCCTCAACAGCCCGCGGGGGGTGGCCCTGGCGGGCCTGCCCTTCGCCGCCTACCTGGCCTTCGGCCTGGCGCTGCTGGCCCACCGCGAAAGCTTCGGCCGCTACACCCCGGGGGCCAACGACAACGCCTCGGGGGTGAGCGTGCTGCTGGGCACCGCGGCCGAACTGGGCCGGCGGCCCCTGGCAACCTCGGAGGTCTGGGCGGTCGCCACCGGCTGCGAGGAGGTCGGGCTGGTGGGAATGACGGCCTTCCTCAAGGCCCACGGGGAGGAACTGCGGTCGGCCCTCTTCATCAACCTGGACAATCTGGGCACCGGGCGGCCCAAGTACACCACCGGCGAGGGGATGCTGGGGGTCACCCCCTGCGACGAGCGGCTGGTTGCCGTCGCCGGAAGGGTGGCGCGGACGCACCCCGAGTGGGGGGTGGAGGGAGTGCCCAACACCATCATGCTAACCGACGCTCAGGTGGCCCTCAGCCGCGGACTGCGGGTGATCAGCCTGCGCGCCGAAGACGAACACCGCCGGTTGCCCAACTGGCACTGGCACACCGATGTCGCCGCCAACGTCGAGCCTGGCACCCTGGCCACCGTGGGCGGCTTTTTGCGCGAGATGCTCGAACACATCGACGCCGGCGCGGCCGACTAGCGGCGGGGAGGTAGAACGTGTCGGAAGGGCTCAGCCCGCGGGAGCTGGTGGAGCTGGGGATCACCGGCCTGGGCGAAGCCGGGGAGGGGGTGGGCCGGGCCGCGGGAATGGCGGTCTTCGTGCCGGGCGGTGTGCCGGGCGACCACCTTCAGATCCGGATCACCGAGGTCCGCCGAAACTACGCCCGCGGGACCGTCGCCGCGGTGCTCCGTCCGTCGCCGGCCCGCGTCGAGCCCGCCTGCCCCGTCGTCTCCGCCTGCGGCGGCTGCCAACTGCAGCACATCGCCTACCCTGAGCAACTCCGCCTGAAGACGCGCCAAGTCAAGGACGCCATAGAACGCATCGCCCACCTCGACCCGGGGGTGGTGAAGGACGCCATCGGCGCCGCCGACCCCTGGGGATACCGCAACAAGGCCCAGTTCCCGGTGGGGTTGAGCCTCATACCGACAGGCCGGCCGCGGGTCATCGCCGGGTTGTACGCCCGGGGGACCCACCGGGTGATCGACGCGCCGGGGTGCCTGATCCAGCACTCGGTCAACAACGAGATTTTGGCGGCAGCCAGGCGACTGGTCGAGACCTTCGGCTACAGCGTCTACGACGAGCGCACCGGACGGGGGCTGGTTCGGCACATCCTGGCCCGGGTGGCCCGGCGGACCGGCCAGGCGATGGCCGTGCTGGTGACCAACGGGCGTCACTTGCCGCGGGGGGAGGAGTTCGCCCGCGCGTTGATGGCCGCCGCGCCGGCCGTGGTAAGCGTGGCCCAGAACGTCAACCAGGCCCGGACCAACGTCGTCCTGGGCGATGAGACCCGCATCCTGGCCGGCCAGCCGGCCATCGAGGACGAACTCGGCGGGCTGCGGTTCCTCATCTCCCCCCGGTCCTTTTTCCAGGTGAACCCGTCCCAGGCCGAGGTGCTTTACGCCAGGGCCCTGGACTACGCCGGCCTGACCGGCCGGGAGACGGTTCTCGACGCCTACGCCGGGGTCGGGACCATCGCCCTCTACCTCGCTCGTCACGCCGCCGCGGTCATCGGCGTGGAGGTTGTCCCGGAGGCGGTGGAGGATGCCAAGGCCAACGCCTGGCTGAACGCGATCGAAAACGCCGAGTTTCGGTGCGGGCCGGTGGAAGAGGCGGCCCGGGGGCTGCTTGCGGAGGGACTCCGGCCCCAGGTGGTGGTCCTCGACCCTCCCCGCCAGGGGGCCGGCCTCCCGGCCCTGGAAGCCTTCGCGCGGATGGCCCCGGACCGGCTTGTGTACGTCTCGTGCAACCCCGCCACCCTGGCCCGCGACCTGGCCGCCCTGGCATCCCGGGGCTACGCCCTGCGGGAGGTTCAGCCGGTGGACATGTTCCCGCAGACGTCCCACATTGAGGCCGTGGCGTCGACCGTCAGGGAAGGCTAGACCCGGCGATCGAGCTGGGGGAGGTCCGCGCATGATCAGGGTTCGGGAAGCGACGGCTGTGGTGCCGGCCCTGGCCTAGCTGCTGAAGGCGGCCCGTCCCAGCACCGGCTGCTGGGCGGAAGAACCCTTCAGGGCCTGCGCCACCTTTTCCAGGACCTCCTGCAGGTCGAAGGGTTTGGTGATATAGTCGTCCGCGCCGGCGACGCGGCCCCGGTCGACGTCCAGTTGTTGGGCCATGGCACTGATCATGATCACCGGCAGGTGCTGGGTCCTGGGCCTTGATTTAAGCAAGCGGCAAACTTCCCAGCCGGTGATGCCGGGAAGCATCCCGTCAAGGAGCACCACGTCGGCCAATTCAGCTTTCTCCAGGGCTTCGTTGCCGTTGGCGGCGCGCAGGACCTCGTAGCCCTCGCCCGCCAGCGCCAGGTCAAGCAACTCCAGGATGCTGGGCTCGTCGTCCACGATCAAGACCCGCGCCATGGTAGGCTCTCCTCCCAGAATTCTTAATCCATGTGCTAGATGTTTTCGACGGCATCTGGTCGGTTTTCCTCTTAGTTCCAACAGGAATCGCTCGACACAAAACGCACCTCCCGGAGCTACCGGTTGGCCGTCCTGAATATCATCTTGCCGAAACGCGACGGCCCCCCTGATCCGCGAACTGGCGGCCTCGGTTTCCCACGGACTCCGGACCCCCATCACCTCCCTCCAGGGCTTCGCGGAAGCTTGGCGCGCCGGCGTCGTCGCCGACGAGGAAAAGCGTCGCCGCTACCAGGCGAACGCCCTGAAGTTCGCCCCGCCGGGAGGAACCATGCGGCTGACCGGCGAAAAGGTCCCGGAGGGGGCCCCCGGTTCTGCCGGACCCTGCGGGCGACCACGCCCACAATCACGGGGGGTGAGGCTGATGCCCCGAGAGGGCAGTACCTGGGTGGGAGGAGTGCCTTCCCTGTTCGGCAAGGTGATCATCGCCAACGCGGTGATCATCGTGTTCGGGACCATGGTGGGGACCCTCAGTTCGTCGCTGCTTTCGGGCCGCTACCAGGAACAACTGGTATTCCTCTTCGTGGTGGCGGGGGCGTGCGCTTCCGTGGCCGTCAACTACCTGCTGATGCGGGCGGCTTTCGGGCCGCTCTACGACCTTCTCCGGGTGATGCAGTGCGTCCGCGACGGGGAACTGGAGGCCCGCGCCGGGCTGCACGCGCGCGACCGGGAGGTATACCAGTTGGCCAGCGTGTTTAACGCCGTGTTGGACCAGCTTGAAGGGTACCGCCGCAAGTTCTCCTCCTTGATCCTGCGGGCCCAGGAGGACGAGCGGATCAGGATCGCCCGGGAGTTGCACGACGAGACCAGCCAGGCCCTGACCACCCTGTTGATCCGAATGGAGATGATGGAGGGGGAGCTGGACCAGACCAACCACGGCACGGTGGAAAAGGTGGCGCAGCTAAAGGAACTGGTAGTGCGCACCCTGACCGACCTGCGCCGGTTGATCTATGAACTCCGGCCCTCCATCCTGGACGATCTGGGGCTCATCCCGGCGATCCGGTGGCTGATGCGGGAGAAGCTGGAAAAGAGCGGGGTCGAGACCACCCTGCGACTTCCCAGCGACCTGGGGTATCTGACGTCAGACCAGACGACGGCCCTTTACCGCGTCCTGCAGGAGGCCGCCAGCAACATCCTGAAACATGCCCGGGCGACGCGGGTAGACCTGGTCATGGAGCGACAGCGGGACCGGATCTTCCTCCGGATTCAGGACAACGGGCAAGGTTTCGTGACCGCAGGGGTCGCCGGCCAGCAGCCGGGGACGGGCCGCGGCCTGGGACTCCTGGGGATGAGGGAGCGACTGACGCTCCTGGGCGGCCACCTGTCCATCAAATCGGCCCCCGGGCAGGGGACCGAGGTCCGGGCCGAGTTGCCGTTGGCGGGGGTGTAGAGATGGCGAAGATCAGGGTGCTTCTGGCGGACGACCACACCATCCTGCGGGAGGGGATCCGCCTGCTGCTGTCCGCGCAGCCGGACATCGAGGTGGTCGGCGAGGCGGGTGATGGAAAGGAAGCCGTGGGCAAAGCCCACGAACTGCGGCCGGACATCGTCCTGATGGACATCGCCATGCCGGGGATGAACGGCCTGGAGGCGACCAGGCGGATCCGCGCCGAGGATAAGGAGATCCAGGTCCTGATCCTCTCCATGTACGAGGACCAGGACTACGTTCTGCCGATCCTGGAGGCCGGAGCCTCGGGCTACGTGTTGAAACGAACCGCCACCTCGGAACTCGTCTCGGCTATCCGGGCCGTTTACGAGGGCAACTCCTTCCTTTATCCCTCGGTGGCCAAGATGCTGATCCAGGACTACCTCCGGCGGGGGGTAGGGGGGCAGGGTCCGCCGTCCGGGGGGCAGGACCCCCGCGGGACGCTGTCCGAACGGGAGCTTGAGGTTCTGCGGTTGATCGGCGAAGGGCTCACCAACCAGCAGATCGCGGACCGGCTCTTCATCAGCATCAAGACGGTGCAGGCTCACCGGAGCAACATCATGGAGAAGCTGAACATCCACGACCGGGTGGAACTGGTGAAGTACGCCATTCGCCACGGGCTGATTGAACTCAACGGCCCGGGCCCGGGGGAGGGGCGGTAAGAGGTGGAGGAATACTCAGCCGAGTCTAAAGCCAATAAGGCCTTCACCCTAGGAAAAGTTAGGGTTCTAAACTGATTCCTGTTATTAGGGACCGCATGTAGAATAGAGTCGAAAAGAGGCGGGAACGTCCCGCCGGATGGAGAAAGAGGAGGAATTATCATGCGGTCCTTATTTACCGATCGAAAGTTCAGCGTGATCTGGTTGGTTGTCCGCCTGTACCTGGGCTACCAGTGGCTGGAAGCCGGCTGGGAGAAGCTCAACAACCCGCAGGGACTCTGGATCGGCGCCAAGGCGGGAACGGCCATTGGCGGATACTTCCAGGGCGTGCTGAAGACCCGGGTGGCCGGGGCTCATCCCGACCTGGCCTACGGCTGGTACAAATCCTTTATCCAGGGATTCGCCATTCCCAACGCCAAACTCTTCAGCTACCTGGTGAGCGTCGGGGAGACCCTGGTGGGGATCGCGTTGATCCTCGGGGCCGTCACCGCGGTCGCCGCCTTCTTTGGCGCCTTCATGAACTTCGCCTTCATGATGGCCGGCAGTTCCGGTGTCAACCCGATGTACTTCCTGCTCGGCGTGCTGCTGGTGGCCGCCGGCGCCAACGCCGGCTACCTGGGCCTCGACCGCTTCATCCTGCCGCTGCTGCGCCGACCCGCAGCCAAGAGTACCATCGCCAGTTGACCCTGGCATGACCACCTGCATCCCTCCCCTCACGCGCCGGGGGCTCCCATTTTTCGACATGGGGCGCCCCCGGCCCGCCTGTGCGCCACCTGGACAAATGGCACGTCAAGTTGCATAATTGTGCCTACAATCCATTGGTGCGGCTGGAGCGGGGGGGATCCAGAGTGTGGCGGCGTTACCGGCGGGTGGTTGGGGAAGGATTGGCGGTCCTCAGTCTGTTCGCGATCTGGGAGTGGGCCAACCGGTTCCTGCCTGGCCAGGGTGGGGGGCGAGAGTTTCCGCTGCCGGAGCACTTATTCCTCGTTCTGGTCTTGCTGGCGGGGCTCTTTCAGTTTGACCAACTGCGCAGTGACCTGAGCAGGGCACGCGAGTACTGCGATAGCATCCTGGCCTCCACGTCGCTGCTGGTCTACACCCTGAGTCCCGCCCTGACGCTGACGGGAGCCAACCTCCGTTGGGACCGCCTGGCGGAGGAGGTCGGGGGCGCCTCGTGGAAGAAGGCCCGCGACCGGTCGGTGCTGGATTTCCTCGGCCCCTTGGAAAGGATCGTGGCGGAGCGGGTCTACCGGCTCGCGCTGCAGGGGCACCCCCAGCGCTGCCGCCTTCCCTACCCCGCGGCTGGCGCCGGTTTGTGGTTGACGTGCGAAGTCTCGCCTCTCCTCGACCGGGGAGGAAAGGCTACCGGTCTGTTGGTCGTCGGTATCGAACCGGCCCCCGGTGAGGAAGCCGCGGAGGAAGCGCGGGCGGTCGAAGGGTAGGTCTATCCTTGACGGGAGGCTGCGTCTTGATGGTTGAGACCGAGAAGCTCTTGTACAGGCTCGAGACGCTTTGCCCGGTGTGCGGCCGGAAATTCCCGGTTTGGAAGGTCCGCAAGTCCGCCCTCCCCGTGGAGGGAAGGGACGCGGACTTTTACGTTCGCTACGAGGGGGGCTTCGACCCGAGCTTCTACAGCGTCTGGGTTTGCGCGTACTGCGGCTACGCTGCGGGCGACCCGGGGTTCGCCGAGGTGTCTCAGGCCGAGCGCAAGTTGCTGGGGGACGCGCTCAAGGGGCACCCGGTCCCGGATGTCGCCGGAGAACGCGATTTTATCAAGGCACTGGCGGCCTATGACCAAGCCATCTTTTGCACGCAGGCCCGGAGGGGGCGTGCGGGAGCCCTGGCCAGCTTGTACCTGAAGACCGCATGGGCGCACCGCGCCAGGGGCGACCAGGGCGAGCGGGAGTACCTTGAGAAGGCCCTCGACGCTTACCGCACGGCTTTCCAGACGGAGTCGGAGGGACGGATGTCCCCTCTCATGATGGCCTACCTCATTGGAGAACTGTCCCGCCGGATCGGCAACTACAAAGACGCGGTCCAGTACTTCTCGATGGTCATCAAAGACGGGACGGACAAGGACCAGAACATCATCAACCTGGCGCGTGAACAGTGGAGGCTGAGCCGGGACGAGGCGCAGCAGGCGGGGGCGGGCCAACCGGCCGCTCCCGCCCCTGCTGCCGGCAGCGCCGCCACCGAGGCTGCGGCCGCGCTGCAAACCGCGGCTCCGCCGCCCGCGTCAGCGGCCGAGCCGACACCTCCCTCGCCGCCGGCAGGCGTGGCGCCACCGAAGGTTCGCCCCGCGGTTCGCAAGCCGATCCACATGGGGGTGTTCCTGTACTCCGACCAGGTGCAATGGGTCAAGGAGGTGGCCACGGTCGCCGGCCTGGCACTGGATCCTTCGGTGGTGATCCGGGCGCTGGTGGAGTTGGCGCAGGACATCCCCCCCGAGCAGCTTAGCGCCGCGGGGGAGGAGGAGTTGGCTCAGTTGATCCTCAAATCCCTCAAGGGGGGCTGATTCCCTCCCCAGCCGATTCCCTCCAGACAGGTTGTGCTTTGGACGGACGTAGGCCATAATGGCTTCGTCCGTTCAAGTTTTGTCACGGGAAGGGGGGTCAGCAGTTGATCGTTCGCGACCCCGTCCACGGGGACATCGAAGTCGGCCCGGAGGAGCGCGAAATCCTCGACACGCCGCAGTTGCAACGCCTGAGAGGGATCAAGCAGACCGGCACCGCCTGCCTCGTTTACCCGGGCTGCGTGCACACGCGCTTTGAGCACTCCCTTGGCACCATGGCGACAGCCAAGCGGATCATGGACTCGCTGGAGCGCGTCGGATTCCCCCCCTCCCCCGAGGACCGCCTCGTGGTGGCCGCGGCGGCCCTGGTGCACGACGTCACCCACATCCCCTTCGGGCACACCTTCGAGGACGAGCGGCGGATTTTTCCCCGCCATGATTCCGGGCACCGGCTCCAACACTTCGTGGTGGACAGCGCCCTGGGCGAGATCCTCCGGCGCCACGGGGTGCTCGGACCGGTCCTGAAGCTGCTCAGCCCCTCCCCGGAGCCCTCTCCGGGGCAGGCGTGGCGGGCCCAGCTCATCTCAAGTTGCGTAGACGCCGACCTGCTTGATTACCTGCGCCGCGACGCCTACTTCGCCGGGCTCAGCCACAACTACGATGACCGGATCTTCGCCCACTTTCTGATCGCCGACGGGCAACTGGCCTTGAACCTCGTCAAGCACGAGATGGAACGGCCCGACGCCCGCTCGGAAATCATGCATCTGTTGCGCCTGCGATATTTCCTGACCGAGCGGGTCTACACCCACCACGCCAAAATCGCCTCCGGCGCGATGATCTCGCGGGCGGTGGAACTGGCCCGTGACGACGGCCTGGAGGAGCGCCAACTCTGGGATCTCTCGGACCAGACGCTGCCGCAGTTCCTGAAGGCCCTCGGCGGTCCCGGTTCGCCCGCCGCGCTACTGGTGGAGGCGGTCGAGGGGCGGCGGCTGCTGAAACGCGCCTACATCCTCTCCAGCGCCACGGTGGGCCGGCCGCGGCGGCTGGAGCTCATCGAGCGCTACGCCGGGCCGGGCCCCGAGCGGGTGGAGCTGGAACGCCAACTGGCCCGCACCCTGGGTCTGGGGGAGCACCAGGTGGCGGTCTGCTGCCCGCCGGAATCCCTCTTCAAGGAGGCGGGGGCGCTGGTGCGTTCCCGCGGCGGGATCCGCCCTCTGAACACCCTCGACCCCGGCCCGGCGGGGGAGGTGCGGTCCCTGGAGGAGCAGTACGAGAACCTTTGGCGGTTTTACGTTTTCGTACCCCCGGAGCACGTCGGACCGGCCGGGCGGGCCTGCGAGGAATTGCTGGGGGAGCCTAACGAGTATCGCCCAAAAGGAGAAGCCTGGCCAGGGGTGGAATATTAGGCTCGAGGAGGATGGTTCGTTTGCCCTATGCCTGGAAAGATCTATGGGTCCCGGTCGCCTCGTCCAGCGCCATCCTGATCGCGGTCGCGATCGGCGTGATGGTCCTGCGGCGGCAGGCGGTCAACGCGCAACTGGGGGCCGGGCAGGTCCTGACCCAGTGGACGGTCAGCCGGGCCGCCTGGAATCGTTACCTGAGGGCCAGAGTCTCCAGTTACGCCTTTACCGTCGTCAGTTGGGTGGTGCTTTACGCCCTGGTGATATCACTTTTCCAGGGGCAAGGTTCCTTTTGGTCCCGGTTCGCGGGTTTCAGCGGCTTTGCCGCGGCGATGATCGCGCCCCCCGTCCTGGTGCTGGGCACCCTGGCCTGGTTCGTGCCGGCCAGCTATGCAGTGACCGTCGGCGGGGTTGGCATCCTCTCCTGGGTGGTCGTCCTGCTGCGGCCTGGAGCCGGGTTTCTGGAGACCTCCTTCATGCCCTGGGGCCGGGTCAAGGAGTACCGGTGGCAGGGAGACATCCTGCTGTTTAAGGGTGATAAGGCGCTGTTCAACTCGGGCCTCTGCGAACTGCTGGTGGTCGACTCGCACCGCAAGGCGGTCGAGGAGATCGTCCGCCGCTTCAAGATACCCAAGGGCACCGGTCCCCTCTTCGGCCGCCCCGGCCGGGGTGGCGGCAACAAGACCAAGAAGAGACGAGGTTAGGCCGTCGTTGACTTCGATTTCGGGCGACGTGTATAATTATTGCGGCCTATTGGCGCGTGGTCGGCCGTGGGTTAATCGTGGCCGCGCTTGTTCGCACTGTAACTCACAAGGGGGGAAATGATTTTTTGGATAACTACCTGGACGTGGCTATATTCGGTCTGGTGGCCGCGGGGATGGTGGTGGTGACGCTCTGGATCAGCGCCCTCCTGGCACCCCGCCGGCCCTACGCCAAGAAGTTGTCGACCTACGAGTGCGGCGAGGAGCCCTTCCACGATGCTCGGATCAACTTCCATATCCGTTACTTTGTCTTCGCCCTCACGTTCTTCGTCTTTGACATGGAAGCCATCTTCCTGTATCCCTGGGCCGTGGTCTTCCGCGATCTAGGGGTCTTTGCTTTCGTAGAGATGATCATCTTCCTGGTCATCCTGGCCGTCGGCCTACTTTACGCGTGGAAGAAGAAGGTGTTGCAATGGGTTTGATCCTGGAGAACGAACATATCCCTGGCGTTGTTACCACCAATTTGCAGAAGCTGGTGAACTGGGGACGCAAGTCCTCGATCTGGTACATGCTTTTCGGCATTGCCTGCTGCGCCATCGAGATGATGGCGGCAGGCGCGTCACGTTTTGACTTCGACCGCTTCGGAATGATCTTCCGGGCCTCTCCCCGGCAGTCCGATCTCATGATCGTGGCCGGGACCGTCACCGAGAAGATGGCCCCGAGGCTTAAGGCCCTGTACGATCAGATGGCCGAACCGCGTTGGGTGATCGCCATGGGAGCCTGCGCCTCCAACGGCGGTCCTTACCACGACGCCTACAACGTGGTCCCCGGAGTCGATAAGATCGTCCCTGTGGACATCTACCTTCCCGGCTGTCCGCCCCGCCCCGAGGCGCTGATGTACGCCGCCCTTCAGCTACAAGAGAAGATCAAGGGCGAAGGGCTGCCCAAGAAGCAGGGGAGGTTGAGCTAGTTGGCGCTGGAGGAGATCGTCCGCGAAGCCGTGCCGTCGGCGGCGGTTGAGACGACCCCACAGGGGGAGATCGTGGTCAAGGTCCCCGCGACGGAGCTGCTGGTGACGGCCGAGCGGCTGAAGAGCGCGGGATTCAGTTACTGCGCCTCGGTCACCGCGGTCGACCGCAAGGCGGAGAACCTGCTCGAACTGGTGGCGCAGATCTTTCGCATGCAACCCAAGGAGCCGGTGGTCTCGCTGCGCACCGAGGTCCCGCGCGACAACCCCGAGGTGCAGAGCCTGACCTCGGTCTGGCCGACGGTCAACTGGCACGAGCGCGAGGCCTTTGATATGTTCGGGATCCGCTTCCTGGGCCACCCCGACCTGCGGCGCATCCTCCTGCCCGAAAACTGGCAGGGGGGTCATCCGCTGCTGAAGGACTTCGTCGATAAGCGTGCGCCGCGGCCTGTGGTGACCTTGGAGAATTACAATCGAGGCATCGGAGGTGAACCCCGTGGCTGAAGCCATGCCGGCCGCCCCGGCGGGCGACCTCCAGCGGGAGCGCGAATTGCTGCTGAACGTGGGCCCACAGCACCCTAGCACGCATGGGGTTTTGCGGGTGATCGCCAAGCTCAACGGCGAGACCATCGTCACCGCCCAGCCAGACATCGGGTATCTGCACCGCTGCTTCGAGAAGCTTGCCGAATCGAAGAGCTATCCGATGGTGATGCCCTACACCGACCGGACCGACTACCTGGGGGCGATCACCAACGAATGGGTTTACGCCCTGGCGGTAGAGAAGCTACTGGGGGTGGAGGTGCCCGAACGCGCCGAGTACATCCGGGTCATCGCCGCTGAGATGCAGCGCGTCTGCAGCCACCTGCTGTGGTTCGGAACCTTCGCCCTGGACCTCGGCGCGGTGACTCCCTTTCTCTACGCCTTTCGGGAACGGGAGACCCTGTACGATCTTTATGAGCAGCTTACCGGCGCGCGGCTCCTTTACAACTACTTGCGCATCGGCGGGGTGCGCAACGACATGCCCGGCGGCTTTGTCGAGAAACTGGTCGACCTGCTCGATTTCCTGGAGAAGAAGGCG
>JAJYMS010000218.1 GCA_021786825.1 Bacillota bacterium | reverse complement strand
GGGGCAGGGCGCTCTACGTCCGCCGGGGGCGGCGTTGACCTCGATCAAGGCTCCCCCGCTCCCGGTCAGCGGCTGGTCCAGGGACGGGGCGACCAGGTCGACGCCCGCGACGTCCAACCCCACCGTTCGGGCGGCGCGCACGGCCAGGGAGGCATTCTCCGGGTGCAGTTCGTCCGTGGCGTCGATGGCGATCCCGCCGGTGCTGAGATTCGCGTTCTCCCTGAGGTATACCACCTCCCCCAGCGCCGGCCGGTCGTCGGGCGTGAGCCCCCGCCGGGCAAGGGTGAACCTGACCAGGGGATCGATGACTATCCGCGTCAACGGCTTTTCATGCCCCTCCCCGCGCAGGGGGTCCCTGTTGGCCAGTTCCACCAGTTCCTCGATGGTATGCCGGCCGTCACCGGTGACGTAGGCCGAGACCCGCTCCGCGGCGGCCACCACCCGTTCGCCGACCACTAGCAGGCGGTAGTGCCGGCCACTTACCTGGTTCTCCACCAACACCCGCGGCCCGAACTTCCGGGCCAGCCTGTAGGCTCCCCGCACCTCGGCTGCCCGGTGCAGATTGAGTGTGACCCCCTTGCCCTGGTTTCCCCTCTCGGGCTTCAATACCACCGCCGGGTAGCCCGCCGCCCACAGCCGCCTGGCCAGCGTCACGGCGTCGCCCTCGGAATCAGCGACGCCGCCCGCGGGAACCGGGATGCTGGCCTGGCTCAACAGTTTCTTGGTGAGGCTCTTGTCCGCGGCGGCGTCCACCCCGATACAGGACGTGGACCCCGTGATGGTGGCCTCAATCCGGCGCTGCCGGCAGCCGTACCCCAGTTGGTACATGTTGCCGTCACTGAGTCGCAGGGCCGGAATGCCCCGGAGCTTGGCTGCGGCCAGGATGGCCGCCGTGCTCGGCCCCGGTTCCGTCCGCCCGGCGAGCCGGCGAAGGTCTTGCGCGATCAGCCGGCTATCCGGCTCGCCACCCGCCAGCAGGTCCGTGACCAGGCGGACCGCCGCGCGCCCGGCCTCGAGCCCGGCTTCGCGGGCCTGATATTCGTACACCACGATGTACCGGCCCGGTTCCCCGCGGGAACGGGTCTTTCCGTAGACCACTTCGAAGCCTGCCAACGCCTGTAGTTCAAGGGTCACGTGCTCAAGCACGTGTCCCAGATAAGTTCCTTCCTTCAGCCGCTCGACCAGCCCCCCCGGCCTGCCCAAGGAGCAGTAGTGCTCCCTCAGCGAGGGCAGCACCGCCAGCAACCGGTCGTTGAAGTCTCCAAATTCCCGGGTTAGAACGTCGAGCGCCCCGAGTTCCACCTCCATCTGGACCACGGGGTAGTGACTGTGGATGTTAGGTCCGTCCAGGACCGCCATCCGCACTATGTGCAGCACCGAATCCTGCCTCCTCGATCTTCGGCCGTACGCCAATTCCGGGCAATCCTCCCTAGCCTTGCCAGGTCAACGCAGTCCTATTCACCGCCCGGCAAAGGCAGGCGGTTGGCGAGGTCGAAACGGTACCCGCGCGGGAGTACGTGCAGCGTGACGTTGGTCAGGGCCAAGGGTTGGTCGGGCCGGGATTCCGAAGCGTTGCTGTAGGTGAGGGTCTTGCCATCCACCACCGTGACCGTCGCCGATCCCTCGACGCTGAACGTCCCGTCCGGCTCCACCACCATCGCCGTGTCTTCATCCACCCCGACCCCCAGGATGAACGGGTTCTGCGCCACGGCGGCAAGCAAGCGGCCGATTCGCCCCCGCTGGGCGAAGTGCTGGTCGATCACCACTTCCTCCAGCAGCCCCATGCCCGGGACCATCTGCAAGGCAGCCTTGTGGGGCACGCTCTCACCGTCGCCACCCACGATCATCGCCCCGCTCATGGCCGAAGCTCCCGCCGACGTCCCGGCGATGACGACCCCTTCCTGGTAGCGGCGGTGCAAGGTCTCGTAAACCAGGGTTCCCCCGAGGGTGCTGGTAATACGGAGCTGGTCACCCCCGGTGAAGAAGATTCCGCTGGCGGCGCGCAGGGTTTCCGCCGCCGCGGTCTGGTTGGCTTGCTCGCGGCGGTTCAGGTGGAGCACGGAGACTTCACTGGCGCCGAGCCGCCGGAAAATAGCCCGGTATTCCTCCCCGACCCGTCCACCCTGCTCGGCCGCCGTGGTCAGAATGAGGAGGTGGGCGGCATGGCCCCCCGCCAAGTCCACCAGCCGCCCCAGGATGCGGCATTCACCCTCCTTCTCCTCTCGCCCCCCGATGATCATCAGCCAGCCGCGCACCTTGCCTCCCAAAACGTCTCCGGCCCTCCCCTTCGAACCGTTAGGGTAGTTTGCCCCCGGATAAAAAAAAGACTCCCTGCCGGGCAGGAAGCCGTGGAATATCTGATATCTGTCAAGCGGCCGACCGACTACGACCTACCGCGCATGAGCCTCGATCCGGCATTCGCCCTTCTCACCGAAAACCACCAGTTCAACCGCTTCCGTGAGGAGGTCGGCATAACTATACGAAACCCGGCGTTCGCCGGTATCAGTCTCCTGAAGCTTCACAATAAAAATGTTCGGGTAGGTCTTTTCCAGGACCCCCTCCCGCTCCACAACCTTCCTGCGACCCTTGTTGGCCTTCAGGCGGATCCGCTCGCCAACGTGCGAATCCAGGTCGCGCTTGATGTCAGTGAGCACACTCTTTATAGCCATGGGCCACCACTTCCTTCCCCGGGGCTTACCAATGCAATTTTGATTATACCACCCGGCATCCTTGACCGTCAAGAAAACAGAGATTATACCAGAGAAGGCCGAATACCGTCAATAGCTAAGATGGTCCATCTGCGCTATTTTGTGTGCTTGTCCGCCACCTTGGAAGCCCCGTAGGAGTCCGGCTTGATTCTGGCATCAAAACCGCTTCCTACCACCATGCCTACGACTTCCCTGATTAGATCCCTCGTTTCGCCCTTCTCCCCCACATCCAGATGGATCTCCACCTCGGCCTTGGCCAGCCCGCGCAAGGCCAACAATTCGGCCAACTTGCCGGCGGTCGCCAGGCTCAGGCTGGTTTCATAGAAAATCTTCTGCCGCAAGCTCGCGATCTTCCGCTGGGTCCGCTTCTTGTAGTAGTAGCGGGCCCCTTTGCCCACCCGATGAACAACGATGGCGGTCACGAAGCAGAGGTCGTCCCGCGTGTGCGAATCAGTCCCGATGATAATCTTGCACTTTAGGTCGGGCTCCTCGTTGATGTAGGCCACCAGGTCGTCGAACATCCGCTCGAAACTCAGCTTCCCTTTGGTAGGGCTGATGAAGACGTCCTTCATTGCGGACCTCCGTCGGGGCCGTGGCTGGGGGATCCGGCACAATCGGTCTTGAGCGCGCCGGTAACCGCGGCGAATTCACCGAGCGACAGGGTTTCCCCCCGCCGCCGCGGATCCACTCCGGCCAGACGCAATGCCGCCTCGATTTCCGACCGGGTCCGACCCATGGCGGCGGCCAGGGCGTTTGCCAGGGTCTTACGTCGCTGGCCGAAGGCACCTCGAATCACGGGCGACATCTCCCGCCAGGGAGTATCCACCGGAGGCCGGGAACGGACCTCCATGGCCAGGACCGTCGATTCAACGTTGGGAGGAGGGTAGAAAGCAGTGGGAGGAACCCGGGTTACGGGGGTGGTCTCGGTAAAGTATCGTACCAGCACGGTTATCGCGCCGTAGGCCTTGCTTCCGGGGAGCGCGAGAAAGCGCTCCGCCACTTCCCGCTGCACCATCACCACCAGCCGGGTAAGGGGGAGTTCCCCCTCCAGCAGACGGGTGATGATCGGAGTGGTCAGGTAGAACGGAAGATTGGCGACTACCTTGACCTCCCGCCAGGGTCCGGCGGCGAACTCGACCGCCAGGAGTTGCCGCCAGTCAACCGCCAGGGCGTCCTGATAGCGCACCTCAACGTTATCCAGCCCTGCCAGGGTTTCGGCCAGTAAATTCTCCAGGTCGCGGTCCAACTCCATCGCCAGGACCCGGCCCGCCTGGAGGGCCAGGGCACTGGTTAGAGTTCCCAGGCCCGGTCCGATCTCAATCACCAGATCTGCGCCTCCGGGAGCGGCCGCCTGGACGATTCGCTCCAGGGTGGGGCGGTGGACCAGGAAGTTCTGCCCCCACCGGTGCGTGGGCCGCTTCCCGTAGCGGGAGAGGAGGGACCGGACCACCGCTGGAGAAGTCAGATCCGAAGGGAAGGGGCCGGCTGCCCCGGCCCCCTTTTTACTCGAGAACGTAGACTTTCACCTGCCGGATGCCGAAGTCCAGTGCCTCCTGCAGCGAGTCCATGCACAAATCGATTCGCAGTCCCTTGATCGCGCCTCCGGTGTCGGCTGCGACTGCGTACCCGTAGCCTTCCACATACAGGCGGGTGTTGAGGGGTAGGACGGATGGGTCGACGGCCACTATTCCCCGCCTGGCGGGGACGCCGGTGGCGGTATAGCCATCTCCGACCGGGTTCGACTCCTTGCCCGCGGTGTAAGCGGTGGCCCGCAGGTAGAGCGCTCGGCGGAATCGAAAGGTCTGCCCGCCGCGGGAAGCCGTGTCCATGGTTCCATAGGTTACGACCTCGGTGACCGGGGGCTGGAGGATCCGCTCCCCTACCTGATCGCTGCTGACGAGTTTCCCGTCGAGGTAGGTATCTACGACGGTGATCTCCTTGCTTCCCGTCGCCCCCCTGCGGGCTACCTGCTGGGCGCCCCGTTCCTGGGATGAATCCGCCCGTCGAATCACATCGTAGGGGACTTCCTCTCGCACGGTGCGGTAGTAAACGCGGAGCCGGTCCTCCACGTCCACCTCGGTGGCCGCGTCCGGTTGCGCGGCCGCCAACTGGACCGGTTGGGCAGTCTTTCCCGGGCCGCCCCGCGGCACCGGCTTGAACAGGCCGAGCGACGCCCAGACCAACAGCGGCACCATCACCGGGACCGCTAAATAGCCAATGCGGGTGAGCCCGGTAAAACGCCTGAATTTTTCAATAAACAACCGCAACTAACGAACCTCCAAAGTATGGATGGCGACGGCGGAAACCCGCGTCACACAGCAATTGTAGCCAAAGGCCCGGTGGTTGTCAAAAAAGTGCGCCCCCCATATTCTATGTCGCTGGTACCTGGACAACTACGGGTGCCCGGTCACCTCCGCCAAGCGGAACAGGCGCCACGCGTTTCCCCGCGTCCGCGCGGCGATTTCTTCCACCGCCACACCTCTCAGCCGGGCGACCTGTCGCGCAACCAGCGTGACATAGGCAGGTTCGTTACGCCGGCCGCGATGCGGGACCGGCGTCAGGTACGGGCTATCGGTCTCCAGCAGCAGGCGGTCCAGGGGAATCCGACGGGCGACCTCCTGGGCGCGGCCCCCGTTGCTGAAGGTGACCGGCCCGTCCAATCCCAGGTAGAACCCCAGCTCCAGGAACTGGGTGGCCAGGGACCAATCACCTGAAAAGCAGTGCAAGACCCCACCGGCTGGAACGGGTTCCTGCTGGAGGATCTCCAGCATCGCGAGGTGGGCATCGCGGTCGTGCATAATCACCGGCTTGTTCAGTTCCCTGGCCAGTTCCAGTTGCCGGCGGAAGCATTGCTCCTGAGCGGGGCGGGGGGAGAAATTGCGGTAGAAGTCCAGGCCTATCTCGCCGATGGCCACGACCCGGCGGTGGCCGGCCAACCGGCGCAACTCGCCCGCGCTCTCGCGCGTGAAGCCGCCGGCGTCATGGGGGTGGTAGCCGACAGCCGCGAAAAGGCCGTCCCACTCCTCCGCCAACTGCACCGAGCGCCGCGAGGAGGGGCCGTCGCAGCCCACATTGATCATCCACCCGACCCCCGCCGCGCGGGCGCGGCTGATTACCTGCCCCACCTCTCCGCGGAACGGCGGAGAGTCCAGGTGGACATGCGTGTCGAAGAACTCTGCCATCCCCGCTACTTGACCCGTGCCCCTGACCGGATCTCCCGTTCCGGGATCACCAGGGCCAACTGGTCCCCGTCTGAAGCCGCCAGCAACATCCCGGCCGAGTCCACGCCCCGAATCCGGGCCGGCTTGAGGTTGGCCACCAGAATGATCCTCTTGCCCACCAGTTCTTCGGGTGAGTAGTGCTTGGCAATGCCTGAAACGATCTGCCTGGACTCGTCGCCCACCCGCAGGCTCAGCGTGAGCAACTTGTCGGCTCCGGCGATCCGTTCGGCCGAGGTAATCTCGGCCACCCGGAGGTCCAGCCGTTTAAACTCCTCGATGCTCAGCAACTCCGGCTGCGGCTGGGCGACTGGGGTCCCCGTCCCCGGCGCCACGGCAGCGTCCCCGGCCTCATCCTCGATCCGGGGAAACAGCGGCTCACCGCGGTCCACCCGTACCCCCGACCGCAGGACGCCCCATCGGGCGCCGACAGCCCAGCCGGCCCGGGGATCCTCCGCGGCAAGCCCCAACTGGGCATAAATCTTTTCCGGGGCGAGGACCATGAAAGGCGTCAACAGCACCGCTACAAGCCGCAGCGTCTCGGCCAGGTTGTAGAGCACGGCCGCCAGGCGATCCCGGTCAGCCTGGGAACGGGCCAGGTTCCAGGGAGCGGTTTCGTCGATATATTTGTTGGCCCGCCCCACCAGCTTCCAGATGGAGGTCAGGGCGCTGGAAAGCTCCGACCTGGAGAGGTGATCCTCGACCTCATGCACCACCTCCCCGGCCAGCCCCGCCAGTTCGGCGTCGTCGGCCTCCGGGGAACGTTCCGGCACCCGGCCGGCGGCAAAGCGCTCGATCATCGCGGTGGTGCGGGAAAGCAGGTTCCCCAGGTCGTTGGCCAGGTCCACGTTGGTCCGGTTAATGAGCGCGTGCTCCGAATAGACCCCGTCGGCACCGAAAGGAACCTCGCGCAGCAGGAAGTAGCGCACGGCGTCAACCCCGTACTTGTCGATCAGGGTGAAGGGGTCGATGACGTTGCCCTTGGCCTTGGACATCTTGCCGCCCTCGAGCAGGACCCAGCCATGTCCATACACCTGACGGGGAAGCGGCTGGCCGAGGGCCATCAGGATGATCGGCCAGATGATCGCGTGGAAGCGCAGGATGTCCTTCCCGATCAGGTGCACGTCCGCGGGCCAGAAACGGCGGTACAGTTCTCCGTCCGGATACCCGACCGCCGTAGCGTAGTTGGCCAGAGCGTCAATCCAGACGTAGATGACGTGTTTGGGGTCGAAGGGAACCGGGATTCCCCAGCGGAAGGAAGTCCGCGAGACGCAGAGGTCCTCGAGGCCTTGCTGGATGAAACTGATCACCTCGTTGCGCCGGGATGCCGGCTGGATGAAATCCGGGGTGGCCTCGATATGCTTCAACAGCCGGTCGGCATACCGTGAAAGGCGGAAGAAGTAGCTTTCCTCCCGCAGCTTCTCCACCGGGACGTCGTGGTCGGGGCAACGGTTGCCGTCCTTCAACTGCGTCTCGGTGTAGAACGCCTCGCACTGCGTGCAGTAGAGTCCCTCGTACTCCGCTTTATAGATGTCGCCCTGGTCGTAGAGCTGCTGGAACATGGCCTGCACCCGCCGCTCGTGGCGGGGCTCCGTGGTGCGAATGAAGTCGTCGTAAGTAATATGGAGCACCTGCCACAATTCCTTGATCCAGGCCACGATTTCATCGATGAACTCGAGGGGTTCCTTGCCCGCGGCGCGGGCGGCTCGTTCGATCTTTTGGCCATGCTCGTCCGTCCCGGTGAGGAACCAGGTGTCGTGCCCCCGCAACCGGTGGTAGCGGGCCAGGGCATCGGCCGCAACGGTGGTGTAGGTGTGGCCGATGTGGAGCTTGTTGCTGGGGTAATAGATCGGCGTGGTGATGTAAAACCGCTCGCTGGACAAGGTTGCACTCCCCCTCGGATGGAATTGAACGGGCTTGAACAGCAAAAAGCCTCGCCCACCAGGGGCGAGGTTGCGCTCGCGTTACCACCCTTTTCGCCGGACGTCACGGCCGGCCTCGACGGGTACGCTGGATGGATCCAGGCCTTCATACCCTGGCCCGGTAACGGGGACCGACCGTCTTACCTACCTCGGAACGCCCGCGGGCGCCCTTTCGGATTGCTGCTCGGGGGCCATGTTCAGCGCAGGCGAGACACCGGCTTACACCAACCCCGGCTCGCTGGAATCCTTCCTGCCGCCTACTCTCTCCCCGTCCTCGCATTTTGACTTGCACCGAGTATACCCGGTCTTGGGACCGGTTGTCAACCAAACAGCGGACCGGTGGACCGACCAGAAGCTTCCAACTGGAAACCTGCCAGGGCGCAAAACTTGCAGGTCCAAAACGCAAAACTTGCGCGCACTTCCGCCCTTTATTCTAGTAATTATTCATCCTAGACCTTGACTGATATTGGCATCTTTGGTATCGTCTATACAGGGCTGTTGTCGAACGCTGTAGAGAGGAGGCGAGACCATGATGAAGTCGACCGGCATCGTCCGAAAGGTAGACGAACTGGGGCGCGTCGTGATCCCCATTGAACTCAGGCGGACGCTGGATATCGAGGAGAAAGACTCCCTCGAAATTTACGTGGATGGTGAGAAGATCATCCTGCGGAAATACGAGCCGGCCTGCGTATTCTGCGGCAACGCTAACGAAGTTCGGAACTTCCGAGGCAAGAACGTTTGCCGCGATTGCCTCGCAGAGATGTCGCAGGCCCAGACTCATACCCACTCGGCCTTCTAGTTGCCGGTGTGGTCCTGAAGCAAGACCTAACCCCGGGGGCACTCGTCTGGAGCGCCCCCGGTTTCATTTACCCCGGCCGCCCGGGCCGCCGCCTGGTAGAGCTGGCGCCTCGGCAGACCGGTCCGGGTAGACACTTCCTGAACCGCATCCTTGAGGGAAGCCCCCCCGCGTCTGAGCCGCTCCACCTCTTCCAGGTGCTCGGCCAGGGCCTCCGATATGCCTCGCTTCCCCCGATCCGGGTCGGTCGGGGCGGTCGAGTGGAGTACCAGCGTGAATTCCCCCCGGGGCGCGTTCAGGCGGAAATGCGCCAACAGTTCGGACGCCACGCCAGGCAGGAACTCCTCGAAGTGCTTGGTGAGTTCCCTGGCAACCGTGATGGGCCTTTCGGGCAGCGCTTGGGCCAGGTCCCCCAGGGTCTGCAGCAGGCGGTGCGGCGCCTCGTAAAGGATAACCGTTCGACGTTCGGCGACCATTTCCGCCAAGCGCGCCTTGCGCGCACGCCCGCGGCGGGGGAGAAAGCCCTCGAAGACGAAGCGGTCGCCCGGGGCCCCCGATGCCACCAGGGCCGTCAAAGCGGCGGTCGGCCCGGGAATCGGTACCACCGTCAACCCGGCCCCCAGCGCCAATTGCACCAGGATCTGACCGGGATCGGAGATTCCGGGCAACCCCGCGTCGGTAACCAGGGCGACCGATTTGCCCGCCTGCAGTTGGCTGATCAATTCGGGGCCGCGGGTTCGCTCGTTATGCTGATGATAGGACGTCACCGGAGTGGCGATCTGGTAGTGCTGCGTGAGCCGGCTGGTCCGCCGCGTGTCCTCCGCGGCGATCAGGTCGACCTCCCGCAAGGTGCGTAGGGCCCGCAGGCTGATGTCCTCCAGGTTGCCGATCGGCGTACCGCAAAGGTACAGAATTCCCGGCACGGCCTATCTCTCCCCGCCGACCAGGCGCAACTTGGCGGCGCGCCCCAGGCGCTTTAACTCCCCTTCCCGCCGCAGGGCGGTGGATCGGTCGGGAAGCTCCTCTGACCAGACCACGCGCACCGGAGTCCTCCCTCTGGTGTACCTGGCCCCCCGCCCGGCGTTGTGCTCCTCCAGGCGGCGCCCAAGGTCAGCCGTGGATCCCGCGTAAAGCGTGCCGTCACGGCACTCCAACAGGTATACGACATACCGCTTCACCCCTCGGCCGGCCGTTCCTGGGCCGTCCCCTGGGCGCGGCCCGCCTCCTGGCCACGGCCGGAGTGCCGGTGCCGGTGCCGGCGGTGCTTCGGGCGCGGCACTTCGGCGCCGGGGGCCGTGGGAGCGGGGACGGGAGCGGCCGGGGCTGGCCCTGCGGCCGATCCGTGGGCGGGCTGGCGGCCTGCCCCCCGGCGGGGACGGCGTTTCGGCAAAGGTGTGACACCCCCGGCGAGAACAGCCGTCCCCGCCTCCGGCTCCGCGTCCGCTACCTCCGGCTCAGCTTCCACCGGCTCCACTGCGTCTTCCTGGACCGGCGGCTCCGGGCGTACGTACGATTCGTAACGCAAGCAACACAGGAGCCGGCCGCAAAGGCCCGATATCTTGGCAGGGTTCAGTGACAGGTTCTGCTCCTTGGCCATGCGGATTGAAACCGGGGCAAATTCCCCCAGGAAACTGGCGCAACAGCTTACCCTGCCGCAAGGTCCAATCCCGCCCAGGATCTTGGCCTCGTCCCGCACGCCGATCTGGCGCAGCTCGATCCGGGTGCGGAAGTGGGCGGCCAAGTCCTTGACCAGTTCTCTAAAGTCGACTCGTCCCTCGGCCGTGAAGTAGAAGACGATCTTGGACCCGTCAAAGGTGTACTCCACGTCCACCAGGAACATGTCCAACTCATGGGCGTCGATTTTCCCCTGGGCGACCTCGAAGGCCGCCTTCTCCTTGCGCTTGTTTTCCTGATAGCGGGCCCGGTCGGCCTCGGTGGCCAGGCGAACCACTTTCTTGAGCGGCTGCACCACCTCGGCCTCGGAAACGTCGCGCGGTCCGCTGACCACGATGCCGTGTTCGAGGCCCCGCGCTGTCTCGACAATCACCGCCGACCCGAGCCGGGTTTCCACCTCACCCGGCTCGAAGTAGTAGATTTTACCGACTGGCCGGAATCGGACGCCTACAACGTTGGGCATCGACTTCCCTTTCCCACCCGGCCGTTGCCGGGAGCTTTCCTACATCGTTGAAAATTATAAGCGCTGACGATTCTCATAGCAAGGAAAGAAACAGGACCTCCGCGGCAAGCCTGAAATTAGCGTTGTGGGCGAGGGCCCGGCGGGCGCGCTCGACCGCTTCCAGTCCGGCCAGGAGTTCTGCCTGACTCCAGCGGGGGGCCGCGGAGGCGACAAACGCTTCCTGACCGGTGTTCAGCAGCAACTCGGAGGCACCGGTGGTTCGCCAGAGCAACACGTCCCGCAGGCAGCTTTGCAGGGCGTCAAGCAGGCCCGGGAACTCCTGACGGCGCTTTTCCCAGCCCTCCGCCCAGCGCAGGGCGTCCAATTCGTCGCGCCCGGCGTCGCGGGAAAGGAGTGTCTCGGAAAAATCAACCAGATCGGCTGGGGTTGCTTGAGACACGGGGTCCAGCTGCAGCACCTGGCACCGCGAGAGGACGGTGGCCGGGAGTGCCTGGGCGTTGGGGCTGAGCAGGCAGATAACCAGATCCCCCGGCGGATCCTCGAGGATCTTCAACAGGCTGTTGGCGGCCTCGGGGGTGAGGAGGTGGGCGTCCCGGAGGATAAACACTTTGTAGCGGCCCTCGCCTGGGCGCCTCCAGGCCCTGTTCTGCATCGCCCGGATTTGGTCCAGTTTGAGGGAATCTCCGTCCGGTTGGACGACCAGGACGTCGGGGTGATTGCCGCCCTCGATCTTGCGGCAGGCGACGCAGCTGTCGCACGCGTCCGGGTTCGGCCGCTCGCAGTTCAACGCCTTGGCGAGGTTCAGGGCCAGCGCCGACAGGCTCTCACCGCTGAAACCCGCAAAGACGTGCGCGTGCGCCAGCCTCCCGTGGGCCAGAGCCGCCAACAGCAACCGCGCCGCGCGAGACGGTCCGACAAGGTTACCCAGACTCATCGTCCCCTAGACCTTCTCGAAGCGCTCTACGTCCAGGACGAAGATGGCCGCCCCTCCCACCTGCACCTCGACCGGGTAAGGGACGTAGGAATCCACCGGGCCGCCCACCGGCGCGAGCGGAGTGATGACTTGCCGCCGGGATGGACAGAGGTTTTTGACCAGGTCTACCGCCTCGGCGATGCGCGGCGCCTCGGCTCCCACCATCAGGGTGGTGTTCCCTTCCTTCAGGAAGCCGCCGGTGCTGGCCAGCTTGGTCACACCGAACCCGCGGCCCATCAGGGTTTCAATCAGACGGCCGGCGTCTTTGTCCTGAACCACAGCGATCATCAGCTTCACCCGATTTTCCCTCCCTTGTTGCTGGAGTCTGTCACCCGCCTAATCCGAGGGCACGCGCGACGTGCCGGCGTACCTCCCTCTGTACGTCCGGGATGGGGTTGCCGGCGTTGATGAGCTTGATCCGGTCC
>JAJYMS010000151.1 GCA_021786825.1 Bacillota bacterium | reverse complement strand
CTCTACTACTTCGACCCGGCCTACCGGCACCTGCTTCTTTACCTGCCGGCGGCCCTCTTCCTGCTCGGGCCGCTGCGCCTGGCCCAAACGGCCGGGAACGAGGCGGGGCCGGGCAGGGGGGATAAGGGCAGGGGGGATAAGAGCCGGGCCGAATTCTCCCGCCCGGTCCTGGCGGCGGGAGTGTTTCTCCTGACCGCCTCGCTCGGCGCGGCCTCGCTCCTGCCCTCCGATCTCAAGGCCGTCCAACTCGGCTCCGTGGCCCCCAAGATCACCCGGGTGCTTCCCGGGTTGTCCCGGTGGCGCGGCGCCTCGGGCCTGGGCGACGCCCTGCGCAACCGCTTTGACTTGGCCAGAACCGGCTTTGCCCCCGGGTCGGTCGGGGAACTGGGCGGCCCCGTGACCCTGGACACCGCGCCCGCCCTCGAGGTCGAGGCGCGGAGCCCAGACTTGCCGCCGGTCATCTACTTGCGCGGCTCGGTGGGAACCACCTATACCGGGCGGGGCTGGCTGCCCGGGGAGGACGCCTTTGAGCGCCGCGATTCGGATACGCCCCTCTCGCCAGCCGGAGCAATCGGCGACGCCCAGCGCCTGGACCTGGTGGTCCGGCCCCTCGGTCCCGCCCTGACGACCCTGTTCTCCCCGTGGCGGCCCGCCCGGGTGAGCCTCGGGGAGGCATACCTGTACCACAACCAGGCGGGGGTGTTGCTGGCCCTCACTCCCTACGGACACGGCCGGTCCTATCGCGTCGAGGCTGACGTCCCGCGCCCGGAAGCGGGAGCCTCGCCTGGCGGCGGCCGCCCCACCCCCGGTGGGACCCCGTCCTCCGAACCCGCCCTTTCCCCCTACCTGGCCCTGCCGCCGGACCTTCCCGCCCGGGTCGGCGAACTGGCCCACCGGGTGGCCGGCGCCGAACCGACCCCTTCCGCCCAGGCCCTGGCGGTGGAGCAGTACCTGCGCCGGTTCCCGTATTCGCTTACCCCGCCGCCCACCCCGCCGGGGCGCGACCTCGTCGACTACTTTCTCTTCGACCTCCAGCGGGGCTACTGCACCTACTACTCCTCGGCGATGGTGGTGATGCTCCGCTCGCTGGGCATCCCGGCGCGCTGGGTGAACGGCTACCGGCTCCCCCTGGACGGTCGCCACGGGAACTACCAGGTGCTGAACAGTCAGGCCCACGCCTGGCCGGAGGTCTATCTGCCCGGGAGCGGCTGGCTCACCTTTGAACCCACCCCGGCCTTCGCGTCCCCTTCCCGCGGCTGGTCCGCTCCGTCCGCCGGGGAGGCTGGCGAGTACTCCGGGGCCGGGCTTCCCCCGGCGGCCGGCCGGCCACACGCCTCCAGGGACCTGCCGGAGGAGAAAGACCTGGCGGTGGATCGGGGGGCCCCGCCGCCGGCCTGGCCCGTTGTCCTGGCCGGCGGGACCGCCGCCGGGGTCCTGCTCGCCCTGTTGCTCCTCGCCCGGCAATCCGAAAGGGTTGCCCTGCGCGAGCCGAGGACGGCCATCCGCCGCCTGTACCGCAACGCTGCCCGACTGCTGCGCCGCTCGGGCCTCCTGGCACCCGCGCACCTCACTCCCGCGGAGGTCCTCGGTCTCGCCGCCCGGCGCTGGCCGGAACTCACCGGTTCTCTCCGGGGACTCGAGGGGTCCTATTACCGGGCCCGCTACGCCGGGTCCGAACCTGACCCGTCCGACCTGGATGCCGCCCTCACGGCCTGGCTGGAGGTGCGCCGGTTCATGCTCCGGCACGGCGGGTGGTTCAGGTACCACCTCCGCCTGGTGCTGGACTGGCTCCTGACCGGCCCGGTCAACGGGATTCCCGCCGACGTCCCCGGACGGCCACCCGGCTGACCCAGATGCTCAATTCGTACAACCCCAGCATGGGCACCGCCATGGCGAACTGGGAGAAGATGTCCGGGGGGGTCAGAACCGCCGCGGTAATGAAGATCGCCAGCACCGCGAACTTTCGGTTGCGGACCAGAAAAGCGGGGGAGACGATCCCCAGGCCGGCGAGGAAGTAGACCACCAGCGGCAACTCGAAAACCACCCCGAAGGGCAGGACGAAGTTGAGGGTGAAGGTGATCAGGTCGCCGGCGGACATCAGGATGTGAATCCGGTCGGTGTCGAAGGAGGTGAAAAAGCGGAGCGCAAAGGGCAGGAAGACGAAGTAGGCGAAAGACACTCCCGCCAGGAACAGGAGCAGCCCCGCGGGCATTACCCTCCGGACATAGGCGCGCTCCCGCGCCTCCAGCCCGGGCAGAACGAAGGCCAGCAGGTTGTACATGATCACCGGCGAGGCGAGGACCAGACCACCGTAGGCGGCGATCCGCAACTGCAACAAGAAGGCCTCCGGCAGCGACTTCCAGACCAGCCGGCCCCCGCCCGGGCCCAGCAGAATCTCTCCCGGCCGCAGCAGAAAGTCGCGCACCTGGTTGGAAAAGAAATAAACCAGCACGGCCCCCGCCGCGAACGCCAGCGCCGAGTAAATGATCCGGCGGCGCAACTCGGCCAGGTGCTCGTAGACCGACATCGGCCTATCTTCCGTCAACGGACCATCTTTTCGTGCCACGCTCTTACTTTCGTCCGCCGGCCTCGTCGCTGTCATCCTCCCGCGCGGCGCGCTTGAAGTTTTGGATGGTCTTCCCCACCGCCCGCCCCAGTTCGGGCAGACGGCTGGGCCCAAAGAGCAACAGGGCGATGATCAAAATGATAACCAGTTCACTTGGGCCAATGCGCACTTCCGGCACCCCTTTCCCTTTTTAAGGTTGCCCGTGGCCGCGAGGAAATCAAGGGCCGCTGCCGACCACGAGCACCAGCCGGCCCGCTTCCAACGAGATCTGGCGCACCGCTACACCCGCCGGCAGGTCCCGCGCCTGCAGGCGCACCTCGGCCCCGCCCAGCACGTTGTGCCACACTTCTGGTTCCACCGGAATCCCGTCCAGGGTGACCGACCGGGGAACCAGGCGGATCGCCTCCCCGTCCGGCTCCGGACGCACCACTACCCGAAGCGCCGTCGCCGGACCCGTGCTTTCGATGATCACTCCCTCGGGGGCGAAAGAGACCCGGAACGGTCCGGCGTCGCGGCTCGCGAGGTAGTCGTTCAAGCTCGCGTCGGCCAGGGTGATGGTGGCGGCAAAGGGTATCCACTGGATCTCGACCCGGGCGCCCACGGCCGGCAGGTCTTCACCGATCCGTGCCAAAGCCTGGAAGAACGACCGGAGAGCGGGGTACGACTTGGCCCAGGCCTGGTCCAGGGAGGTCAGCTCCGCCTCGTACCGCTGTCGCTCGCCCGCCAGTTCGGTCAGCCGCTGTTCCTTCTCCCGGGCGAGGGCGGCCAGCGAACGGCGCCGGGACCGCGTCTCGTTCGCCAGGTCAGCCAGTTGACGCTGGTTCCGGGCCAGGTCCTCCCGCTCCTGACCGATCTTCGTGACTATCCGGTAGTTTTCCTCCAGCAACTGGAGATCCCACGTGACCAGGGTCCGTACCGCCTCGAAGCGGGTGAGAAAGTCCTGGAAGCTGGTGGCCTGCAAGACCACCTCCAGGTAACCGACGCGGCCTTTTTCCTGCAGCAGCCGCAATCGCCGGCCCAGGACCTCCATCAGGCGCGCCCGCTTGACCTCCAGCCCGGCCAAATCCCGCTCCGACGCCCGGCGCTGTTGTTCCAGGACCTGCCCCGCGGCCCGCAGTTCCTCGAGGTGGCGCTGCAAGCGCCCGATCTCCAGTTGCAGGCCAAGGAGTTCCGTAAGGACAACCTGGTGCTGGGCCTCCGCCTGCTTGAGCCGGCGGAAGGTCTCCTGCCGTTGCTCCGGCGGGGTGACATCCCCGGGGGAATTGACCTCCCCCGCCTGGACGGTCGCCTGCCAAAAAAGAAGCGCGGCCACCAGTACGGTGGCCGTACGAAGCGCAGATGCGCTCTTCGTCCTCGCCCCGGCCCGTCCCCTGTTCATGAGGGGAGATTAGCCATCGGACGGACGTCCTCCTGCTTTGGCGGCGAACCTGGCGGTCGCGAGAGCGTAAACCAGCAGGGCCAGCACCAGTAGGGTTATGGCGCCCGAAATCAGGCCGCTCTTGGCCACCCACTCGAGGGCTTCCCCCAGCCCGGAACCGAGGGGAAGCAAGCCTGCTTCGATGAATTCGTGCAGACCTCCGGCGACCAGTCGCAGGGTGAGCACGGCCAGAATGGCGGTGGTAAGGGAAAAGAAGGGGCGGAGGTTGACCTTGAGCGTCCCGCGCGCCAACACCGCGGCGAGCAGCACGGCCACCGCGATGCCGGTCAAACCGCCGGCGATTCGCGGGAGGGTCCTAATCAGGCTCATCCGCCCCGCGTCCAGGGACGCGGCGGCAAGAAACAAGACGGTCTCCAGCCCTTCACGCAACACGTTGAAGAAGGTGAAGGCGACCAGCCCCAGCCGCCCCGGACCGTCACCCAGGATCGCCTCGACGCCGCGCTCCATCCGGCCGCGGACGGAACGAGCCGTCCGCTGCAGCCAGAACACCATGCCTCCCACCAGTGCGCCCGCCACCAGCAGGAGCACCCCTTCCAGCAGCGGAGTGTCGGGGCTGACGCCCAGCGCCTCTAGCGCCACCGCTCCTGCCGCGCTGCCCAGCACGCCCAGGCCCAGACCCCAGTACACGGACGACCTCAGCTTCGGCCTGCCGGTCCGGTTCAGGTAGGCCAGAATGATACCCACCAACAGGGCCGCCTCCATGCCCTCCCGCAAGGTAATGCCTAACGCCTCTAACAATGCCGCGTCTCCCTCCGTCTAAATTGGTTCTTGCCTATCAGTGATATTCGTTCTCAGCTCTTATTATAATCACCGATTGGCCGGATGTAAAGACGAAAAGAGAAGCGCACGAGCCCTACGCGACCCGATAGCCTGCCTCTTCCACCGCCTTCTTCATCCCCACCAGGGTAGCCTTGGCAGGGTCGTAGGTGACCGTCGCCTGTCCAGGGGTCAAGCTGACCGTAGCGTCGCTCACCCCGGGCACGCCCTTGAGCGCTTTCATCACCGACATCACGCAGTGCTGGCAAGTCATCCCGTCGATCTTGAGCTGCAGGGTCTCCACCGTCTCACCTCCTTGGGACAAAGCCTTTATTTCACGGCCCTCACGGTCTGACACAGCCTCCGCCAGTCCGCGTGGGCCAGGTTGCCGACCACGATGGTGTCCGCCAGTTCGCCCATCTCCCGCGCCTGGTCCGGCCCCTCGATCCCCCCCCCGTAGAACAGCCGGGAGGTGGTGAGGGCGGAACGGACCATCGCCACCAACCGGGAATCGCCGTAGACGCCGCTGTACTCCAGGTAGATCAGCGGCAACCCGAAGACCTTTTCGCCGCACACGGCGTACGCCACAACCTCCTCCGGCGAGGAGGGAGGCCGGGCGCCGGTCAGTTGGGCCACCGCCGCCCCGGGGTTCAAGACGACGTAGCCCTCGCTCAGGGTGAGGTCCCAGGGCAGAGCCGAGCCATAAGCCAGCACGGCGTCGCGGTGAGCGCCGATCAGCCAACGGGGATCGCCGGCGTTGAGCACCACCGGAATCAGGTAGGCGGCCGCCCCCGCGACCAAGCTGGCGGGTGAGGAGACCTCGATCAGCACCGGGCAGGGAGCCGCCGCGAAGCGGTCGAGAAGCTGCGCCACCTTGTCGGAGGTAACCCCTTGGGTGCCCCCCAGGACGATCGCGTCGGTGCCGCAGCCCGCGATGGCGCGAAGCTGGTCGGTCCCGAGGGGCTTGTCGGGATCGATCTTGGTCAGGTGGCGCCAGGTACGCCACGGCAGTCCGCCGGCCCCGGTCAACGGGATGGTCCCTCCCCGACCCGCTCTCTCTGCCGCCTCGGCAGGCGGACGGTGAAACGGGTGCCGCGCCCGGGCTGACTCTGAACCTCCACCCGGCCGCCATGGGCATCCACCAGGGCCTTCACGATCGCCAGGCCGATGCCGGCGCCGCCGGTGGCGCGGGCCCGCGACTTGTCCCCCCGGTAAAAGCGCTCGAAGATGAACGGCAACTCCTCGGCGGGAATCCCCGGGCCTGAGTCCGTCACCCAGACGGTCGCCTGGTCACGGTCACAGCCGTACCCGACCTCCACCCGCCCCCCGGCGGGAGTGTACTTGAGGGCGTTGGCCAGCAAGTTTCCGAGGACCTGGCCGAGCTTGTCCCGGTCCACCGACAGGGTGCAGTCGCGAGGCTCAACCGGGCTGGCCAACTCGATCCCTTTGTCGCGGAACAGCCGCTCAAAGGAGGTGACGGCGTTTCCCACCGGTTCGGCCAGCTTGACCTCCTCGTAGTCGAGCCGCAGCGCCTCACCCTCGGCGGCGCTCAGGCGCTCCAGGTCGCCCACCAGCCGGACCAGGCGCATCGCCTGGTCGTGGCAAACCCGCAGCCGCTCCTGGGTAGGCTCCCAGACCCCATCCACGAACGCCTCCAGGTGGCTGCGCACCGAAGCCAAGGGGGTGCGGAGTTCGTGAGCCACGTCAGCGGTCAGGTTCTTTCGCAGCCGTTCCTGCTGCTGTAGGGACTCCGCCAGGTGGTTGAGGGACTGCCCGAGCTGTTCCAGTTCCTCCGCGCCTCCCGGCGGCACCCGGGCCGCGAGGTTGCCCCGCCTCATCTGCCGGGCCACGGCGGTCATCGCCGCCAACGGGGCGGAAAGGTTGCGGGCCAGCAACAGGCTAGCCAGGATGGCCAGCGCCACCGAACCGACCGCGGCCAACCCCAGGAGGCGGTTGAGGTCCCGGACGAACTCCAGGTCGCGCTGCGACATGGCCCCCGCCCGGTCCCCCGCGTCGACGTGGAGGGTGCCCAGCGGCCGGCCGTTGAGGGTGAGGTTGCGCGTCACCGCGAAGGCCGCACCGGCGGCAGACCGCGGCGCGGCGGGACCCGAACCGGGATGGGTCGGGTCCATCATCGGCATGTGCTGGAACTGGTCGCCGCTGAAGATGAGGTTTCCTTCCGGGCCGGTGAGCGTCAGCCGAAGTCCTTCCATGGTGCTGACGTGCATCAGTTGCATCAGGGAGACCCGGTTCCAGCCGCCGTCGCGTTCGTAGGCGGCCACCAGGGCGGCGGCGAGCTGATCGGAACGCAATTCGAGGTTCTCCCGCACGTAGCCCGCGAACCGGTTGCCCAGGACCAGGTTGGCCAGCACCGCGAAGAGTAATACCGAACCGGCCGCCACCCCCACGAAGGAGAGGGCCAGGCGGGGCCACAGCCGCTTAGGCATCGGGCGCACCGCTGAACTTGTAGCCCGAGCCGTAGACGGTCAGAATGAACGTGGGGTGGCGGGCGTCATCCTCCAGCTTCTGCCTCAGGTTCTTGACGTGGGCGTCGACGGTCCGTTCGTAGCCCTCGAAGTCGTATCCCTGGACCTTGTTGATCAGTTCGAAGCGCGAATACACGCGGCCGGGGTGCCGGGCCAGGGCCACCAGCAGTTTGAATTCACTGGCGGTGAGGTTGACCGCGTGCCCGTGGCGGTGCACCTCGTGCCGCGGCAGGTCGATCACCAGTTCCCGGCCGTTGAAGCTCAACCGGTCGAGCTGCGGTTCGCTGTCGGAGTGGACGCGCCGCAGGATGGCCCGGACCCGCGCCACCAGTTCCCGCGGGCTGAAGGGCTTGGTGAGATAGTCGTCGGCCCCGATGCCGAGCCCCCGGACCCGGTCCTCCTCGCTGTCCTTGGCCGTCAGCATCAGAATCGGGATGTCGGACTCCCGGCGCAGCCGGTGGCAAACGTCCTCGCCGCCGAGGTCCGGCAGCATCAGGTCGAGAATGACCATGGCGGGGGCGACCTTGGCCACCAGTGCCAAGGCGGTCCGGCCGTCTCCGGCCGTGAACACGGCGTACCCGTCCTTCTCCAGGTAGGCGCGGACGACATCCACGATGGTGGCCTCGTCGTCCACCACCAGGATCCGTTTGTTTGGAACCATCGCGTTCACCTCCGCTGGGGCCGGCAGTTCGCACCTCTAGCGTAACCGTCCGCTGTGAAGATTCCATGAAGCGCGCCGGGGCGTTTGTTCATTTTACTACCGGCGGCGCCGGGGCGTCAAACCGTCCTTGGCCCCGGGGCAGGGTCTGCATAAACGCGGTAATTGCCGCGTAAACTGGTGTAGGACTAGCCCCGAAGGGAAAAGAGGGATGGTCATGTACGTAATTCACGGGTCCCGCCTGAACGGGCGGGACGAATGGACCTTCCTGGCGGAGTCGTTCCAGCAGGGGAACGGAATCCTGGTGGCCTCGGGCAACTTCGAACGCAAACGCCTCAGCATCAGGCTGCACGTCCCGCTGACCAGTGTGATCTTCATCGAGGAACTCCCCCGGCGGGACCGGGTCGCGGGAAAACGGGGCCGGCCTGCCCCCGCGGCCGCCGCCGCGGCCGCCCCTGAGCCGGCTCCGGCGGTCCCTCCCCGCCGGCGGGGACGGCCCCCGCGCGCACCCGCCGGGTCCGCCCCTCCGTCCCGGCCCCGGGGCCGCAGACCAAGCACCAGGACCGAATCGCCTGGGGATCAGCCGGTGGGCTGATCCCCTTCTCTTGCCGTTCCGGACGCAGGAAAGCGTGCCCAGAGAGCGAAGTAAGAACTGTTGCCCCGCCTCAAGCGCCAGGGGATGTCCCCGCGCCCCGCCGGCGCGGGTGGCTGTAGGTCTCCAATGTCACACCGAAAGGTGGGTTCCATGACCGAAGTCCAGACCCCTGACCTGTCGCCGATGTCAAGACCACGGACCCTGGCGGTGGTCGGCGCCTCCCGCAGCCCCGCCAAACTCGGTCATTCGGTGCTGCTGAACGTAATCCGGAGCGGCTACGGTGGCCGGCTGTACCCGGTCAACCCCAAGGAGGAGCAGATCGAGAATCTGCCCTGCCTGCCCAGCGTGACGGCGGTCGCGGAACGCCTGCGGCCCGAGCGGCTGGACCTGGCGGTGCTCGTGGTTCCACCCGGCGCCGTCCTCCCGGTCGCCGAGGAGTGCGGCCGGGTGGGTACCAGCACCCTGATCGTGATCACCGCCGGCTTCAAGGAGACCGGCGCGGCCGGCCTGGAGCAGGAACGGCGGCTGGTCGAGATCTGCCGCCGTTATGGAATGCGAATGCTGGGCCCGAACTGCCTGGGCCTGATGGACACCCATACCCCGCTTAACGCCTCTTTCGCGGCGGGTTTTCCCCATCAGGGGGAGATTGCCTTCATCTCCCAGAGCGGGGCCCTCTGCGCCTCCATCCTGGACTGGAGCCTGAGCCAGGGAATGGGGTTCTCGAAATTCGTGTCCCTGGGCAACAAGGCCGACCTGGCGGAGGTCGATTTCATCGCTGACGCGGCTGCTGACCCGCATTCCCGGGTGATCATGGCCTACATCGAGGACGTGCACGACGGGCTCCGGTTCTTCGAGGTCGCTCGCGCGGCCGGACGCCGGAAGCCCGTCGTGATTCTCAAGTCCGGCCTGAGCCAGGCCGGGGCCCGGGCGGCCTCCTCCCACACCGGAGCCCTGGCCGGCAGCGACCGCGCCTACGAGACCGCCTTCCGGCAGGCGGGGGTGGTGCGGGCCCGGACGATGGAGGACTTCTTCGACCTGGCCAGCGCCTTCTCCCACCTGCCCCCGCCGAAGGGAAACCGGGTGGTCATCGTGACCAACTCCGGGGGACCTGGGATTCTCGCCTCGGACGCGGTGGAACTGGCCGGCCTGGCAATGTCCTCGCTGCAGCGCGAGACGGTGGACCGGCTGCGGCAGAAGCTCCCGGCCGAGTCGAACTTCTACAACCCGGTGGACCTGATCGGGGATGCCGACGCCGAGCGATACCGTTACGCCCTGCGGACCCTCCTGGACGATCCCGGCGTCGACAGCTTTCTGATCCTGCTGACCCCGACCGCCTCCACCCACCCGACGGAAGTGGCCCGGGTCGTTTCCCAGGTCAAACGGGAGCACCCGGAAGTACCGATGGTGGCCGTCTTCATGGGCGGGGCCTCCGTCGAGGAAGGCAACCGGATCCTGCTGGAAGCCGGCGTCCCCAGCTACTTCGCCCCCGAGCGGGCGGTGGCGGCGCTGCGGGGCGTGACAGACCACGCTCTCCTCCGCCGGCGGCACGAGGGCGAAGACGTCCTGCAATACCCCGACCTCGACGGCGAGGCGGTGGCCCGGGTGTTCTCGGCCGTTCGGGCGGACCACCGCCTGGTGCTCCTGGGCAGCGAGGCGGCGGAGGTGGCGTCTGCCTACGGCATCCCGGCGGCGCCGACCCGCCTGGCGACAACCGCCGCCCAAGCCGTTCGCCTGGCCGAAGCGATGGGCTTCCCCGTCGTCTGCAAGGTGGCGTCGCCCAAGATCCTGCACAAAACCGACATCGGCGGCGTCAAGGTCGGTCTGGACGGCGCCGCCGCGGTCGAGCTGGCCTTCCTGGAAATCCTGGAAAACGTGCACCGTCACCTCGGCCCGGTTCCCGTTCATGGGGTCGAGGTGCAACGGATGATGCCCAAAGGCCGTGAGTGTATCGTCGGGATGTCCCGCGACCGGCAGTTCGGCCCGCTGGTGATGTTCGGCCTGGGCGGAATTTACGTCAATCTGCTGAAAGATGTCTCCTTCCGCCTGGCCCATGGCCTCACCGGGGCCGAAATCCGGTCGATGATCTCGGAGACCAAGGCCTACACCCTCCTGCGCGGGATGCGCGGCGAGGCGCCGGCCGACCTGGAGGCGGTCATCGACGCCATCGGGCGCGTCGCCCGGCTCTCCCTGGACTTCCCGGAAATTGCCGAGCTCGACATCAACCCGCTCTTCAGCTACACCTCGGGAGGATCGGCCCTGGACGTCAAGATCACCATCTCGTGAAAGGGGACTTCTGCGTTGAAGAGCCTTTTTGTCATGGGGCCCACCGGTAGCGGCAAGACCGTCTTCAACCTGGGCTTGGCGCAAAAGCTGCTTGAACGAGGGTTGAAGTTATCCTACTTCAAGCCGGTGGGGGCCCCGCTGATGGAGGGCGCCGAGGACGCCGACGCGGTGCTGATGCGCTCCGTGTTGGGGCTCGAGTACCCTCCGTCGGAACTGATGTGCATCCAGGGCAGCCCCCATTACCTGTCCCGTTACCACGCGGATGAAAGCCACCTGGCCCGGATCAAGCAGTGCTTCGATCAGATCACTCGCGGGTGCGACCTGGCCCTGGTCGGCGGCGCTCCCCTGCCCTTCAGCATGGCGGGAATCGGCTTGGATTCGCTCACCCTGGCCCGGGAACTGGGCTCCGCGGTGGTGATCGTGATGAAGGTGGTGGACGACTACAGTGCGGACCGGGCCATCCTCTACAACGAGTACGCCACCGCCAAGGGCCTCGAGGTCATCGGCACGGTGCTCAACCACGTCCCGCGCCCGCTGCTGGACAAGGCCTCCGGCGTGTACCGGCCGCTCCTGGAGAGCAAGGGTTTTCCGGTGCTGGGAGTGGTCCCGAAACGCCCGGAGATCTCCTTCCCGACGGTGAAGGAGTACTTCGACCTGCTGGGAGGCGAGATCCTCACCGGGGAGGACCGGCTGCACCGCCTGGTGGAGGACGTCGTGGTCGGCGCGATGACCCTGGAAAGCGCCTTGACCTACCTGCGGCGCGCCCCGAACAAGGCCGTCATCACCGGCGGGGACCGCGCCGATTTGGCCCTGGCGGCCCTGGAGACGGACACTTCCGCCCTGATCCTGACCGGCGGGTACTACCCCGATGTCAAGGTGGTGGCCCGCGCCGGCGAGCTGGGTGTACCCGTCCTGCTCGTGAGCCACGATACCTATACCACCATCGAGAAGGTGCACGACATCACCCGCAAGATCAAACCCGGCGATCAGGAAGGCATCCGCGCGGCCAAAGAAGCGGTGGAGAACCACTGCGACTGGCAGGCGGTCCTCCGGCACCTGCGGGGGAGGTGAGGGCCCGTGGTCCAAGCGAGGGGGGCGAGAGCGAGGACGACCGGGGCCGTTTCGCCCGAGATCCGTTTCGGCACCGACGGCTGGCGGGCGGTCATCGCCCGGGAGTTCACCTTCGATAACGTGGCCCGCGTCGCCCGGGCCATCGCGGCCTACGTGCTGGAGGCCGCGGCGCCGCGCGGCGTGGCGGTCGGTTACGACAATCGCTTCCTATCCGAAGAGTTCGCCCGGCTGGCCGCCGAAGCGCTGAACGCGGCAGGCGTTCCGGTCTTGCTCACCGAAGGGCCGGCGCCGACCCCGGCGATGGCCTGGGCGGTAAGGGAGCACGGGCTGGCGGGGGCGGTGATGCTCACGGCCAGCCACAACCCCCCCAGCTACCACGGGATCAAGTTCA
>JAJYMS010000241.1 GCA_021786825.1 Bacillota bacterium | reverse complement strand
GGTCAAGGACCTTGACCGGCATGACCTTTACCGCGTTAAAGCTCAGGGCGGCCACGCCCGCCCCGTTGTCCGTCTGGGCGGCCACGGTTCCGGTGACGTGGGTGCCATGACCGTTGTCGTCTCTGGGGTCGGCGTTATTGGCCACGAAGTTATAACCAACGATGGCACCGGCGGGATCGCGGGCCACCTTGTTCGACAGGTCGGGGTGGGTATAGTCCACGCCGGTGTCAACCACGGCGACCATGACGTTGGTGGATAGGTTGCGGGACGTCTCCCAGACCGTGGGCGCCCCGACCTTGGGCAGGTCCCACTGGGCAACGGCCCCGGCGTGCGACGAGTTGTAGGTGGCGTTATAGTAAGTGTCATTCGGGGTATAGAGGGCGGTGACGACGTAATTCGGTTCGGCGAAGCTGACCTTGCCGCTGGACTGATACGCGGAGATCGCCGCTGCCTCCCGGCCGGCAGGCACCTCAACAACCTGAACCTCCAGGTCCCGGACCTCATCCTTGATGGTGGCTCGCTGGGCCCGGTGCAACGCGGCCGCTTCCACGGCGGTGGTGCCCGGCGCGAACCTGACCAGGATCTCTCCCGGGACGAAGCCGCCAACTCCGGCCGGTGTGACGTTGGACGCGTAACTGGTTGCACCGGCCACCAGCAGGGCCGCCGCCAGGGCGACCGCCAAAACCAACCGTACCTTACCCCTCATCGCTATCCCAGCCCTCCCTCCCCGAAATTTTCTGATCACGGAACTGCTCCAGCAACCGCCTAAAATCCGCCGGCGGCTCGGCGGTGAACTCAAGGGGCCGCCCGTCCCGGGGGTGGTGAAAGCTGAGGCGCCAGGCGTGCAGGGCCTGGCCCGCCAGGCCGAAGTCCGGGCGACGGGCCGCGTAGACCGGGTCGCCGACCACCGGGTGGCCGATGGAGGCCAGGTGGACCCTCACCTGGTGGGTCCGCCCCGTCTCCAGCCGGCAGCCTACCAGGGCGAAATCGCCCAGCTCCTCCAGCCGCCGGAAGTGAGTCGTCGCCGGCCGGCCGTGCTCCCAGTTCACCGCCATCCGCTTCCGGTTGACGGGATCGCGTCCGATGGGAGCCTCCACCACCGCCGCCGCCGGCGGCACGCCGTGGACCAGAGCCAGGTACTCGCGCCGCACCAGGTGGTCCTTGATCTGATCGGCCAGGCTGCGGTGAGCGTCGTCACTCTTGGCCGCCACCATCAGCCCGGTGGTGTCCTTATCCAGCCGGTGGACGATCCCCGGCCGCAGAACGTCGTTGATCCCGGACAGGTCGCGGCAGTGGTACAGCAGGGCGTTCACCAGCGTCCCCTCGCGGTGTCCCGCCGCCGGGTGGACCACCATGCCGCGCGGCTTGTTCAGGACGATCAGGTCACTGTCCTCGAAGACAATGTCCAGGGGGAGGTCCTGGGCCTCCAGTCGCAAGCCTGACGCCTCCGGCAACCTGACGGTCACCTCATCCCCCTCGGCCAGGCGGTGGCTGCACTTGCTGGGGCATCCGCCGACGCTCACCCGGTGCCCCTCGATCAACCGCTGCAGGTGGGAGCGGGACAGCCCCAACTCCGGGCGGGCGGCCAGAAAGGCATCCAGGCGCGCCCCCGCTTCGGCAGGCCCCACCGTGAACCGGCCCTCCTGCTCGGGCATCAGCCGTCCCCCTGGCGGCCGGGGCGGGCCTGGGTCGAGGGAGTGAGCCAGAGGAGCAGGACAAAAAGGGCGACCCCGGTGACGAGGGCGGCATCCGCCAGGTTGAAGACAGGCCAGAAGGGAAACTCCAGAAAGTCCACCACCCGGCCGTAACGAAGGCGGTCGACCAGGTTGCCCACGGCGCCCCCGAGCTGCAATCCGATGGCCACGGGCCACAGCGGGTGGGCCCCGGCATAGTGGCGGGAGTAGTGGATCAGCAGGACGACGACGACCACGGTGATAAAGATGAAGAAGTTGGTCCGGTGGGCCAGGATGCCGAAGGCGGCCCCGGGGTTCCGTACCAGGGTGAGATAGAACACCCCGTGGATGAGGGGAATCCGGTCATCCGGGGCGATCAATTGCTGCGCCAGGTATTTGGAGCCCATGTCCAGCAAAAACACGGCCACGGCCGTGAGGAATACTCGCAACCGGTTACCTCCCGTGCTCAATCGAGGCGCTTATTACATTATACTTTCGCCGTCGCGTGGGGGTCAAGCCGGCCGCGGGGTGGCAGGCAGCGCCCGGGTCGCTAGTAAGATATTGACTCCGTTGCCCGATTTTAGGATAGTTTGCCCTCGGCGTCCCAAAATAATAGAAATTCTCTTTTTTGTTCGTAGGGCTTTAATTTGTGAATCCGAGAACGTATAATTGAGATAGGGAATGGTGGCAATGAATACAAAGGTTCGCGATTACCTCTCCGGATCGGTAAATGGCAAGACGGCCCTGGCGACCATCGTGGCCAGCCTCGCGGGGATCATTGCCCTGGGGCTCGCCTTGGGCTACCTCCTTTTCTGGCGGACGCCGCCCACGCCGAGCAAAGGAGAACAGGATTACCAGGTAGCGCTGGCCGCGGTCAAGGCCGACCCTAACCAGCTGCCCACCCGGATCGCCCTCGGACAGGCCCTGATGGAACTGGGCCGCTACGACGATGCCCGCAAGGAGTTTAAAGCGGCGCTCGAAATCGAGCCCAACAGCCTGGAAGCCGCGTACTACACGGGGTTGGCGGACATCCAGCAAGGCCGGTTGGATGATGCCCAAGTCCGGCTGGAGGAGATCAAGGCGAAGGCCCCCCAGTACCTGCCCGCCCGGGCCAGCCTGGGTCACGTCCTCCGCAAGCAGGGAAACTCACCGGCAGCCCTGAGCGAGTATCATTTCGTCGAAACTTATCAGCCGGGGAACACCAACGTCCTCTTTCGGATCGCCGAAATCTATGAGTCGCTGGGGAAAAAACCGGACGCCGTGCTTTACTACCGGCGGGTCCTCGAGTACAACCCCGAGTACCCCGGGGTTCACGACAAGCTCAAGGCGCTGGGGGGTGACCAATGATGAGGCGATCGACCCTGGCCGTCACCGTGCTGGCGCTGATCGCCGTTGGAGCGGCAGTCTTCGGCTTCGCCTATCGCCATCGCCAGCCGCCGGTCGCCTTCCTGGCCGAAAACATCCCGGTGACCGTTCCCACCCCGCCGCGGTTCAAGTTTTCCTTCTTCGGCAGTCCCGAGGCGCCGCTCAAGTACCCCATGGCCGTGGCCTCCGACCGCGACAACATCTTTGTCGCCGATTCGGACAACGCGCGCGTGCAAGTGTTTGACCGCGATGGACGCCCGGTGAGGGTAATCGGTCAAAAGGGCGACAAGCCGGGCCAGTTTTCCCGTCCCTACGGAGTGGCGGTGGACGGCAACACCCTCTACGTGGCCGATCTCGGTACCGGACATATCTCCGTCTTTTCCCGGGATGGGAAGTTCGAGCGCTACCTGGAGCCCCAGGGCTTGGCGCTGGTGCGTCCCGGCCAGTTGGCCTTCGCCGGGGGCAAGCTCTACGTGACCGACCTCGGCCGCATGAAAATTTACGTCCTTTCGCCGGACGGGCAGGTGCAGTTGCAACTCGGCGGGGAGGGGCAGCAGGCCGGGCAGTTTAAATACCCCAACGCCGTGGCGGTCGATGCGAGCGGACAGATCTACGTGGCCGATTCGGGCAACGCCCGGGTCCAAGTCTTCTCCGCGGACGGCCGGTACAAACAGACCATCGGGGCCAGGGAGAGCGAGGTCGGCCCCATCATCACCGCTCGGGGCATCGCGGTTGACAAGCGGGGACTGGTCTACGTCGTCTCCGGCATGACCAATACGGTGCAGGTTTACGACCCCAAGGGCGAATTGCTCTTCAAGGTGGGTGCCGCGGGCAACGGCAACGGCGAGTTGAGCCTGCCCAACGGGCTCAGTCTGGATCCCGACGGACGACTGTTGGTTTCCGAGGTCGGAAACAACCGGGTCTCGGTCTTTAGCCGCTAGGCTGGCACCGGAGGCCGCTGGAACAGCCAAGGAGGAGAGCGGGCATGAAGACAAAACTGCTGCTGGCAGTGACCGTCGCGGGCCTAATCATGGCCGCCCGGTCCGGAGTGGCGCACGCCGCCACCAGCACCAATGGTCCCCACGGCGGTTACACCGCCAACACCGACGTCTGTGCGGCATGTCACCGCACGCATACCGCTCCGACCACCAACCTGATCGCCTTCACCCCCGCGGCGGGGACCGAGAACGATATCTACCGGATCTGCCTGTACTGTCACGACGGCAGTCAGTCCCGGTACGACGAAAAGGACGGGGCGGTCCTCTCCGCCGACGGCAACACCTACGCTTCGCCGGCGGGAGGCTTCGTCAATAACGTGGGTGTCGAAGGCCTCACGGGCTCTGGCCTGGTGCGGCTCGTTCCCGTCACGTCGCGCCATGACGCCACCGTGACCAGCGAAATCTACGCCCCCGGAGGTTCACAGGTGACCGGCGGCGGCTATGTCCTGTCGTGCGCCTCGTGCCACGACCCCCATGGCACCACCAACGGGCGACAGCTTGTTACCGCGGTGACCACCAAGGACTCCTCCGGTACCACCGTGACCCGGACGGTGTACAGCGTGACGGACACCATCACCAACCCCGTGGGCAAAGAGCAGGTGGCCTGGACCAATATCGATACTTTCTGCCAGGCTTGCCACTGGGACTACTACCAGACGGCGGCCGGTTCGGGTGATTCCAACACCGGCGCGTACAGCTCGGCCAAACGGCACCGGATCGGCATGGCTCCGAGCGGCAAGGGCTACGACCCCGCCAAGTTCCTGCTCCCGCTGGAGGGCGGCAACGTTTCCTGCCTGACCTGCCACCGGGTGCACGGCACCTCCGCCCAGGTCGGCAACAAGTGGTTCAGTGGCGGCTCCACCCTGCTGCGCCTGGACGAGCGCGGCGTCTGCCAGAACTGCCACAACCGCCTGGCCAGCACCGCCTATCCGACCCTGGTGGACCTGGATGGGGCGACCGCGGGCGTGCAGGCTCTCTCGCCGACACCGCTGACCATCGTCGTGCAGTTCAGCACCTATGTACTGCCCACCTACGGCACCAGTAACGCCAACGGCGCTACCAACGCCGCAAACTACGTCGTGACCGGCGGAACGACCAACCCGGCCATCGCCTCGGCGGCTCTGCAGCCCGACGGCAAGTCGGTGGTGCTGACGGCCACCGCCAACATCGCCACCGGTGCCACCTATACCGTGACCGTCACCAACGTGGCCGACGCCAACGCCAACATCATCCCCGCCTCGGGCGCGGCCGGCAACACCGCCACCTTCACGAAGTAGGCGGACCCCATGAGGAGCTGAAGGCCCATGCTCGGCAACCTGGGCGGCCAACTGCCCCACAACCGCAAGACCAGAGTCTGGCTCGGCCTGCTGGCGGCGTTCCTCCTTGCCGCCGGGGCCCTGCTGGCCACTCACGCCCTGGGCGCCACCCCCCCGTCGGCCCCGACGGGGGTGCAGGTAAAGGACGCGTCATCGAACAATATCCCGCAACTCTCCATCACCTGGGCCGCCAACCCCGCGAGTGAAGGCGTGGTCAGCTACGCCGTTTACCGCGACACGGCACAAAACGGCAGTTTCACCCTGGAGGTCGGCACGACCCCGGGGATCAGCCTGATCGACAGCGGGCAGAACGGCGGCCTGCAAGCGGGGGCCACATATTGGTACGTAGTGAAAGCATTGGCGCCGGACGGGGCCGGGGGGACGGTGTCCTCCTCACAGTCCAATCCAGCCTGGGGCGTGCCGACCGATACGGTACCTCCGGCAGCCCCGGCCGGCCTTGCGGTGAGCGATACGGGCCGCGGGGAGCTGGACTTGGCCTGGGCGGCCAACAGCGAGCCGGACCTGGCCGGCTACAACCTCTACCGGGACTCCAGCGCCACCGGAAGCTTCGCCGCCAGGCTGAACCCGGAGCTCATCCCGCCCGTGACGTCCCCTACCTACGCTGACGCCACGGTGACCGCCGGCGTCTATTACTACTACCGCGTTACGGCGGTGGACAGGACGGGCAACGAATCGGTTCCGTCGGTCCCCGTGCAGGGGGATCCCACCGACAACGTGCCCCCGGCGCAGCCGCAGGGGCTGGTGGTGACCAACCCCGGCACTGGGCGGCGTCTGGATCTCGCCTGGACCGCCAACACCGAGCGGGACCTGGCCGGCTACGAGGTCCGGCGGTCGACGGAGCAAGACTTCAAGTCGTCCGCCCGGGTGGCTGGTCCGGTGAGCGGCACTTCCTTTTCCGACACCGGGGTGGTGGACGGGACGACTTACTACTATCGGATCGTGGCCGTGGACCATTCCACTAACCCTTCGACCCCCTCGGCCACCGCCTCCGGCGTCTCCAGCGACGTCACTCCGCCGGCCACCCCGGCCGGCTTCGAGGCGGTGGACCGGAAGACGGGGACCGAGGTGGAACTGCGCTGGAAGGCGAACTCGGAGCCCGATCTGGCCGGCTACAACATCTACCGGTCCGACAGCCCCACCGGTTCCTTCAGCGCCAAAGTCAACAGCGCTGTGATCGCGCCCGACGCCACGAGCTTTCGGGACAACAGCGTCTCGGACGGACACACCTACTACTACGTCATCGAGGCCCTGGATACAACCGGCAACAAGTCGCCCCTGAGCACCGCCGCAGGGGTCACTCCGGTCGACCAGACGCCCCCCGGCATCCCCAACGGGCTGAAGGTGGAAGACCCCTGGACGGGCGACTCCCTGATTCTGACCTGGCAGGCCAACACCGACCTGGACCTGGCCGGCTACAACCTCTACCGGGCCACGGACCTCAATGGTCCCTTCACCAAGGTCGACCGGAAGCTGATCGGCGGCAAGACCACCTCGTGGCGCGACCGGCACCTCCCCCGCGGCTTTACCTACTACTATCGCCTTACCGCCGTAGACGGGCACCAAAATGAGTCGGCGTACTCAACCGCGGTTTCGGCTCAGCCGGTAGACAAGACGCCGCCCCTGCCGCCAAACCTCCTCGGCTTTGCCGACCCTGGCACCGGTCAGGACCTGGGGCCGACCTGGGCGCAGAACCCCGAAGACGATGTCGCCTATTACCGCGTCTTCCGTTCCGCTTCTCCCGGTGGGCCCTGGACCTTCCTCGGGTCGGTCCCCAGCCCGCGGACCAGTTTGCTGCTCCATGCTCTGACCGTGGGGCAAAAGCTGTGGTACCAGGCGACTGCCGTCGATACCTCGGGCAACGAATCTACCCCCTCCACGCCGGCGGAGGCCGCTCCGACCGACCGCACCCCACCCTCGGTCCCCACCGGCGTGCGGGTGCGCGACACCGGTCGCGGCGGCGAGCTGGAGATCACCTGGAACGCCAGCCCGGAGCCGGATACCGACGGCTATAATGTCTGGTACAGCACCGAGCCCTACGGTATCTACCTGAAGGCCAATACCACCCCGCTGCGGACGACTTCATTCAAGCTGGACGGCCTCACCAACGGCAGGACGTACTGGCTTAGGGTTTCAGCCTTGGACCGTTTCGGTAACGAATCGAATTCCTCGCACGGGCCGCTGGCCGACGCGGGGCCCAAGGGTCTGGCTGTCCTGCCCGCCGGGGTCCCCGCCGGCGTAGGCTTGCAGGTTGCGGCGGCCGGCTTCTTCCAGCCCGGCAGTTGGCTCAGTTCGCTGGGCGGGTTCGCAGCGCCCGGCGGCGAACCCGCGCCGGTGCAAATGGCTGCCGGCACCCAGCTTGCTGCTACGGCGACGGCCGGTGTCCCCGGCACCCCCACCGACCAGAATCCGCCCAGCGTGACCGGCACCTACCCCGAGGCCAACGCCAACAAGGTCGGCACCACCGTCGATGTCACGGCGAGTTTTGACCGCGACCTGGACGCGACGACGGTCACTTCCACTACCTTCTTGCTGGCCACGGGTGGGGGCGCGGCGGTGACTCCCACCGCCGTGACCTACGACAGCAACACCCGCACAGCCCGCTTTTCCCACGCCGCTCTGGCCACCAATACCACATACGTGGCCACCCTTACCACCGGGATCAAGAACGCCTCCGGCGTAGCGATGACTCAGAACTTCGTCTGGAGCTTCACCACCGGCACCAGCGCCTATACCATCCCTCATGGCGAGTACATCTCCAACACCGGCACCTGCGCCGCCTGCCACCTGACCCACACCGGTGCCGAGGTGGACCTCATCGCCAGGCAGACCGAATCGGACGCCTGCTTCTTCTGCCACGACGGCACCCAGGCGCAGTCGAACATCAAGCTGGCCTTCACCGGGACGCCGACCACCACCAACACCCACTTTCACCCGGTGAAAGACACCCCGGCGGCCCTCGCCGGCAGCTACACCGGAGCGCTGAAGTGTTCCAACTGCCACAACCCCCACGGCGACAAGGACCCGTCGACGGGGAAAATGTACCCGCAGTTGTTGGCCAGCAAGGACGCCAGTGGGAACAAGGTGTCCTCTGGCCCAGCCTTTTGCCTCACCTGCCATGGCTCGACCGACCGAGGTTGGACGACGACGTACTACGCCAACACCGCCGGTGACCACACCAACTCCGCCGCGGCGCACTACGATACCACCAAGGGATCGCTGCTGCCGACTTCAGGGACCAAGGTCACCTGCGTGCAATGCCACGACCGGCACGCCTCGCCTTACCTTTCGCTGCTCGATTCCATCGACAACGAGACGGTCTGCTTCACTTGCCACAACACCGGCGCCAACTCAATGTCCAACCGCAACATCCAGCAGGAATTCAGCCAGGCGTCCAAACACGACCTCAGCACCAACCCCGACGGGACCCCGAAGTACCTGAGCTGCACGAACTGCCACGGCCCGCACACGGCCGCGGCGGCGAAGCTCTCGGCCGGGGGCGGGAATTCCGACCTGGCCAACCCCGATAATACCAAGCAGGATTGGATCCAGGCCAAACCCAGTGAAACCTACCAGCAACGGATCACCGAGTACTGCCTGAGCTGTCACGACGGAAGTCCACCTCAGCAGGCCTTGAGCGCCAGCGCCGTCGTACCCCGCACGGTCACCTTCCCGGCCCGGAACGTGACCTCCAACGCGGGTGGAGGTGGCGCGAACCTCGATCAGCGCACCTGGAACAAATCGACCTTCGCGAACTCGGCCCATTACCTGAAGGGCGTCAGTTGCGTCGACTGCCACGAGCCGCATGGCACCCCCTACCCGAATCTCACCATGCGGCCTGAAGATACCGATATCAACAATCCCAACGGCCTTTGCGGCAACTGCCACAGCGGCACCCCCCCGTCGCAGTTCAGCACGGCGCCGAACGTCTGGCCGGACCTGACCCGCACCGGCAGCCCGTCGCCGGACCGTTACCGCCACCCGACGCTGTACGTCAGCGGCAAGCACTTGGACACCGAGGACTATAGCACGGTCAACCAGACTTCCGGCGGCAACACTCGCCACGCCGAGTGCCTCGACTGCCACGACCCGCACAACGAGCAGCCCGGGGTGGCCACGCCCCCCGCCCCGCCCGGCCCGCTGAAGAACATCAGCGGCGTGGATGTGGCTTTCGGCTCGGTGACCTGGAGCCAGTGGAACCCCACCGGATCCGACGCGTCACAGCCCAAGCAGCCGGCCATGAACTTCGTGAACCCGATTACCGCGCAGTACCAGCTCTGCTTCAAGTGCCACAGCTCCTACTCCTGGGGCAACAACCCGCCGGTTCCGGGCGGCAGCATCGCCGAAACCGACACCCCCAAGGAGTTCAACCCCAACAACCCCTCCTACCACGCCGTCGCGGGGCCGAGCAAGATGCAGACCTTCGTAGACTCCAGTGCCGTAACGCATTACTACGGAAAGTTCACCACCCCCAACCCCAGCGACCCGGCGACGATGGACAGCCAGGGGAACGCCTGGACGGCGACCAGCCGCCTGTATTGTGAGGATTGCCACCGCAGCGGCGCCGACAACGTGCGGGGCCCGCACGGTTCAAACTACTGGTACATCCTGCGCGCCCCCTGGACACGCAACTCGGGCGCGGAGGGGCTTTCCGGCACGGGTTCGCTCAACACCCAGAACCACCTCTGCTTCAAGTGCCACGACTACAACTTCTACGCCGCCGGCACCGACCCGGGCAGCGACACGGTGCGGTCCAAATTCTCGGGTGGCGGCTTCCCGTATAATCTCCATGCGCGGCACGACGGCCGCGGCTGCAGCTCCTGCCACGTGACCGTGGTCCACGGCTGGAAGATCAAGTCGCTGCTGGCCAACAAAAGTTCCGCCAGCGACCCCAACATCGCCGGCTCCGGCGGCGACCCCACCGCTCCCGCCCCCTACTACGACGGTTCCTACCTCATCATCAACACCTGGAAGCAGAGCGGCAACTGGCGGGAGAACGACTGCGATCACACCCATGCCTGACCGGCACAAGCGAGTCAGGTCTGTCCTGACATCGACCAAAGTCGCCCTGGTGCTGATCGCGCTGCTCAGCGCCGCGGCGGTATACGGCGTCAGCACTGACAAGGCGTTTTTCGGCGGTCCGCCCTTTCTCCTGCTGGTCGCGGTCTTCGCCTTAAACCTGGGGGCCTGCGCCGCCCAGCAGATCTCCCGGGCCTGGCGGCGCTGGCGCGGCACCCGCGCCGGCGCGCCCGAACTTCACCCGCGGTACGAAACCTGGGCGGCGGCGCCGGTGGAGGACTGGTCGGGGCTGGCCGCGATTGGCCGGGAGATGGCCCGCCGCCTGCGCCGCCGGCACTACCGCGTCGACTTCGAGCCGGACGGCGACCAGAAGCTGATCATCCGGGCTCGCAAGTTCCGCTTCGGAATCTGGGGCCCGGCAGTCTTTCACGTCGGCCTGCTGCTGATCGTGGCGGGGGGCTTCGTGAGCCTGGCGACGCGTACCTGGGGGTCCTTCGGGCTGCTGGAGGGCGAAACCTTTAGCGATCACCGCGAAAACTACGTCATTTATAAGAAGGGGGTCCTGTCTCCGGAGCGACACGGCCAGTTTCAGGTCCGGCTGGACAAGGTCAACCTGCAGTTTTCGCCGGCCGGAGCGCTGGTGGACTACGGCGCCAGGGTGGCCATCCTGCGCGATGGCCTGGAGGTAAAAGCGGCCGATGTTGACGGTCCCCACCCCGTTTTCTGGGGAAACTATACTTTCTACAAGAACCTCTTCGGCTACGCGCCGGCCCTGCGCCTGACCGACGCCCAAGGGGCTGAGATGGTTCGCTTCTACGTGGCCCTGGACACCTCGATGCCCGGCCTGGGGGCGGACATCGACCTCAAGGATACGCGGGTGCAATACTTCGGCGACTTCGACATCCCGCGCAGCCCCTATCAGGTCAGCGCCCGTTTCTTTCCGGACCTTGACGGCTCCGTCGATGCCCCGCGCACCCGCTCCCACGTCCCTCGCGACCCGGGGATGGTCATCACCGTCACCAAGCTGGGCCAGCAGGTCTACCGCGGCAAGCTGATGCAGGGCCAGACGGTCCGGTTCAACGACGGGAATCGGCTGCAGTTCGAGCGCTATCGCACCTGGTACGGCCTGGCGGTGGTGGAAGACGCCGGGGTTTCCTGGGTCTTCGTGGGCGCCTGGCTATCCCTCGGTTCGCTGCTGCCGCTCTACCTGCTGGTGCCCCGCCAGGTGGTGGTGGCCCTGGCAACCGACGGAGGAGTCACGAGGGTGGCGGTCGGCGGCCGGTCGGATCGTTTTCGGGCGCTCCTGGCAGAGGAGTTTGACCGTCTGATTCTCGAATTAAAAGAAGTCACCACGCCGCCGGGTGGTCCGCCGGTGACCTGAGGAGGTTGGGCCCGTTGCTGATCCTCAAGTGGCAGATTGCGTTCTTGTGGCTGGCCGTGGCGGCCTACGCGCTGTCGGGGGTGGCCTTTGTCATCAGCGCCGCCTTCCGCCGCGGCCGGTGGGTTCGGCCGGCGGTGCTCCTCACCTGGCTGGGGCTGCTCCCCCACTCGGCCGCCCTGGCCCTGCGCTGGCTGCAGGCCGGGCACGGGCCCTACATGTACCGTTACGAGGTCTACTCCTCGGATGCCTGGGTGGCCGTCTTCCTCTTCCTGATCATCCAGCGCTGGCGCCCGGCGCTGCGGGTCCTGGGCCTGTTGGTGATGCCGGCTTCCTTCCTGCTGATCGGGATGGCGGTACTGGCTTCGCCCGAGGTCCGGCCGTTACCGGCCACCTTCAAGACTTACTGGCTGATCGTGCACATCTTCTTCGCCAAACTGGCTTACGGCTCCGCCCTCATCGGCACCGCGCTGGCCGTTATCTACCTGCTGAAGCGCCGGCGGGAGACAAATGGTCAGACCGACGGCTTCTACGAGCGGTTACCCTCCCTGGAAACCCTCGACGAGTTGAGCTACGCCTTCCTCGGCTTCAGCTTCGTGATGATCGGGACGATGATCCTGGCCGGGTCGATCTGGGCCAAGAACGCCTGGGGCCGCTACTGGGGCTGGGACGCGGTGGAGA
>JAJYMS010000081.1 GCA_021786825.1 Bacillota bacterium | reverse complement strand
AAAGCCTGAAGAAGCGCAAAATCCAGGTCTACGCCTTCGGCCGGCGGGTGGAGCAGGTGGTGGGCGATCCGCTGTTTCAGCCCCACATCGAGGCCGCGGCCCTCACCTATGACCTCGCCCACGACCCGGATCACCGGGGCCTGGCCACCGCCGAGTCCCACCTCAGCGGCAAGGTGGTCAACCGCTTCGCCCACGTGCACCAGAGCCCGGCCGACCTGGTCAAGAAAATCAAATTGCTCCGGCTGCTGGGGCAAAAAACCGGCACCTGTTTTCAGCGCTGTGTCGGCTTCGACGCGCTGAACGCGGTCAACAGCGTGACCTTTGAGATGGACGAGCGGCTGGGGACCGATTATCACCGCCGCTTCAGCGACTACCTGCGATACGTGCAGGACAACGATTTGATGCTCGCGGGCTCGATGACCGACCCCAAGGGCAACCGCGGGCTCAAGCCCTCGCAGCAGGCCGACCCGGACCTCTACGTCCGGGTGGTCGAGCGGCGCCCCGACGGCATCGTCGTCCGCGGGGCGAAGGTGCACCAGACCGGGATGATCAACTCCCACGAGTTCCTGGTGATGCCCGGCCAGGCCCTCGGCCCGGAGGACGCCGACTACGCCGTCTGCTTCGCCCTGCCGGTGGACGCGCCGGGGGTGATCCACGTCTTTGGCCGCCAGACCAACGACACCCGGCGCCTGGAGGCAAGCGCGGGCCCGGCGCGGGACGCTGCCTCCCCCACCTGGACCGACACCGGCAACCCCCGCTACGGCGCCGTCGGCGGCGAGGCGATCACCATCCTGAGCGATGTCTTCGTCCCCCGGGAGCGGGTCTTCATGTGCGGCGAGCACCAGTTCGCCGGCCTGCTGGTGGAACGCTTCGCCACCTACCACCGGGCCAACTACGGCGGCTGCAAGGCCGGGGTGGCCGACGTCATCACCGGCGCGGCCGCGGCGGTGGCCCGGTCCAACGGGGTCGAGAAGGCTCACCAGGTGCGCGACAAACTGGCGGAGATGGTTCACCTGACCGAAACGGCCTACGCCGGGTCGATCGCCGCCTCGGCCGAGGCCGGGCCGCTACCCTCCGGCCAGTACTTCGTCGACCCTCTGCTGGCCAACACGGTGAAGCTCAACATCACCCGCTTCATCTTCGAGATCGGGCGCCTGGCGCAGGACATCACCGGGGGGTTGCTGGCCACCCTGCCGTCGGCGGCGGACTTCGCCCATCCCGAGACCGGGTCCCTGCTGACGAAGTACTTCCGCGGCGCCGATCCGGTCAGCACCGAACACCGGGTGAAACTGGTCCGCCTGATCGAGCACCTCTCCGGCGGCACCGCCCTCGTCGAATCGTTGCACGGCGCCGGCTCACCCCAGGCCCAGCGGGTGATGATCCTGCGCCAGGGGAGGTTGGAGGAAAAGGAGAAGCTGGCGGAGGAGTTGATCACTCCGTCGGAGGGCAGGCAGTGACAGCCGCAAGTCCGGCGCTTGGCTGTCCGTCTCCCTGCTGGCTGCTCTCCTGTTGGCTGGAGTGCAGCCAATCCTCATGAAGGATGATAGTCCAAGTTCTTGTGCATTATGTTCGATCTTGATATAGTAATTTCGAAGGAAGGAGGTCCCAGTCCATGCCGATAGTCAAAATGGGCAAGCGAGGTATTATCGTACTTCCTGCCGCGGTGCGCAGGCAAGTGGGGATTAATGAGGGTGACCAACTCATCGTCGAGGCGGACATCTATGGCGGGATTCACATGCTGAAGAAGCCCCGGGATTATGCCCAATACATGCGGAACTTGGGCAAAGAAGTATGGCAGGGGATTGACCCCGTGGAATACGTCCGGAAGGAACGAGAGTCGTGGGAGAAGTAGCTGTGGCCTTGGGCGTACACCGCCGGGTAGGGGTGGACTCCAACATCTTTATCTACCAGTTCGAAAGCGACAACTTTCCGGACTTCGCCCCCCTGTCCCAGGAGTTGTTCGAACTTGTCCAAGCGGGGAAGATAGAGGCTATCACTTCGGGTATCACCCTGACTGAGATTGGCGTCGTTCCTTACCGGCGAGGTCGGGCCGAAGTGGCGTATCAGTATGGGTATGTCTTGCGGACCATGCCACACTTGAGTCTTGTCGATATCGACCACCGGGTGGCGGACCGGGCCGCAATGCTGCGAGCCAGGTACGGACTGAGAACTCCGGACGCGCTGCAGCTTGCCGCAGCCATTGAAGGTCGGGCGACCGCCTTTTTGACGGCAGACCGTGAATTTACCCGGGCCGGCGGTGAAATTGAGATCGTGTTGCTGCAAGGAGGATAGGGGTGGACAATCTCACCCACGCCCTGGCGGGAGCGGGGGTAATGGCTCCGTGGCCGGAGCAACCTTCAGAAAGGTTGCGCGGTAGGTGATGCGACCCCGACCACCCAGGCGCCGGTGGAACGCCCTGGTCTTGGTCCTGCTGGCCTGCGGGCTGTTGCTCGCAGGCTTGTCGGCTGTTGTGGTGGCGGCTGTTGTGGTGGCGGCTGGCGCGCCCGCCCGCGGCCAGGTGGTCAGGGTGGCGGGGGACAACAACTTCCCGCCCTTTGAGTACGTGGATGAGAACGGGGTGTACAAGGGTTTTGACGTCGACCTGCTGCGGGCTATCGGGTTGGAGACCGGCCTGGACATTGAGCTTGTGCCGATGCCCTGGAGCCAGGCCCTGGAAGCCCTCAACTCGGGGCGGGTGGACGCCATCCAGGGGATGAAGTTCACCCCGGAGCGGGCCGCCCGCTACCGCTTCACGGATGCCTACCTGACCACCTCGACCGCCATCTTCGTATCGACCCAGAACGCCTACATCCGCCAGCTTGACGACCTGCAGGGCAATTCCGTGGCGGTGCAGCGGGGTGACTTCGCCTACGACCTGCTTTCCAGCCTTGGACGGGTGCGGCTGGTGGTGGCGGAGAACCAGGAGCAAGCCTTGGACCTGCTGGTGCGGGGAAAGGTCGACGCCTTCGTCGGGAACCGCCTGACGGGGCTTTATTTCGCCCAGAAGAAAAGGGTTACGGAACAGATCAAGATCGTCGGCGACCCGATCAATCCCGCGCGCTACGCCATTGCCATCTTGCCGGGCAACGACTCCGTGGTCAGGCTGTTCAACAGCGGCCTGGCCGAGACGCGCAGAAAGGGGACCTACGACAAGATCTACCGCAAGTGGTTCGGTCAGCCTCTGGTGGGGGCGGAGCGCTGGCTGCGGCCGGTGGTCTATCTCCTGGGCCTGGTCGCCCTCGCCGCCCTGGCCGGCAGCCTGCTGATCTGGCGGTGGAACCAGTCCCTGCAGCGGGAGGTGACTCGCCGAACGGGGGAACTGGCCGATGCCCACCGGCTGAACCGGGAGATCCTCGCCAGCGTCCCGGAGGCGATCGTGACGGTGGACTCGGCCGGCAACGTGGTGGCCGCCAATGGCGAGGCTCAGCGCCTGGCGAACGATGCCCTCACGGGACGGCCCTTTGCTGAAACCCCGCTGGCTGGTTTGGTCGAGCCTGCCGACCTGACCCGGACGCTGCACGAGGGAGCGCCGAGCCTGGGCCGGGAGCGGCAGGCGCAAGGCACCCGGGAGGAGCGAACCTACCGTTACAGCGTCGTCCCCCTGCAGGCGGGGCGCGACGCGGCGGCGGGGCGCGACGCCGCTGCGCCCCACGCCGCCGGGCGCGGGGCGGTGCTGGTGCTGAGCGATGTCACGGAGGAGAAGCGGCTCACCCAGCGGCTGCTGCAGGAGGACAAGATGCGCTCCATCGGCCGCCTGGTGGCGGGCATGGCCCACGAGATCCGCAATCCGCTCACATCGCTGAAAGCGTTTGCCCAGCTTCTGCCCGCCAAGTTCGAGCGCGCCGACTTCCGGGAGGAGGCATCGCGCCACATCCCCGCCGAGATTGAACGGTTGGACCTGCTGGTTTCCGACCTGCTCGACTTCGCGCGGCCACGAGCCCCCAACCGGGAGTCCTTCCCGGTCGCCGAGGCGGTGGAGGGGGCGGTGACCCTGTTTCACCGCGACGCGGCCGAAGGGGGGATCGAAATCCGCACCGACGTTCCGCCGGGTCTCTTCGTCCGTGCCGACCGTCACCAGATTCGCCAGGTGCTGATCAACCTCCTCATGAACAGCCTCCAGGCGGTCTCCCGGGGCGGGAGGATCAGCGTGGCGGCCCGCCCTCAGGGAAGGATGGCGGAGATCGTGGTGGCCGACGACGGCTCCGGGATCGCGCCCGAGGATCTGGACCGGATCTTCGACCCCTTTTTCACCCGCCGCCCGGAGGGAACGGGGCTGGGCCTGTACCTTTGCTACCAGTACACCCGGGAAAACGGCGGCGAGATCGAGGTCGAGAGCGTCCCGGGAGCGGGCACCAGGGTCAGGCTGCGGCTGGCGCGGCCCGACAGCCGGACGAAGCGGGAGGAAGGGGCGTAAATGGCACGGGTGTTGGTGATTGACGACGAGCCGGCGATCCGCTCCTCGCTGCGGTTTGCCTTGGAGGACGAGCACCAGATGGAGGCCGCCGCCTCGGCCGCGGAGGGACTCGCGGCCATCCAGCCCGATGCTCCCGACCTGGTGCTGCTCGACCTGCGTCTGGGTGACGCGGACGGCCTGGCGGTGCTGCGGTCCATTCGTGCCCGGGCGCCGGGCATCGTGGTGATCGTGATGACCGCTTTCGGCAGCATCCGCTCCTCGGTGGAGTGCATGAAGGCGGGGGCCTTCAACTACATAACCAAGCCCCTGGACATGGAGGAGTTGCGGCTGACGGTGGCCAAAGGCCTCGAGTACCGGCGCCTGCAGGGGCGGGTGCGGGAACTCACCGACGAATTAGCCGCCCCCTACACGCTGGAGGGCACGGTGGGCCAATCCAGCGCCATGCGGGAAGTGGCCGCGCTGGTGCACAAGGTGAAGGACATCGATTCCAACGTGCTCATCACCGGCGAGAGCGGCACCGGCAAGGAACTGGTGGCGCGGGCGATCCACTTCCAGGGCCGGCGGCGGGAACGGCCGCTGGTGGTGGTCAACTGCGCGGCGATCCCGGTCACGCTGCTGGAGAGCGAGCTGTTCGGCTACGAGCGGGGGGCTTTCACCGGGGCCACCCGGTCGCAGAAGGGGAGGTTCGAGCTGGCCGATGGCGGCACGATCTTCCTGGACGAGGTGTCCGAACTGGAGTATACCCTGCAGGCCAAACTGCTGCGGGTAATCCAGGAGAAGGAGGTTCAGCCGCTGGGCTCCCACCTCCGGCGCCGGGTGGACGTGCGGATCGTGAGCGCCACCAACCGCGACCTGCGCGAGCGCGTGGCGGCGGGGGCCTTCCGCGAGGATCTGTATTTCCGGCTGAACGTGATCCCCATCGCGGTGCCGACGTTGCGCGAGCGGCGGGAAGACATCGCCCTGCTGGTCCGGCACTTCCTGGGTCGCCTCAACGCGGCCATGGGCCGGCGAGTAACCGGTATCCACCCAGACGTGCAGCGGATCTTCATGGAATACCCGTTTCCGGGGAACGTCCGCGAGTTGCAGAACATCCTGGAGCGGGCGGTGGCCCTGGCCGCCGGAGCGGTAATCGGCCTGGAGGATCTGCCGCGGGAGATCGTGGCCCGGGCTCCCGCCGCCCCGGCGCCGGGCAAGGTGATTGCCGTTCAGGTGGGCGAGAGCCTGGCCGAGATTGAGCGCCGGGTGATCCTGCGGACCCTGGAGGAGCACCGCGGCAACCGCAAACTTACCGCCAACGTGCTCGGCATCGGCGAGCGCACCCTGCGCAACAAGTTGGCGGAGTACCGGATTCGGTGAAGGTTGGGTGTGCTGGGTCAAACGGTAGCAACAGACATATTTGACGGTTTACAACCACCCAATCTTTGTGTTAACCTTAACGTTAACGATGACATAGGGGGGTTCCGCTAAATTAAGGCCAAAAGCTCTGGACCAGTGACAATTTCAGATGTTGCTGCACGTGCGGGTTTGTCGGCTCAGACAGTTTCCAGGGTGATCAACAACAAGGCCGAAGTGTCTCCCGAAACCCGGAAACGAGTCCTTCGCATTATCGAAGAAATGGGGTATCAGACGAACGCTTTGGCGCGCGGACTGGCGACCAGGGAAACCAAAACGATCGGGCTGGTTATTCCTGACATAATGAACCCGTATTTCACAGGGATTACTCGGGGCGTCGAAGACGCAGCCAATCAACGGGGATACAATGTCATCCTCTGCAATTCGGACGAAAAACCAGAAAAGGAGATCACCTACCTTAGGCTCCTCCAATCAAAGCAAGTCGACGGCATAATCGTTTGCAGCTCCCGCCTCGAGGACGAAAGACTGAGCAGTTCCTTATCGCGATCCAAACGTGTCGTCTTGGTAAACCGAGAACCCGTCAACACGCAAATGGGGTCCGTCATGGTTGACAATCAAGGTGGCGCTGCGGCCGCTGTGTCACACCTGATCGACCTCGGGCATGCACGAATTGGCTACCTGAACGGACGTCCCACTTCCAACAGCACCAACGCACGTCTGTCTGGTTACAAGGAAACGCTTCGCAGGATAGGTTTAGCTCAGGATCCCGAGCTTGTCGTCGATGATAGCCCTGACATCAATGGAGGCCATCGAGCTGCCATCCGTCTGCTGCGGCTGAAGAAACCTCCAACAGCCATGTTATGCTTCAATGACCTCATGGCAGTGGGGGCGTTGCGTGCGTGTCTGTCCTTGGGCAGAGCAGTTCCTGACCAGATGTCGGTAGTTGGACTCGATGGTATCCAGGTGTCCGAGGTGGTTACCCCGCCTCTAACAACAATACGGGTTCCTCAGTACGACACTGGGCGGCAGGCGATGGAGGCATTGGCAAAGCTATTGGCGGATGAGTCTCTAACTCTTCCCAAGGTGGTGGTGCCTACTGAACTGGTAGTACGCTCTTCAACCGGGCCTTGCCCCAACCATGCTTAAGTCGCACCAGCGAGAATTGCGAAGCCAACGCTGAGGAGGAGTGAATTGTGGAGTCCTTGCATCGGAAATCTCGGATGACTTCCATGGCTCTAGTGTTGATCCCAGTCGGAATTGCCATCAATTACGTAGGCAAGAGTTTGGCCCAGTCGGTGGGTCTACCCCTTTATCTGGACTCGATCGGCACCATTCTGACTGCGGCCATAGCCGGACCATGGGTGGGGGCAATTGCCGGGGCACTCACCAATGTAGTCTACGGCCTTACGGTTCGACCAACGGCCATTCCCTTTGGGATTGTAAACGGGGCAGTCGGCATCGTTGCCGGCTATCTGGCCATCTATGGGTGGTTCAACAAGGTTTGGAAGGCGGCCCTAAGCGGTGTCCTCTTGGCTGTCATCGGGTCTGTCATTTCGGCTCCTATCACCGTTTACCTGTTCGGGGGGATAACTGGTTCTGGTTCAAGTGCTGTCACCGCCTACTTCTTGGCCACTGGCCACAAGATCCTGAGTGCTGTTCTCAGAACGGAATTCCTTGTTTCTCCCTTGGACAAAGCGATCAGCGCCGTCATTGCATACTTCATCATCAAGAGTCTTCCTGAGCGTTTCAAAGTCCATTTTCAGGCATAGGCCTGCCATCGACTTGAGGGGAAAAGATGATAACCTACTTGCCCCAAAAGACTTGGGTGGATTCCCTAAACCCGGTCACCAAACTGACGTATGTGCTGTGCACGGTTCTCCTGGTTATCGTAACTCCCGGGTTTGTCCCGTTGCTGGGGCTATGGGTGGCTGGTCTTCTTGCCATGGTTGCCGCCCGAGTACTGATTCGCGGATTATCATTGTTGCAGCGAACGGTTCTGCCCGTAGCCCTCTTCTTATTCCTCATCCAAGGTTTGTTCTATCCTGGTGCGCAGCAGGTCGTCCTTGCCCTGGGTCCCTTGTCGCTGAAAGCCGAAGGGCTAGAATACGCCGCCATGGTCAGCTTAAGGCTGGCGGCCGTGGTTACCTCCTTTGCATTATTCCTCTTAACTACCCATCCCAACCGTTTGATGACCTCCCTGGAACAACGCGGCTTCTCTTCCAAAGTCAGTTATATCGTGCTGGCCACGATTCAACTGATTCCCATGATGCAACAACGCGCTGCTGCGATTTTCGACGCGCAGCGCTCGCGGGGGTTGGAGATTGAGGGAAGTCTAGTCACCCGCTTCCGGGCCCTGCTGGCCATGATTGGGCCACTCGTGATGGGCTCGGTTATCAACGTGGAGACCCGGTCAATGGCCTTGGAAGCTCGAGCCTTCTTGTCAGAACGAAAGCGTACACATTTGTTTGAGGTACCCGACCGACCGGTAGATACGAGGGTCAGGCTTTTCTTGGCTATTGGCACCTGCATGATGGTGGCATGGAGGCTGGCGCGATGGTAGCCATCTCGATTCAGAACGTAACCTACCGTTACCCCAAGGGTCAGGAACCTGCCTTGAGGGATGTTTCCCTCGAGATTAAAGAAGGGGAATTCATTGGCGTAGTCGGCCCGAACGGATCGGGAAAGAGCACGCTCTGCCACCTGTTGACGGGTTTTGTTCCGCACTTTCACCAGGGGGAAATGGCCGGGGATGTCTGGGTGCGGGGAAAGAACACCAGAGAGTTGGGCGTGGCCGACTTGGCACGCGAAGTTGGTTATATCTTTCAAGACCCCTTCGAACAGCTCTCGGGAGTCGCTCTGTCAGTCCATGAAGAGGTGGCGTTCGGACTGGAAAACCTGGGTCTTGGCCAGGCTGAGATTGTCCAACGAGTCGACGATACTCTGGCAGGGTTGGGCATTCAGCCGTTGCGGGAGCGTTCGCCTTTCCAACTATCTGGAGGGGAACAACAGCGATTGGCCATTGCTTGTGCCCTGGCGATGAATCCCAAGATTCTGGTGCTGGATGAACCGACTTCCCAACTTGACCCTCTTGGCTGTGGTGAGGTCTTCAAGTCCCTTGAAAGCATGCGAGCCAGGGGCATGACTATTGTGCTTGTCGAGCACAAGATCGACCAACTCGCAGAACAGGTTGACCGGGTTGTCGTTCTTCATCGTGGCGAAATTGCCATGCACGGTTCACCACGTGATGTTCTTACGGATCCAGGTCTGGCAGGACTAGGCGTAGGTTTGCCCCAGTACACCATCTTGGCTTGTGCCCTGGCCCGAAGGGGATGTTGGCCCGGGGCTGTCTTGCCTGTGACCCGCCAAGAGACTGAAAAGGAGCTGCGCAAAATCTGTGGCCCGTATTGATGTGGTCAAATTGCATCACCGGTACCCCACTGGAGTTGATGCGCTTAACGGGATCGATATCAGCATCGAAAACGAAGCGGTAGCCATCATTGGCCAAAACGGGGCGGGAAAGACCACTCTCGTTAAGCACCTTAATGGCTTGCTCAAGCCTACGACGGGCAAAGTCACCGTTGACGGTCTGGATACCAGGCAGCGTACGGTAGCCCAATTGGCCAGAAAGGTTGGTCTGGTATTTCAAAATCCCGCTAACCAAATCTTCAATAGCTCAGTGGGTGACGAAGTTGCCTTCGGTCCGCGCAACATGGGTTACGACGATTCCAAAGTGAAACACCTAGTGAAAGAAAGCCTCTCCCGGGTTGGCCTTCTGGAGGCACTTGGCATCCATCCATACGAGTTGAGCCCTTCGGAGCGAAAACTGGTATGCATTGCTTCCGTCGTGGCCATGGATACTCCGGTGGTTGTTCTGGATGAGCCTACCACTGGACAGGACCATCACGGGACCATCAAGATTAGCGAACTGGTCAGATCGATGCGCGCGGACGGGAAAACAGTGATTACCATTACGCACGACATGGAGTTTGTGGCTGAGTGTTTTCCCCGTACGGTGGTGATGAGAAGGGGGGCGGTTATGCTGGACGGCGCTACGGAATGGGTCTTTTCCCAGGTGGATACGCTGGCCGATGCCTGGGTGAGTCCGCCTCTTCTTACCAGTCTGGGGCAGCGGCTCGGTATTGAGGGAACCATGCTGACCGTGGCGGACTTCGAAAGGTACGTCTGTTCGAAGGTCGGGAAAGAAAAGTGATCGCAAAGGTGGACCTGCAGCATCATCTCAAGTGCAAGGAAGGCGACGTAGGGCGATACGTCTTGCTTCCTGGTGATCCAGGCCGGGTTGAGATGATCGCCTCGCGTCTGGATCGGTTCTGGCCGGTGGCCCAAAACCGGGAGTACGTAACTTATTCCGGCCTTCTTGACAATGAACTGGTGTCCATTACGTCAACAGGGATCGGAGGGCCATCGGCCGCGATTGCGGTGGAAGAGCTCAGCCGGCTGGGAGCAGATACCTTCATCCGAGTTGGCACCGCAGGAGGGCTGCAGCCCTTCGTTGAACCTGGTGATCTGGTGGTTGCCCAGGCGGCCGTGCGGGACGAGGGGACTAGCCGGTGGTACCTGCCGATCGAGTTTCCAGCCGTTGCCTCCTATGATGTAGTCGAGGCGCTCGCCCAAGCTTGCACCGCACAAGGAAACAGGCATCACGTCGGAGTGGTGCATTCGAAGGACTCCTTCTACGGCCAAAGGGAACCCGAGCGCATGCCGGTAGCCCAGTTTCTCACCGAACGCTGGGCCGCCTGGACCGCGGGAGGCGCTTTGGTCTCCGAAATGGAATGTGCCTCGATTTTCACGGTTTCGGCCTACTTGCACAGGCGGAGAGGCGCCATCGTAAAAGTAATGTCCAATAAGCTGTTGGCGATACCACGACCTGACAGCATTGACAACCTGATCGAACTCTCTGTTGATGCATTGCGACGCCTTATCGCCCGGGATCGGGTGGAGGCGGAAAAGACAAGGTGACGGGGGTGAATTCTTCTGTGGGTGGAAGAGCAATCGTCATCGGCCTTGATGCAGCGGTTCCCACGCTGCTGGAGGAATATGTCGCGGCCGGACATCTTCCTCATATAGCAAGGTTGTTGGCTCGCGGAAGTTATTCCCGGGCGCTGTCTGTCTTCCCCGGGGTAACCCCGGTAAACTGGGCGACTGTTGCCACCGGCGCATACCCCGGTACCCACGGGGTGACGGACTTCAGGCTTCATGAACCGGGCGACCCTTTCTGGGTGGAACACAAGGCATTTCCTTCGTCCGTTCTTCAGGCAGAGACAATCTGGGAGGCTGCCGATCGCCAGGAACTCTTGGTGGCCACTTTGAACTTCCCAGGCGGATGGCCACCCAAGACGGTTCGCGGAATCGGCATCGGCGGGGAAGGTTCCCCTGCCACCGGCTCTCCTTTTGAACTGCGATCCAGCTCCTGTTTTGCCTCAAGGTCCATGATCCCTTCCCTTCGCGATGCCACTCCGGTTGATTTAGAACGGGTGGGGCAATCCTGGAAGGGTCAAATTGAACTTGCACCAGCCAACGACCCCCGTGGTGGAGGCCCTGTTCTAGATATCACCTTGTCGGAGGGTGAAAACGGCATTCCTGAGGTACTCATTGGCTCTGTCCGGGCGCCCCTCGGAAACTGGACCCCATGGTTATCCTTGAGAATTGCAGCGGATGGTGCGAGTCGGGAGGCTAGCACTCGGTTCAAGCTGACGAGCTGTTCCCTTGCGACCGGGGCGATGGCGCTATACTGCTCCCAGATCGTTCCTCATCACGGCTTCACGAGTCCTGAACCGTTAGGGCCAGAGCTGGTCAACCGCTTCGGCCCTTTCATCGAAAATGTCGGAGGACGTGGTTATGAAAGGGGGTGGATCGATGTCCAGACGCTCCTGGAGGAGGCCGAATACAAGGGAATGTGGCTGACCCGCGCTGCTCGCTACCTCGCTGAGGATCGTCACACCGATCTGATCCTTCTCAAATGGCATTTCCTGGATCATGTCCAGCATCTCTTCTGGGGGCACATTGACCCGGTGTCACCCTGGTATTCTCGCGATGACTCCGGCAAGTATGAAGAGATAATGGTCAGGTCCTATCAAATTGCAGACAACATGGTGGGCGAGTTGTCTCCTCTCTTGGATGCCGGATATACATTGGCGATTGTTTCGGATCATGGGCACATTCCTCATCTCAAGGCCATGTCCGTGAACAATCTATTGGCCAAAGCCGGTTTGCTCGTTTGGAACCTCAAGGACGGTAGGGCTACCGTCAATTGGGCGCAAACGAAGGCTTATGCCGGCCCCTGTCTAGGACACGTATGGATTAACTTGAGGGGACGGGATCCGGAAGGGTGTGTTTCTCCGCAGGACTACGTTGCCGTACAGGAGCGCATCATTGATACGTTGACTTCCTTCCGTGATTTGGCCGCCGGCAAGTCCCCCGTTGTCCTCGCCTTGAAGAAAGATGAGGCCGCCGTTCTTGGCCAATGGGGGAAAAGGACCGGAGACGTAGTCTATCTAATGCGAGAAGGATATACCGGTGACAGCAACTGGTTTCCGCTGACGCCTGAAGGGAGGGTAGTGGTACCTCTGGGGCCTTCCGTACGGCACGAAATAGAGATGGGAAAAGGTTTTGTGGCTGCCAAATTCCAAAGTACCCATGGCTGTGGACTGCCTACGTCTACCCTGGGCCGTGGAACAGAGCAAGCCATTTTGGCAATGGCCGGCCCGGGGATCAAGTCCAACTACAAGAAAACCTCGCCAACGAGCCTAACCAGGGTGGCTGCAACCCTGGCGGCTGTCTTGGGCATCCGCCCGCCAGCCCAGGCGGAGGCGGGGCCGATAACGGAATTCTTCACCGATCAGAAGTAGTTGGAGCATAGTCTGAAATCGGTGGCTCCAGCAGCCATAGCCTCAAAACAGTGGTGGCGGCCCCAGGCCGATAAGCCGGGCGGCAGAAATTGCCGCCCGGCGGCCGTTTCTGCCGCCCACTTGCCGGCTGGCCGGGCTCGCCGGCGCCGGCATACGCCCGGGATTGGCTCGGCTGCGATCTCCTGGCCGCCTCCGAGCCGCCTCCGAGCCATTGGCATGGCTCTTGCACTTAGCCCTGAGACAAGCCTGTTGCAGGGTCAAAGGAGGTAGGCAAACAACTTTGGAACAGCCCCTGGCCAACATGGCCTTCACCGGCATCGCCACCTTCGCCAAGTCGCCGCTGGCGACCGATCTGGCGTCCCTGGACGCCGATGTGGCGGTGCTCGGCGTCCC
>JAJYMS010000064.1 GCA_021786825.1 Bacillota bacterium | reverse complement strand
GTGAGATATGTAGATGGTGCTGACGCCCCGCCGCTTAAGGTGTTGCACGACCTCGAACAGCTTTTCTACCTCCCGGGCAGTCAGCATCGCTGTCGGTTCGTCCAGAATCAGAATCCGCGCGTTCAGGGAAAGGCTCTTGCAGATCAGGACCATCTGCCGTTCGGCGAGGCTCAAGCCACCCGCGGGAGTCTCGGGGCGCAGCTCCAAGCCCAGGCTTCCCAGGATCTCGGAAGCCTGCCGGTGCAGCAATCCTCGCTGCAGAATGCCGTTGCGGGAAGGAAGGCGACCCAGGAAGATGTTTTCCGCCACGGACAGGGCCGGAATTAGTTGCGGCTCCTGGTAGACCGCGGAAACACCCTGATGCTGGGCGTCGATGGGAGACTCAAGCTGCAAGGGCTTACTCTGCAGCAAGATTTCCCCGCGATCCTTCTTGTAGGCACCGGTGAGAATCTTGATCAAAGTCGATTTCCCGGCCCCGTTTTCGCCCACGAGACAATGGACTTCACCCGAATCAAGACCAAAACTGACGTCGTCGAGGGCGACGTTGCCGCCGAAAGTCTTGCGGATCCCGCGCATCTCCAACAGTCTCTGCGTCATCCGCGTCAGCCCCTCCGATCAGTCTCCGATGGCAAATCGGCCAGGTCGGAGAACACTTGCCGCAAGCGGGGGTAAAGATCCTCGAAAATGGAGTAGTAGGGCGCGTACCGGGCGGTGTTTTCGGGATCGGGTACGGTGCTTTCGGCAACGTCAACCATCGCGCGTACGGCGGCGTCCCACCCGTCGAAGAAGCCGACTCCGACCGCGGCCAGGATGGAGCTTCCCAGCATGGTCGCCTGGTGGACCGCCGGCAAGAGTACCCTCCGGCCGGTCACATCGGCGCGAATCTGCCGCCACAAGGAGCTCTTGGACCCTCCGCCCGTCACCCGGAGATCTGCCACTTCCACACCCGCGTCCGCCAGGGCTTCCAACATTCGGCGAAGGGCGAAGGCAGAGCCCTCCAGGGCCGCCCGGTAAACATGCGCCTTGGTGTGCTCCGGGGAAAGGCCCAACAGTACTCCCCGGACGTTGGGGTCCCACAACGGTGCCCGTTCTCCCGCCATGCTGGGAACACAGACGAGCCCACCAGAACCGGGTTCAAGACAGGCGGCCTGGCGGTCGAGGAAGGGGTACGGAAGTTCCCCCTCAGCAGCGGCGCGGTCGGCGTCTTCCTTGAGAAACTGTTTGGCAAACCACTTTAGAAAGCCGCCGGTGATGGACATCGGTCCGCCGATCAGCCATCGCCCTGGCACAACGTGGCGGTTGAGCACCACCCGGTGGTCGGGATCCAGCACCGGCCGCTCCAGACAGGTGAAGACGACATCGGTGGTGCCCACCACGTTGACGCTGGCTCCCACCCCTATCAGGCCCGCTCCCAGGCCCCCTACGGTCCCGTCAGGGCCGCCGAGGACGATGGGGGTCCCCGCTACCAGCCCGGTTAATTCCGCCGCCTCTTTCGATACCTGGCCGACGATGGTCTCGGCGGGGAGGACCTGCGGCAGCCTGGAGAGGTCTATGCCCAGTTCCTGGAGAATGCCCTCGTCCCAGATACCTCGCACCACGTCGTAGAGAAGGGTGTACGACGCGTGAGCCGGGTCAGTCCCGGGTTGCCCGCCCAGGCGAGTCACCAGGTAATCCTTCAGCGAATCGAAGCGCACGGTGCGGTCGTAGACCGCCGGCTCGTACTGCTTAATCCAGAGCACCTTCGCCGCCAACAACTCGCCGGTGGCCCGCCGCCCGGTCACCCGGTACAGGGCGGCTTCGCCCAGCCGTTGGCGAATCAACTTCGCCTCCGCCGCCGCGCGGTGGTCCATCCAGGTGATGGCCGGCCGTAAAGGTTTCCCCGATCGGTCCACGGCCACCAGGCCCAGTTGCGCACTCACTCCAACGGCCGCCACACCGCGGAGCGGCACGCGTCGTAGCAACCGTCGGACGGCCTCGGTGGTCCGCCTCCAGGTCTCATCCGGATCAAGCTCGTAGAAGCCGGGAGCAGCCGGGAGGTAGTCGCAATTTTGCACCTCAACGTCCAGCGGGTTCCCCCGGAGATCAAAAGCCGCAGCCTTGATTCCACTGGAACCGACATCAACGGACACAAAACCCTGGCCCCTGGCTGCGCTCACGCTCTTGGACCCGTTACTGTGCCCGGCCGGCCAGGGTGGCTTCCTGGCCCGACATCCGGGCCCGGAGCCACAACCCTTGAGGGTCGATCCGACGCCGAATCAAGGACGTCTGCTCGGGCGTAGGCAGATCGGTCTGAGGCACGTGTTTGGGAACGACCAACTCGAAGCCCGTGTTGGCGACGACTTCGTCCACCTTTACCCCGGGATGTACCGAGCGGAGACGCATCCGGTGGGTGTTGGGTTCGAAGTCCATCACCGCCAGGTTCGAAACTACGATCCCGGGGCCGCCACCCTTGATCCCGGCCCGCGCCCGGGCATCGGGCGAACCGTCGAGAAAGCCCACACCCGAGACGAAGTCAACCTTTTCCACAAAGGCGCGCTTCTGGTGTTTCATCAGGATTACCGTCATGCGGCGGGCGTGAGCGGCGTGATCGGTCTGGGCCAAGGGTCCCACCAACCGAACCTTCGGGCTGTGGTAGTCGCCGATGCAGACGATGTTGCAGTTTCCGTATTTGTCGATCTGGGCGCCGGAGATGAATCCGATGTCCATCTTGCCCCTTTTCCACATGTCGAGGGCATCAGCCACGTGGATCTGCGACTTGGACTTCCAGTTGATGAGGTCATACTCGGTGGTGGAGGCAGGGGCTTCGTCGATGGCCGGATCGATGATCGGCCCGAACATGGGAATAAAGTTGGGGGCATGGGTCAACTGGGCAAGCCGCGAGGCGACGGCCGGTATACCCACGGCCAGGATGAAAGCCTCTCCGCCGGTCCCGATGCCAATGAAGCCAAGTTCCCCGTCGCGCAGCTCGGCGGCCACCGCACAGGCCATCAGTTCCTCGAGGGTGAAGTCCTGCGTCACGTTACCTGACCTCCTTGGGGCGGGTGAGGCTGAAGATCTTCTTCAACCCGATCTTCTCCAGGTACTCCATGTGGTCGCGAACCCCGTGGATGTACGTCTGAAGGTAGTCCTGGAAGGCCGCCGGGTCCCTGCTGATGGCCGCGTAATGCCTGAGGTGCTCGGCGTCGAAGTCGTAGCGGGTGTCACAGGAGGTCGGGTGAGCGCCGTAGGGCACCTCCACCACCGCCTCGACAAATACCTTGGGCAGCACCGTCAACTCCGGATGCTCGTAGGGGTAGTTGTCGCTCACGATCTGCTCCACGGAGACGATGGCCTTCTTCGCCGATTTGGCGATCATAATGTCTATTTCGTTGTCCATCATCCGTTTGGGATCCAGCATCACGTTCCCCAGGCGGTCGGCGCTATGGGCGTGGATGATCGCCACATCCGGCGTGAAAGCTTTTAACAGGGCCACCCTCTCCCCGGTGAAGGGGCATGTCATGTCGGCGTAAGTCTCTCCACCGCGGGTCATCAGGTCCGAGCCCAGCGGAGTCTTGCTGGGGATGAAGGGAATGCCGATACTGCCCGCTCGAAAGCGGTCGATGGCGGTGGTCTCCGACTGCTCGACGACCCGAATTTTCCTCTCCTCCACGGCCCGGCGGAAGTTTCCGGCGAAGCCAAAGACGTTTAAGCCCACGTAAGCCGTTTCGACGATTTCGGCGCACCCGGCACCGATCAGGAGGTCGAAATCGCTGGCGTTGTTCCAGCCGACCAGATGCAGCTTCCGCTTGCCCTGGCGCACAATCTCGTACACAAGGGCCATCGGGTGGCGGCGGTTGATGGAACCACCCACGGCCAGGGTATCACCATCCTGGATCAAACTGACGGCGTCCTTCAGGGTCATGACTTTTTCCCGTTGCACACTCGCACCTCCAGCACAGACTCGACGGACTCCGCTAAAAGGGACCTTCCCAGACATTCTCCCGAGGATCGGTCAACACGTCGATGAGGTAAGGACGCTGCGCCCGGCGGGCGCGGTCCAGGGCGTCCACCAGGGTTTCGGGCCGCGTAATCCGCTCGCCGGCAGCCCCCAGGGCCCGGGCCACGTCGGCGTAGTTCACGTCCGTAAAATCCACCCCAATGTTCTCGGGACCGTAGTAGTGCCACTGTTCCTGTTTAATGTTTCCATAGGCGAGGTCGTTCATCACGACAATAATCACGGGGGTCTTACTCCGAACGGCCGTCTCTATCTCCCCGAGGACCATCCCCAGGGAACCGTCGCCGATCAAGATAACTACCTCGCGGCCGGGCCGGGCCAGCTTGGCGGCTATCCCAGCCGGCAACGCAAAGCCCATGTTCCCGAAGTTAACCGGTTTCATGTAGGTAGTACCTTCGTACATCGGCAAGAGGTGGGACCAGATGCCAGGGTTACCGGCGTCGACACACACGATTGCGTCCTGGGCCAGCCATTTCCCCAGCCGACGTATGAGCGTCTGGGGCTTGATGGGGACGGCGGTCTCGAACTCCGGGCGGTAGACCTGCTCCTCCCAGGCGGTCTCGCGCTGTTTCATCTCGGACAGCCACGCCTGGCGACCCTCCCGCGCCTGACGGGCGGCCGCTGCCGCTCCTGACCCGGCAGAAAGTCCATGGACCAACTGCGCAAGGACCAGGCGGGCGTCACCGACGATCCCGACTTTGACCGGGTAGTGCCTGCCCAAAGCGAGGTAGTCGATGTCCACCTGCACCAGGTTGGAGGTCAACTTCAGGCGCCAACGCGAAGTCGCGGGGCCGGAAAGGCTGCTGCCCACCACCAGGACCGTGTCTGCCTCGGTGAGAATCTCATTGGTCAGGCGGGTTCCGCTACGGCTGCGGGGTCCGAAGACAAGCGGGTGGGTCGACGGGACCGCGCCGATGCCGTTGAAGGTGGTAATCACCGGACTCTGGAGCAGGTCTGCCAGTTGGAGGACTTCCCGGGATGCCCCCGCAAGCTTGGCCCCGTTGCCCACCCAGAGGGCGGGACGGCGCGAGCCCGCCAACAGTTCCGTCGCCTGGGCCACCAGCCGGGCGTCCCCAGGGCGGCGGTCTTCCACGCGATAGCGTTCCGGGGGCAAGGGCTCAAAGTCCACGGCCTCCTGCTCCAGGACGTCACGGGCAAAATCGATGTGCACAGGCCCCGGGCGCCCTCCCAGGGCCACCCGAAAGGCCTCGCGCATCACTTCCGGTACTTGCCTGACATCAGCGACGAAGGTGCTCCATTTGGTGAGGCTGTGAAATAGCGCGACGTGATCGGCGTCCTGGGCGTCGCCTCGCCCGATGTCCTTGCGATTGTTGTTGCAGGTCAAGACGATGACCGGGCTGGAGTCGCGAAACGCCCCTCCGATACCGGTAAGGAGGTTGGTAGCCCCGGGGCCGGTGGTGGCCAGACAAACACCCGGCGTGCCCGTTACCCGCCCCCACCCGTCGGCGGCGTGGGCAGCTCCTCCCTCATGCCTGGTCGCTACAAACTCCATGCCGGGCGCGGTCCGGATGGCTTCAGTGAGGGAGAGGGTCTGTCCGCCGGGAATGCCGAAGACGTACCGCACCCCTTCCTCCTTCAGGCACTCCACCACGGCCTGGGCTCCCTTGAGCTTCGGCAAGTCGGCTTCACCCTTTCTTCGAAAGCTTGTTGATGTAGACCCCCGCGGGATCGATTCGCCGCAACAACGCCAGTTGCTCAGGCGTAGGAGGTGTCGTCGGAGGTACCGGATCGGGAATGAGCAGCGGAAATTCCGTGTTGTCCAGGACAGCCTGCAAGGAGACGCCCGGATGCAGGGACTCCAGTCGCATCCGCTTGGTCACCTCGTCAAAGCCCAGAACCGCCAGGTTGGTGATCACACGGCTGGGTCCCCCGGGGCGAAGGCCCGCTGATTCCCTTGCCCCAGGGCCGGACAGGTGTCCCGGCGTGGTCAGGTAGTGCAACCGGGCCGGAAACTTTCGCCGTTCGTGGGGGATAATGATAACCGTACGTTTAGCCTGGGAGCCGATATCGTTGGCGCCCCCGCTGCCGGGCAGCCGCACTTTGGGGCGACGGTAGTCGCCGATGACGGTGGAGTTGAGGTTACCGTACTGATCGATCTCAGCCGCGCCCAGAAAACCAAGGTCAATGCGGCCGCGCTGAAGCAGACTCAGGGCATAGTACAGACCGCTGGCCTTGACGCAATTCTTCAGCAGGGAGAAGTCGCCCACTCCGGTTGCCAGGTGTACCGGTTGAGCCCCGATAATCCCCGACTCGAAGATCAACACCGCCGATGGCGCGTGGGTGTATTGGGCCAGATAGGCGGCGACGACGGGAAGGCCTGTTCCGACAAGACACACCTCTCCGTCGCGAATTTCGCGGGATGCCGCGACAGCCATGACATCGTCAGGGGTGAAGCCCTTATCCACCGATGGATGCACCCCTATCCTTAAGCGAATAACCCAGAGCCGGATCGGCGCGGAGTTCCATCAGCCTGGCAAGCCCGATCTTGCCCAAGTAATCCCAGTGGTCGGCCACCCCCAGAACATACGCCTCCAGGTACTCCTGGAACCCTTCGGCGGTGCGGGAGCGCTCCCAGTAGTACTCCACGTGCTTGGGGTCGTAGTCGTAATACCGGTACATTCCGGCAGGATGGGCGCCGTAGGGTACTTCCACCACCGAATCGACCATGAAACCGGGGAGGATGGTAAGTTCCGGTTGCCGTTGGATCACCCTGCTGTCTACAAGCTCCTCCACCGTAACGATGATGCGTTGTGCCGCGCCGGCCTGTTCATCGATCACCGAAGTCATGCCGAAGAGCTGGACGTTCCCTTCGGCGTCGGCGCGAGAAGCGTGAATGACCGCCACATCCGGGTGCACCGCGGGAACGAGGTTGACCTGTTCGCCGGAAAAAGGACATTTCGCCGGCTGCATCTTTTGCCGTTCAAAGCTACTGACGGACTCGATGTCCGTTCCCCTCATCACCCGGGTGGGGATGTAGGGGATGCCCAGCGCCCCCGCCGCAAATCGCGACGCCATCCCGAAATGGCTATAGTCCTCCACTTCCAACTGTCCCCTCTCGACCGACCGGGCAAAATTGTAGCACCTGCCGTAACCCTCAAACATGAAATTGGACATCCGCACCCGCCGGAGCGCCCCGGCGCCCGCCAGCAGGTCCACCGCCCAAGCTTCACCCATGGCGGTGATCTCAAGGTCTCGCTTCTGCTGCCGGATTAACTCCCGCACGAAAGCCAACGGCGCCAGGGAGTGGGCGAAACCGCTGAACGTCAAGTGCTGCCCGTCTGTGATGGTCTCCACCGCGGCCCGCAGAGACCTGACTTTGCCGACTCCAGCCAAACGTATTCCTCCAGTGGACTCCGTCGATGCAGGTTGTGACTCACCAAGTTGAGCCCAACTCAACCCGAACTGTAATCCTGCTTGACCCCCGACGACCGCCTGATGATCAGTTGCGGAGCAAGTACCACGTGAACGGGACCGGTGACCTCCGGCTGGCGCAAATGATCGAAGAGCCGGTTGGCCGCCGTAGTCCCGACGGCATACACCGGCTGTCGTACCACCGTCAACGGCGGATCCACCAGCACGGACCAGTCGGGGTCGTCGTAGGTCACAAAGGCCAGGTCATCCGGCAGACGCAAGCCGCGTTCACGCGCGGCAAGCAACGACCCGGCCGCCATTTCGTTGTTGGCAGTGAATACCGCCGTAGGCGGTTGTCCCAGAGACATGAGCTCACCGAACAGGCGGTAGCCGCTCTGCTTGAGAAAGTCGCCTTCCTTGACCAATTCATCGATCACGGGCAACCCCGCTTCCTGGAGAGACTCCAGGTAGCCCGCCAAACGTTCTCGACCGGTGGAAATCCCCGACGGTCCTACGATCGCTCCGATACGCCGATGGCCCAGGGCGACCAGGTGCAAAATCGCCTCCCGGACTCCCTGCCGGTTATCGACCACCACAGTATCCACCTGCAGCCCGGGAACCTGGCGGTCGACCTGCACCATGGGAACGCCGTTGGCAACAACTCTTTCGAAAGCCTTTCGGTTGCCGCCCGTGGGAGAAATGATAATCCCATCGACCCGGCGGCTTAGGAGAACCTCGAGGTAACGGCGCTCTTGTTCCGGGTTGGTGCCGCTGTTACACAGGATGATGCTGTACCCGTAAAGGCGGGCGACATCCTCCACCCCTTTGGTAAGTTCGGCGTAAAAGGGGTTGTAGATGTTGTTGACTACGAGGCCAACGGTGAGCGTCGACTTCCGGCGCAAGCCGCTAGCCAGGGCGTTCGGCTGGTAGCCCAGCTTCCCAACCGCCGCTTCGACTCGCTGCCTCACGGTCGGACGAACCGAAGCGCTGCCATTGACGACCCGCGAGACGGTGGCTACCGAAACCTGTGCTTCCACCGCTACGTCCTTGATGGTAGGCGGCATTTCTTCCTCCCGGGGCAAGTGTTTACGGTAAACGTTTTCAGGTTTTTCCCCGCGGCCAGCCGATCAAGGGCAGAAGGCCGTCGCGCTGAAACACCCGTGCAGTAAAGGGTCTGGCCGCGAAGCCAGCCAAGCGGAGGCCCGGGGCGGCACGGGATCAAAAATGTAATGGTTTACAAGGCAATGTGATTCGCCACCCTTTTTCAAACTCCTGCCTCGGGCCAAAAAAAGAATTGGACCCTGTGCTTTGCCCCACGGGGCCCTGCCGGACGGCGGATGGTATCTTGCCCGCATCATAAGCGGCCTACGGGCCGGGTATCCTTAGGCCAGACAATCATCGCGAGGTGCACGCCCTTGACCGTCGCCAGCAAGCTCGAAACGTGCATCGTGAACCTGCTCGGCGTTCAGACCGACCTGCTGACCCAGGAGTTGGCCTCCCAGGACGAAAGGATCAAGGAGACTTATCGGCAGGCCTCCCGCGGCGTAGCCGACGTAGTGTCTGAACTCAAGGGCCGGTTGCGGGAGATCATCCGGGAGGAGCCGCAGTACGCCTCGTCCGAAGGTGTGCTGCGCCCCTGGGACGGGATCCGGCGATGACCGCCCTGAGTCTGCTGGGGAGGGCCTTGGCCGGCTACGTGGGGGTCCTGGTCCTGATCCGGACGCTAGGGCGGCGGCCCTTGAGCCCCTCCTCTCCCCTCGACTTCGTGGTGGCAACCGCCATTGGGTCGGTATTGGGCAGCGGCCTATTGCGCACCACCGCGCCGGTATGGCACATCCTGCTGGTCGCCACCGCGCTGGTGTCACTGCAAGCCGGTCTCGCGCTCCTGTCCGCCAAAAGCCCGGCGTTTCGCAGGCTGGTCTCCGGAACTCCCGTGCTGGTGGTCGATCAGGGTAAGGTGCTGGAAGGGGCTCTGCTTCGCACCGGTCTCAACGCCGACAGGCTGGTCCAGCTGCTGCGGGAAAGGGGTGCTCACCGGCTGGCCGACGTGGAGATAGCGGTGATTGAAACCGACGGAGAGCTGAGTATCATCAAGCAGGCCGGGGCTCAACCCTTGACGGCCGCCCAGGCGGGTAAGGTGGCGCCCCCCGCCGATCTGCCGAGGATCGTCATCGCGGACGGGAAGGTCCGCCCGGACCAGCTCGCCGCCCTCGGCAAGAACGAAAGCTGGTTGCAGCAGGAACTGCACCAGCGCGGGGTCTCCCGCTTGGATGACGTGTTCTTGGCCCAGGCCGATCCCAACGGCGAACTCACCGTCGATCTGAAAAAGGACCACCAGCAGGTGCAGCAGCCCACCGACCGGCTCGCGCTGCTGGCCAAAATGGAAAAAGCGCAGTCCGATCTGCGCTCCTTCACCCTGGACACCAATAATGCAGACGCGAAGCAACTCTACACCCGCCTGGCCGCCCACCTGGAGGGCATCGTGCGCCGGGTACGTCCCCACCTGGCGCCCGAGGCTACGCCCTCCCAGAGGCCTGCCGCCCAGCCCTCTCCCCGCGAGCGCGGTGGCGAGCAAACCGGCCGCGGGTGATCGACATCAGCAGGATGTCTTCCGCCCCGTCAGTCCGGCCCCCCAGGCGCAGGCGGCCTTCCGGAATGAAGCCGCATTTCTCGTAGCAACGAATCGCCCTGCGGTTGGAGCCGTAAACGCGCAGGTAGACCTGGGTAAACTCTTCGACCCCGAAGACGTGCTCCAGCAGCGCCTCGATGGCTTCCGTGCCGTAACCCCGGTTCCAAAGGACCTTTTCCCCCAGGCAGATGCGCAGCTCCGCCTCGCGGCGCCGCCAGTTGATGTTCTCCAACTCAAGGTCGCCGATGAGCCGCCCGGACTCATCAGCAATCCCGAGGGCGCGCGCCTTGCGGCCGTCGTAGGTCGCCAGCCACTCCGCCACCCCTCGCCCGGTGAACTTCTTGCCGCTGAAACGGTAGATCTCCTCATCCTCGTCCCATTCCCGCAGCTTGTCCAGGTCCTTTTCCCTTAGCGGGCGCAATGCGACCCTCCGCCCGCCGATGACCGCCCCCACCGTCGTCTCTCCTTCTTAGGACCGGGGCCATTCCCCGGTCCGGCCGACATTTTGCGGGGGACAAGATTCGACGCTCTGCGCAGGCAATCCTCTATGCGCCGGCAGGGATTTATGTCCATGGGCGCCCCAAAGCCAATGGGGCACCGGCGTGACCCCACCGGTGCCCCACGTTGTTACGCCTCAGGCGCTCTGTCCCATCAGCAGTCGCTTGTAGCCCAGCATCCCGTGCCGTTCCAGGGCGGCCTCCAGGATCAGGTTGACCAACCGGTTGTAACCCAGCTTTGCCACGTCCGCGACCCTCGGCAGGTCGCTGAAAGCGGGGGTTAGCCCCGGCAACGGATTTACCTCCAGGACGTGCGGTTCGCCTTGCCGGTCGAGGCGGATGTCCACCCGGCCGACGTCCTGGCAACCCAGCACCTCAAAGGCCCTGATGGCGGTCTTGACCAGCAGGGCTTCCTGCTCAGGGGTTACCGGAGCGGGACAAACATAAAACTGGTCGGCGTCCCACTCCTGCTTGAACTGGTAGGAGTAGACCCGGCCGTGGTGGGGGGGGCAGGGGTCGAAGTTGATCTCCATCACCGGCAGCGTCACCGGCGGGTGGTTCCCCACAATACCCACGGTGAACTCCCGACCGTCGATGAATTCCTCCACCAGGGCCTCCTGCCGGTACAAGGTATGGACCCGGTCCACTTGCGTCGCCAGGTCCCGGACGTTTCGAACGACCGAGGTGGGCGAGATTCCCATGCTCGATCCCTCCCGGGCCGGTTTCACGAAAAGGGGATAGTGCAGCCCCTGGTCGTCGGGGCGCTCCCCCACCGCGACAGAGCAAAACCGCGGGGTCGGGATGCCGTGGTACAGAAACAGCTTCTTGGCCAGCGGCTTCTCCAAGGCCAGGGCCAGGGTGAGTGGATTCGAGCCGGTGTAGGGTATCCCCAGCATCTCCAGGAGGGCCGGGATCTGCGACTCGCGGCAGCGGCCGCGAATCCCCTCACACATGTTGAAAGCGATGTCAATCCTGGTTTCCCGCAAGCGGTCCCAGGCCTTTTCATCGCCCTCGATCATCATTACCTCGTGCCCACCCCAACGCAAGGCCTCCGCCACCGCCAGGATGGTAGTCTCGTTGTCCAACTCGGCTTGCCCGTCAGGAGGCTCTCCCTCTTCCAAAGGGCCTTCCTGCTTGAGGTTGTACATCAACCCCACGGTAAGTGGCATTCTCCTTAGTTTGCCTCCTGCCCGGACCCGTATACAATTCTTCTACATTATACACCAGAATGAATCAGGGTCAACGGGAGATTACCTTCAGCCCCCCTTTCCCACCACTTCCAGCACGATCTTGCCCCGCACGCCGCCGCGCTCCAGCCTTTCGTGGGCGGCGGCCACGCCGGCCAGGGGCAGGACCGAGTCGATCACCGGCTTGACCTGACCGCCTTCGACCAGGGTGCGCAGATGGTCGAGTCTCGCCCTGGAACGCTGCATCGTCTGGTAATAGATGGTCAAATTCCGGGAGAAGGCCTGCCCGAGATCGGCGGTGCTCTTGACGATGCAGACCATCCGGCCGAAGGGCTTCATCACTTCGGTGCTCCGGGCCGTCGCGTCACCACCGACGGGATCCAGGACCACGTCCACCCGCGCCTTTCCGGTTTCCCGCTGGATGGCCGCCACGAAGTCCTCCGCCGTGTAGTCAATCGCCCGGTCGGCACCCAACCTCCGCACCAGGTCGAGGTTGTCCCCCCTGCACGTCGTGAACACCCGTGCCCCTGCCGCCTTGGCAATCTGGATGGCCAGGGAACCGACACCGCCGGCCCCGGCGTGAATCAGCACCGTTTCCCCGACCTGCAGCCGGGCCCGCCCGATCAAGGCTTCCAGGGCAGTGACCCCGGCCAGCGGCAGGCTGGCTGCCTCGAGGAAGGTCAGGTTGGCCGGCTTGCGTGCGACGACGGCTTCCCTTGCCACGTGGTACTCCGCGAAGCTGCCGGGGAGCGTCCAGCTTTCGGGGGTGTAGTAGACCTCATCCCCCGGCTTGAAATCCCAGACTCCGGGCCCGCTCGCCTCCACCACCCCAGCCACGTCGTAGCCGATGATGGCTGGCGGGTGTACCCCAACTCCCCAAGGCCCTCCCCGGCGGACCTTGCCGTCGATAGGATTCACCGAGGTGGCGTGCACCTTGACCAGCACCTCGCCAGGGCCCGGGTCGGGCCTGGGCACCTCGCGCTCCTCGAACACCTCCGGACCGCCGAACCCGGTGATTACCATGGCTTTCACCGAGATCCCTCCTTCTTCTGCCGTCCGAGTCCTCTGGTGGCAAAGTGTACCACAGCTGCAGCGCCCATGCAAAGCGTCTGCTATAATTAGCTTCGTCCAGGAAACCCCGAACGGAGGTCAAGGCCGCTTGCGCTCCCTGTCCAGTTGGCAAGCCAACTCCTTGCTGCTCCTGGTGAGCCTCGTCTGGGGACTGAGTTTCGTCATGGTGAAGGACGCCGTGCGGACCGTGGCTCCCTTTGTCTTTTTGACCCTGCGCTTCTGGCTGGCCGCCGCCCTTCTCTGGGCGGTTTACGCCGGGGCGGCCCGCCGGGCCCCCCT
>JAJYMS010000162.1 GCA_021786825.1 Bacillota bacterium | reverse complement strand
GGGTCAGCACGCTACCCGTTCCGGCGTTAAAGTGAGGGTCGTCCTCCAGGGCGCAGGTGGCGGCAACCACGGCGTCCAGGGCCGTGCCCCCGTGCTCCAGGGCGCCCCACCCCGCTGCGATCGCCTGGCGCAGCCCTTCGCGGTAGTCCTCCCGGCGGCCCGAAAAGGTCCCGGCTCCTCCGTGAACCGCAATCGCCCTCAATCAGGTCGCTCCTTCCTGATCCCGCCGCGGCGGGAACCACCCTTATTTTCCCCCCCGTCGGGCGGCCACTCGGCCGTAATCACCCTGGGGGCGCGGACGCGGCCGGCCCGGCGCCCTGGCCTCACAATGGCTGGCCCGGGGTAGGAAACGGCTGTCCGGCGCCGAACGTCTTTAGCATAGAAGTGAAGTTAGCTCAGCGGAGGCCGATGCATGGTCAGGTTCCTGGTCCTGCTTATCGCCGTCGTCCCTCTCCTGGAGGTAATGGTGCTGGTCGCGGTCGGTCGGCTGATCGGCGCCTGGACGACGGTGGCCTTAACCATTCTGATCAGTTTCGCGGGACTCTGGCTGGCCCGGCAGCAAGGGCTGGAGGTCCTCCGCCGGGCGCAGAGCCAACTGGCGGTGGGCCAGATGCCGGCAGGCGAGGTACTGGACGGGTTGCTGGTCTTGTTCGGCGGCCTGTGCCTGGCGACGCCGGGGTTCATCACCGACGCGGTGGGCCTGCTGTGCTTGATCCCGGCCACCCGTGGCTGGGTGAAGGCGTGGCTGCGGTGGCAAATCGAGAGCCGGTTCCTGTGACCTTACGCCCTATTCGCCGGGCGGCTCTTCTGCATGACGGGCCGCCAGTCGCCGGGCGACTCCGACCAAGGGGATAATCATGAGCAGGCCCACGACGGACACGCCGAAGGGGGCGGCCGGGGAAGCCTGGTACATCCAGCCGGCGGCGTAGGGGCTGAGGGCGGCGGCCAGCCCGACAGCGATGTTGTAGTAGGCGTATCCGCTGCCCCGCCAGGGTCCGGCCAAGGTGGCCCCGAGCAGGGCGCCGGCCAGGTTTACGATGGCGGAGGTACAACCCCGCGGCGAGGTAGAAGACGGGCACCATCCCGTAACGCTCGGACAGGTAGCCGCCGGTGATCGGGGCCAGCACCATCCCCAGCGGTACGGAGGCGTAGACGAGGGAAAAGGTGTAACTGAGGTTTTCCGGCGATGCCCGGTCGACGATGTACGCCTGCAGGGCCGGGTTGCCCATGTAACTCAGGCTGATCAGGAATACACCGGGCAGGAGGCCCTGCCAGGTGTGTGCCCAGATGTACACGAGGGGACCCGGCACTGCCAGCCACCACGTCGCCAGCATGATCCACCGCCGGTCGAGGCGGTCCGCCAGGTAGCCTCCCGGTAGCGCCGCGGCGGTGGCGGCCATCCACCCTACGGAGGTGAGTAGCCCGAAGGACACGGGGTCGGCGCCCAGGCTCCGGACGTAGGCCGGCCAGATGTTGCTGTACATTCCCGTACCGAAGCTGAAAAGCAGGATGGACAGAAAGAGGTAGCGCAAATCCCGGGAAAGGATCATGGCGCCTCCCTGGGTCAACAGTTGGTTCCGGATTCCATTTTAGCACGAAGGGGAGAGACCAATGCGTTTCCTGGCCTTGCATGTCGAACAGTTCCGCTCCGCGATAACGGAAAAGGGCCGCTCCAGGCTGATCGAGCCGGCGGAGCCCCGGATCACCGAGGTGGGCGAGGGGCTGGTGGTCCTGTCCGGCGTGGAAAGGGGGGACGAACCGGCGCCCGAATCGGTCGCGGCGGCGGCGGCGGCGGAGATCGCCGACCTGGCGGGAAAGGTGGCGGTGAACACGATCGTCCTGCATCCCTTCGCCCATCTCTTTGCTGAGCTTGCCGCGCCCAGTGCCGCGGTGCGTGTCCTCGACCGGGTGGCCCGGACGGTGACCGGGCAATGAAGTTGGCCATCTCGGGCAAGGGCGGGGTGGGCAAGACCACTCTGGCGGCACTGCTGGCAGACCTCTACGCGGACGAAGGAGTCCGGGTGATCGCGGTTGACGCCGACCCTGACGCCAACCTCGGGATGGCCCTGGGCGTGCCGCCGGAGGTCCTCGAAGGGGTGGTCCCGATCGCCCGCATGGAGGCCCTGATCACCGAGCGCACGGGGGCGAGTCCCGGTTCCATGGGGGAGTGGTTCAACCTGAACCCCAGGGTGGATGACATCCCCGAGCAGTGCTGGATCACTTGCGGAGGTGTCCGGCTGCTGGTGATGGGTGGCAAGACGACCGGGGGCGCGGGATGTGCCTGCCCGGAGAACGCCCTGGTCAAGAACCTGCTGCGGCATCTGGTGCTGGAAAGACAGGATACCGTAATCGTTGACCTGGAGGCCGGGCTCGAGCACCTCGGCCGGGGAACCGCCTCCGGGGTGGATGCCTTCCTGGTGGTGGTGGAACCGGGCCGCCGGAGCTTCCAGACGGCGCTGGCGGTCGCCCGGATGGCCTCCGACATCGGGGTGAAGCAGGTCTTTGCGGTGGGCAACAAGGTCCGCCCCGGAGAGGAGGAGGCCGTGCGCAAGGGCGTGGGAGACCTTCGACTCCTGGGGGTCCTGCCCTACGACCCGCGGGCGGTGGAAGCGGACCTGGGGGGAATTCCCGTGACGGAGGCCAGCCGGGAACTGCGAGCAGCCGCGCTGCAGGTCAAAGAGAGCCTGGAACGCTCGACCCGGTCCGTGAGGCCCCTTTCGAGGGGCTGAATTTTTTTATTGACAGATCCGGGGCTGCCAAAATATAATAACCTTAAATTCCGATAGGATTTATAGTATTTAGCGTCGACCGGGGGGGACTGACCTCATGGCGCGAGGAGCTTCTCGGCGGTACGTGGGCACGAACGGCGGAAGGCTGGTCGCCGCACTGGCCACCTTGAGCTTGCTGACCGCGGCCGGGCTCGCCGGCTGCGACCGGGAAGGGCACGGGAACCAGGCCACTGCGGATTCGCGGTCCACGGCGACCGTTCGCATCGGGTACCTGCCGATCACCCATGCGCTGTCCATGGCGGCGGCAGACCAGGTCCTTCGCGCCGGATCTTCCGGTCTGAGACTGGAATTGGTCCGCTTCAGTTCCTGGCCGGAGTTGACCGATGCGCTGGACGCGGGGAAGATCGACGGAGCGAGCACCATGATTGAACTGGCGTTGGTGGCCAAGCAACAGGGGTTCCCGCTGAAACTGGTGGCCCTGACCCATCAGGAGGGCAATACCCTGGTCGCCCGGAAAGGGATCAATTCGATCGTTGAACTCAAGGGTATGACCGTGGCGATCCCTCACCGAATGTCGGTGCACAATATCCTTTTGCACCTGGCCTTGGCCAGAGCGGGACTCCGGGACGAGGACGTAAAGAAGGTGGAGATGGCCCCGCCGGATATGATGGCGGCGCTGGCCCGAGGTGAGATTGACGCCTACATCGTGGCCGAGCCATTCGGGGCGGCAGCGATCGTCCACGGCGTCGGGGCGCCGCTGCTGCGAGACAAGGACATCTGGCCTGAGTCACCCTGCTGCGGCCTGGTCCTGCGCGAAGAGTTCATCCGGGCCAACCCGACCGCGGTTCAAGAATTGGTCACCAGCGTGGTGCAGGGCGGCCGGCTGCTGCAAAGGGACCGCACCCAGGCTGAGCAGATCGCCCAGCAGTACTTCGGTTACAAGCGGGACCTGATGGAGCAGTCCTTGCCCTGGGTCGAGTACGGCCAGCTTACCCCCCGGGCCGAGGAAGTGGGGAAACTCCAGCAGTACCTGGTCGACCTGGGGTTGGTCAAGAACCCGGTCAAGATTGCGGACTTCATGGATGCGCAGTACGCTAAGAAGGCCTATAGCAGCCTGAAGTAGGCCTGCGAAGGGCTGAAGGAGGGGCGCTGCCGGTGACCGGAGACAAGGTGCTGCTGCCCGCGCTGGCCGCCGGCGTCTTCCTGGCCGGCTGGCAATTGGTGATCCTGGCGGGGTTCTTCCCGCACACCCTGCTGCCGTCGCCGTTGGAAGTGCTGAAGGGGCTCGCGGAGCTGGAACGGCAGGGGGTCCTGGTAGACCACGTCAGCGCCAGCATGTACCGGTTTGTCGCGGGGTACGGCCTGGCGGTCGCGCTGGGCATCCCCGCCGGCCTGATGCTGGGGTGGTACGGGTGGTTGGGGGTAGCCCTTGATCCCCTCATCCAGGTACTGCGGCCGATTTCGCCGATCGCCTGGATCCCGCTGGCGATCCTCTGGTTCGGAACCGGAGACCGGCCGGCCATCTTCATCATCTTCCTGGCTTCCTTCTTTCCCATCCTGCTATCCACGGCGGCGGCGGTCCAGCACGTCGACCCCCTGTTGACCAGGATGGCCCGCAACTTTGGCGCGTCGCCGCGGCAACTGCTGGGCACCATCGTGTTTCCCTCGGCCTTTCCCTACATCACCGTGGGGCTGCACGTCGCCCTGGGGACGGCCTGGATCCACCTGGTCGCCGGGGAAATGATCGCCGTCCGTTCGGGCCTGGGGTTCCTGATTGTGGACGCCCGAAACCTGCTGCGGACCGACCTGGTGATCGCGGCGATGGTGCTCATCGGGCTGCTCGGCTTTACCCTGGACCGGCTGATGCGGCTGGTGGAGCGGATAATGACCGCCCGCTGGGGCATGGCGGCGGGCGGGGAGGAGCGGGCGTGACCATAATCGAGGTCCGGGAGGTCAGCAAGCGCTTCACCAGCAAGAAGGGGGAAAGTGAGGCGCTGGCCGGGGTTTCCCTCGCGGTCCGGGAGGGCGAGTTCGTCTGTCTGCTCGGGCCCAGCGGGTGCGGCAAGACGACGCTGCTGAACCTGATGGCGGGGTACGACCGGCCGACGGCCGGTGGCATCCTGATCGACGGGCAGGCCGTCACGTCCCCCCATCCCAAAAGAATCACCATTTTTCAGGAGTACGCCCTCCTTCCCTGGCTGACCGTGCTGGGGAACGTGCAGTACGGGCTGCGGATCCAGGGGTGGCGCCGGCGGGAGACCCTTGAAACGGCTCAGAAATACATTCAAATGGTGGGTCTGGAGGGGTATGAAGACCGGCATCCGCACGAACTCTCCGGCGGGATGAGGCAGCGGGTGGCAGTGGCCAGGGCGCTGGCCGTAGAACCGGAGATCCTGTTCATGGACGAACCGTTCGGTGCCCTGGACGCCCTGACCAGGCTGAAGCTGGAGGAGGAGGTCACCCGGATCTGGCAGGAGAAGGCCAGGACGGTCGTCTTTGTCACCCACGACATCGACGAGGCCATCTACCTGGCGGACCGGATTGCGGTGATGACGCCCAACCCCGGCCGGGTCAGGCGCGTGCTGACGGTTCCCCTGAACCGCCCTCGCGACCGGACCGACCTGGACTTCCTCCGTTTGAAACGGGAAATTTACGCCGAGTTTGAGCTGGCGGCCCGGCCGGCTTTTCACTACACGATCTGAGCAAAGGCGAAGCCAAGAGAAAGGGAGTGGCGCTGGAATGACGCGTATCGCCGAGGACATCACCCAATTGGTCGGACGAACCCCGCTGGTAAGGCTGAACCGGGTCACGAAGGGCTGCCTGGCGGAGGTGGTGGCCAAGCTGGAGTCCTTCAACCCGTTGCACAGCGTGAAGGACCGGATCGCCGTCAGCATGATCGACGCGGCGGAGAAGGCGGGCCAGCTCCGGCCGGGCACCGTCGTGGTGGAACCGACCAGCGGCAACACCGGCATCGGCCTGGCCTTCGTCTGCGCCGCTCGCGGCTACCGCTGCGTGCTCACCATGCCGGACACCATGAGCCTGGAACGTCGGAGCCTCCTGCGGGTGTTTGGGGCGGAACTGGTCCTCACCCCGGGCGCGGAGGGGATGAAGGGGGCGATCCGCAAGGCGGAGGAACTGGTTGCCTCCGACCCCCGGTACTTCATGCCCCAACAGTTCGAAAACCCCGCCAATCCCCGGATCCACCGCGAGACCACGGCGGAGGAGATCTGGACCGACACCGACGGCAAGGTGGACCTCCTGGTGGCCGGCGTGGGCACCGGGGGAACCATCACCGGGGTGGCGGAGGTGATCAAGCGGCGTAAGCCGTCCTTCCGGGCGGTGGCGGTCGAGCCGAAGGATTCGGCGGTGCTTTCCGGCGGCCTGCCCGGCCCCCACAAGATCCAGGGGATCGGGGCCGGATTCGTTCCGGAGGTCTTGAACGTCGATGTCGTTGACCGGATCATTCAGGTTTCCAACGAGGAGGCCCTGGCCATGGGCCGCCGGCTGAGCCGCGAGGAGGGGATGCTGGCTGGCATCTCCGCCGGTGCCGCGGTCCACGCCGCCGTGCAGGTCGCCCGGGAACCCGAGAACCGGGGTAAGCTGGTCGTGGTGATCCTGCCGGATACGGGTGAGCGCTACCTCTCCACGGCAATGTTCCAGGAAGACTAGACCGAGGATGAAGCACCGCTATCGCTACCTCAACGCGGAAATGCCCGGGAAGGCGGAGGTCCGGAACCTGACGCCCAACCCGGGGACCCAGGAACTCCTCGCCCACCTGGAGGCCGAGGGGGTGGAGACCTACCTGGACCGTTTCGAGGCGCAACAACCCCTCTGCGGTTTCGGCCTGCAAGGAATCTGCTGCCAGCGGTGCCTCTGGGGCCCCTGCCGGATCAGTCCCCGCGCGCCCCGCGGCACCTGCGGCGCCGACGCCAACCTGATTATCATGGGCAACCTCCTGCGCGGCATGGCGGCCGGCTGCTCGGCCCACGGCCGCCACGCCCAGGAGGTGCTGGAGACGGTCATCGCCGCGTCGGAGGGGAAGACCACTTTTCCCATCCGCGGCGCGGACCGCGTTTACGATCTGGCGCGGCGCTTCGGCCTTCCCACCGAAGGCCGTCCCGTGGAGCAACTGGCCGGTCAAGCGGCCCGAATCCTGCTGGAGGACCTCGGGCGGATCGAGGAGCGGCGTCTCGAGACCCTGTACGCCTTCGCTCCGGCGGAACGCATCCGGACGTGGGAGGGGCTCGGGATCATGCCCCGCTCGGCCATGTACGAGGTCTTCGAGGCCCTGCACATGACCACCCTGGGCGCCTGCGCCGATTGGCGGGAACTCGCCCGGCAGGACCTCCGGACCGGGCTGGCCTACGCCTACAGCACTCTGTTCGGCGCCTCACTGGCCACGGAGATGCTCTTCGGCATTCCTGAGCCCACCGAGGCCAAGCTGGGGGTCGAGGTCAACTACGCCCTGCTAAACCCCGGTGGCGTCAACCTGCTGCTCCACGGCCACTCGCCGATCATGGCCGAAAAGGTGGTTGAGGTGGCCAACCTGCCGGAAACGAAACGGTCAACCCGCGAAGCCGGAGCCGAAGAGATCGTCCTGGCGGGTGTTTGTTGCACCGGTAACGAGTTGCTGAACCGCTATGGGATTCCGCCGCTCACCAACATCCTGGGGATCGAGATGGCCCTGGGCACAGGGGCGGTCGATGCCCTGGTGATGGACATGCAGTGCACCATCCCGGGCATCAAGACGGTGGCCGACTGCTTCGGCACCGAACTGATCACCACCAGCCGGTCCAACCGCTTCCCGGGCGCCACCCACCTGCCGCTCGACCTTTCCCGCGTCGACGACCAGGCCCTGGAGATTGTGACCCGGGCCATCAAGGCCTTCGGGCGCCGCGACCGGAGCCGGGCGAACATCCCGGCGACGCGCCGGACGGCGATGGCCGGGTGGAGCACCGAGTCGGTCCTGCAGCGCTTTGGCGGGGCGGATAAGCTCGTCGGGCTGATCCGCTCCGGGCGGATCAAGGGCGTGGTCTCCATCGCCGGCTGCAACACTCCCAAGGTTCCCTTTGAGAACAGCCACGTGACCATTGCCACCCGGTTGGTCGAGTATGGCTGCCTGATCCTCACCACCGGCTGCGCGGCATACGCCCTGCTGAACGCAGGTCTGGCTTCACCAGATGCCGCCGAACTCGCCCCGGAAGAACTGCGGGGCGTCTGCCGGGAGTATGGAATCCCGCCGGTGCTGCACCTCGGGGCCTGCACCGACAACGCGCGGATGATCCGGCTGTACTGCGAACTGGCGGAGGCCGCCGCCCGGCCGACCTACGAAATGCCCTTCTGTCACTCCGGGCCGGAGCCGGGGAACGAGAAGAACATCGGCCAGGGCGTCCAGTTCCTGTGTCATGGCATCCATGTGCACCAGGGGTTCCCCGGCGGCATCCCGGTTCCCGTGCCCGCGCCGGTCTCCAACGCCCGCTACAACGACGAATTGGAGCTTAAATACAACGACGTGGCCAGGCTTTTCGGCGACCAGATCAAGGATTTGCTGGGGGCGAAGGTCTTCACCGAGCCCTACCCGCGAATAGCCGCCAAGCTCATCCAGATGCACATCCGGCGCCAGCGTCAGGCGCTGGGGTGGTGAGTTACCGGGGCCGCATCGCTTGCTCAAGGTCGGCGATCAGGTCTTCTGGGTCTTCCAGACCGACCGAGAGGCGGATCAGCCGATCCGAGATCCCCAGCTCCCGGCGCCGCTCAGGTGGCATTGACGCGTGGGACATCCGGGTCGGGTAGGAGATGATGCTCTCGACCGCCCCCAGGCTGACCGCCAGGAGAGGCAGCCTGACGCCGTCCAGGATCTGGCGAGCCAGGCCGGGGGCGCGCACCTCGAAGGAGAGGATGGCGCCGGGCCCGGCAGCCTGTCGCTGATGCAGAGCGTGGCCGGGGTGATCCCGCAGCCCGGGGTAACATACCTTCGCCACCTCGGGCTGCTCACTCAGCCAGCGGGCGATGCGAACCGCGCTTTGCTGCTGTTGTTCGAGGCGCACCTGGAGGGTCTTCAGGCCCCGCATCACCAGCCAGGCGTCCTGGGGGCCGAGCACGGCCCCGACGGCGTTTTGCAGGAACTGCACCTTGTCGGCCCAGGCGGCGTCTTTGGTGATCACCGCTCCGGCAAGCACGTCGGAGTGGCCGGCCAGGAACTTGGTGGCACTGTGCACCACGAGGTCGGCCCCGAGTTCCAGGGGCCGCTGCAAGTATGGGGTCATGAAGGTATTGTCGACGATGGTGACCAGGCCCCGCTCGCCGGCCAGGGAGGCGGCCCCCGCCAGGTCGGTGATCTTGAGGGTCGGGTTGGACGGTGTCTCCAGGAAGAGGGCGCGGGTGTTTTCCTGGATGGCCTCCTTCAGTCGCGCGAGGTCACTGGTGTCAACGAAGGACGCGGACACGCCTAGCCGGCTGAAAACCCGGGTGAGGACGCGGTAAGTCCCGCCGTAAACGTCCTGGGAGACGACCAAGTGATCCCCGGCGCTGAAGAGGAGCAGCACGGAGGAGATCGCCGCCATTCCGGAGGCGAAAGCGAAGCCCCGCGCGCCACCTTCGAGGGCCGCCAGGGCGTCCTCCAGCGCCCTCCGGGTGGGATTCCCGGAACGGGCGTAGTCGTAATCGCCGGGCCGGTCCACCGCCGGCTGCTTGAAGGTGGAGACCTGGTAGATGGGGACGCTGGACGCACCCGTGGACGGGTCGAGTTCGGAGCCGGGGTGGATGATCCGCGTGGCGAACCGCACCGTGCCTACCTCCCTCTAATGGCCTGCTCCAGGTCGGCGATGAGGTCGTCGGGGTCCTCGATCCCGACGGACAGCCGGAGCAGGTTGTCGGTGATCCCGAGTTCAAGTCGCTTCGATTCGGGGATGTCCGAGTGGGTCTGGCGCGCCGGATGGGTGATGAGCGTCTCCACGCCACCGAGGCTCTCGGCGAAGGTGATCAGCGTCAGCCGTTCCAGGATCCTTTCTGCCAGCGGGAAGTCCGCCACGGTAAAGGAGATCATCCCCCCGAACCCGGTAGCCTGAGCCCGGCAGACCTGGTGCCCGCGGTGCTCGGGCAGCCCCGGATAATACACCCGCCCCACCTCCGGCTGTCGCACGAGCCACTGCGCGATGCGCAGGGCGTTCTGCTCGTGGCGCTCCATCCGCAGGGCGAGGGTCTTTATCCCCCTGGTGAGCAGCCAGGAGTCCATCGGCCCCAGCACGGCCCCCGCCGCGTTCTGCAGCAAGGCGATTCGTTCCGCCAATTCAGGCTCTTTCGCCACGACCAATCCGGCGACCAGGTCGTTATGGCCGCCCAGATACTTGGTACCGCTGTGCAGCACGAGGTCCGCTCCGCGGTCCAGCGGCCGCTGAAAGTACGGCGTCAGAAAGGTGTTGTCGACGATGGTGAGCGACCCGTGCCGTCGGGCGATCGCGGCCGCCCGGGCCAGGTCGGTGATCCTCATCAACGGGTTGGTGGGGGTTTCGATCAGGACGGCTCTGGTCCGCTCTTCCATGGCCTGCTCGAGCTGGTCCAGGTCGCTGGTGTCGACGAAGCTGGTCCGCACGCCACACCGCTCAAACACCTGTACCAGCAGGCGGTAGGTGCCACCGTAGAGGTCATCCGATACCACCAGGTGGTCTCCCTGGCGGAACAGGAGCAAGATCGAGGTGATCGCCGCCATCCCCGAGGCATAGGCGAAGCCTCGACAGCCTCCTTCCAGGCCCGCGATTCCGTCCTCTAACGCCCGGCGCGTCGGGTTGCCGGTCCGGGAGTAGTCGTAACCGAGGTTTTTCCCCAGCGCGGTATGGCGAAAGGTCGCGTTCTGGTAGATCGGGACGCTTACCGCGCCAAATTGCCGGTCGAAACCGACACCCACCTGGGCAATCCTGGTCTGGATCTTCATGGCCTTGGCGTCACCTCCTGCTCCGGGTGCACGGCCGCGCACAGAAACAAACAATCTCTTCACAGAGAGATTGCGAAGAGACTGCACAGGGCTCTCATCTGTGAGGGTATAATCCTCCAGGAATTGGCACCGCACCTTGACAAGGCCGGTTGCCGGGCATCATTGGGCCAGTCCCTCCGCCGCTCTGGATAAGAGTCGATTCGTATTTTTTCTTTACTATAAGCGGAGTTGCAGGGGCCTGTCAATCACCCCTGCGGCTCAACTGACGCGGACAAGAATAGGGCCTGGCGACCTTCAAGGTCGCCAGGCCAGCCGGCCAGCCCTTCTTACTTGTAGGTGTTGAGCCAGTTGACGATCAGGTTGACCTCATCCGGCTTCATCACGTCGCCCCACTTGGGCATGTAGACGACGCTGGGCTTGCCGTTCTCGATTACCATTCCGCCGACGATGTGGGCGCGGATCTTGTCGGTAGTGTTGAACTCCTTGTGGAAGTCCGCGGATCCGAGGGCGGGAATGTCCTTGTCTTCCGGATCAGTGGCCGCCACGTTGGCGACGCCGCCCTTGCCGATGGGGCCGTGACACTTCACGCAGGCATACGCGTTGTACACGTCCTCACCGGTCTTGACGGCGGGCAGCGCCACGCCGGCGTCGGGAAGCCCAGCCCGAATGTAGGCGGTTAATTGGGTAATCTGCTGGTCGTTGAGGACGCCGTTCCAGGAGGGCATCGAGGTGGCCTTGCCCTTGTTCAGGATCGATCCGCTCTTGATGACCTTGGCGACGTCCTCGTCCTTGCCGAAGTCCTTCTTGAAGTCGTCGCCGGTCAGGGCGGGGATGGTGGCGTCGCCGCCCGCGTTGTTCGGGTTGGCGATGCCACCCTTGCCTCCGATCCCGTGGCAGGACACGCAGGCATAGGAGACGTAGAGCTTGGCGCCTTCCTTGGCCGCGTCAGAGAGCGGAGGCGGGGTCGGCGCGGGGGCTGGCGCCGACGCCGGCGCGGGTTGCGTGGTTGGTGGGGTCGGTTGGGCTGGAGGGGTCTGGCTCTTTTGCGCGCACCCGCCTGCCACCAGGATGGCGATGACCAGGAAGACCGTAGCCAGCAGCGGGGCGAATCTGAAGTCTCGTCTTTCCAATGAGTTACTCGACCTCCTTTGCCGTTATGAAGTAACCGGTGGACTGCGGGCGCTCTAAGCGGTGCGCCCGGCCCGCCGGATGCGGCCGAGGGTCCAGAATACTACCCCGTACGTGAACCATATCCCGCCGACTACGGTGCCCAGGATGGCCATGAAGAGGGGGTTGGGGTAGGGGGTGATCAGGCCGTTGGGGCGCGCCGGCATGGCCTGCGGTGGAACGGCGTAGGTTGCCCGCGCCGAAGCGGGAGCGAACTCGCCGCTCCCGGCGAACCGCGCCGTCACCTCCACCTGCTGGCCGGGGTAAACCGGCAACTCCACCCGGGCGATCCCGTCGCCATCCGTTGCCACCCGGCCCAGGACCAGGTACCCGAAGGCGGTCTCCCGTGTGAACTGAACCGCCGCCCCCTTGATCGGAGTGCGCTGAAGGTCGGACAGATGGGCCTTGGCCGTGCCCGTCCCCGCGGCGTCGCCGGAGAGCTGGAGCGCCAGCGAGGCGGTTTTCGGCGGGGCCGCGGCCCCGGGCGTAGCGGGCTTGGCACCGCCGCTGGCAAACCCCGCGCCGGCCAACCAGAAGACGAGGACCAGCGCGAGTCCCGGCCCGAGAGACCAGTGAAGACGCCGCCGCATGGTCATGCCTCCTCCGCCGGGAGTTCGCTTACGAGGTCGCGGGTCTCCCAGATGGAAACGATGGGAAAAACCTTCGAGAACAGGACGTAGAGCAGGACGAAGGTGGCCAGGGCGGCCGCGGTGATGGACCACTCCACCCACGTGGGGTGGTAGACGGCGTAGTCGGGGGGGACGTTCTGGATCGGGAGGAAGGGGTTGGCCAGGGTCGGGGTGATGATGATGAAGCGTTTCAGCCACATTCCCACGTTGGCCGCCAGGGACCCCAGCACCAACCCGGCGATGCCGGTCCAGCGCGCCAGCGCGGCGATCACCACCGGGAGGAAGGTGAAGGCCATTCCCGTCCAGAAGAGACCCGAAAAACGGCCGAGGAAGAGATCCCCGATGAGGCGGCGCTCCGCTGCTTGACCGGTGTAAAACATGGTCAGGTACTCGCTGAAGGTGCTGTAGAAGTACACGAGGCCGACGGCCAGGAAAAGGTAACCCAGCCTGCGGAAGTGGATGTCCTTGATGTACTTGTCAAGGTGGTAGGCGCGGCGGAAGATCCACATGGCGACAATGATCGCCGCGATCCCCGAATAGATCGCCCCGATGACGAAGTACGGGCCAAAAATGGTCGAGTGCCAGCCCTCCCGC
>JAJYMS010000009.1 GCA_021786825.1 Bacillota bacterium | reverse complement strand
ATCAGGGCAATGGCCACCAGGGCGATGATCAGGCCATACTCCACCATGCCCTGACCCTTCTGGTCCTGATACCACTGGTATAGCCGGGTAATCAGCTTGGACACGTCTCTCACCTCCCTGCCCGACAACGAGTCCGTCCTACTGGGGCATCTGACCGGTAATCTTGTTGAAGGTACCGCCGATGGCTCCGCTCATTGCGCCGAGAGCCACGATCAGGGCTACGGCCACCAGGGCGATGATCAGGCCATACTCCACCATGCCCTGACCCTTCTGGTCCTGATACCACTGGTATAGCCGGGTAATCAGCTTGGACACGTCTCTCACCTCCTTTGGGGAATGTCTTGGGACACCGCGGCCGCCTCGAAAACCAAGAACTCCCTGCGGCGGATGCCGCAAGGGAGCTTTGACTACTCGTTCCCTCACCCTTCGGCATCCCGGCGATCATGGCCTTTCGGCTTTAGATCCGTGGCTTTGCGCCCGCCGCCTTTCAGCGGCGTTTGCCTTTTTCGAGGCTCAGCCCAGATTCGGTGGTCGATCCCTGGCAGCCGTTCCAGAGCGGAACTACCGCAACCAGGATTCGACAGCTTTCGCATCTTTAAGGTAGCACGAGAAGGCGGAAGTGAACCATAGGACACTCGTCCTATTTTTTAGTCATCTTGGATGGGCAGCGCGCCCCTTACGGCGTTCTCCTGATCCATCCCCGTTGCAGAGCGTGCAGGGCGGCCTGGGTCCGGTCCTGGACCCCCAACTTGGCAAAGATGTTCGAGATGTGGTTGCGGGCCGTCTTCTCGCTGATGTGCAACTCCGATCCGATCTGGCGGTTGGAGAGCCCCCGCGCCAGCCTTTCCAGCACCTCCAGTTCCCGGCTGGTCAGGGGGATCCGCTCCGACGCGGACCGGGCCAACGCCGGAGGAACGTATCCCACCCCCCGGCAAGCGTTCCGGATCGCGCCCACCAGCACGTCCGGCTCCACGTCCTTCAGGCAGTAGGCGGTGGCACCGGCCTGCAAGGCCTCGGCCAGGTACTGGGTGTCGTCGTGGATGGTCAGGATCACGATGGCAAGTTCGGGGAACTCCCGCTTCAGCCGGCGGGTCACTTCCACCCCGTTTTGGTCGGGCATCGTCAGGTCCAACACCAGGACGTCCGGCCTTTCCCGCTGGCACGCCTCCCAGGCGCTCTGTCCGTCGCTGGCCTCCGCGACGACCTCCAGACCCGGCTCTAATCCCAGCACCCTCCGGAGACCTTCGCGAACCAGAGCGTGGTCATCGGCGATGGCGACTCTAATCTGGCTGCCGCTAGGCATGTTGGGCCCCTTCCCCCTGGTCGCCGGCCGGAATCGAAAAGCTGACCGTCGTGCCGCGCCCCGGCGCCGACTCGACCTGGAATTGCCCTTGCAGGAGTTCCGCGCGCTCGCGCATGCTGATCAGCCCGAAGCGCGAACCCCGTCCGGCTTGCCGGACCTGCTCGGTGTCGAACCCGCGGCCGTTGTCGCGCACCCGCAGGCTGATCAGATTCGCCGCAAACTCCACCGTCACCTTGACCTCGTTGGCCCGCGCGTGCTTGGCCACGTTGTTCAGCGCCTCTTGCACCAGCCGGAACAGGGCGACCTCAAAGGCCGGGGTCAACCGCCGTTCCCGGCCCAGCATCGTCAGTTCGGTCTCAATCTTGGTCTTTTCCTTGAAGTCCCCCAGGTAACTCCGCAACGCCGGCGCCAGGCCGAGGTCGTCGAGGGCCATCGGCCGCAAGTCAAAGATCACCTTGCGCACGTCCTGCAGGCTCATCCGCACCAGTTCCTTCAACTCGCTCAGTTCCGCGCGCAGCCGGCCCGGGTCCTGCTCGGCCAGCCGCTGGCAGATGTCGATTCGCAGGACGACGTTGGCCAGGAGCTGAGCGGGTCCGTCGTGGATTTCTCGGGCCACCCGGCGCCGCTCCTCCTCCTGGGCTTTGATGATGGAGAGGCCGAGGTCGCGCCGTTCCTGGAGATTCCGCAGGCTGCCGGTCACGGCCCGGAGGTCGCCGCTCAGGTATTGCATGGCCACGTCGACCTGCTTAGCCAGGGCTTCGGCGCGCCCCGCCATCAGTTCCAGGCTCTGCAGGCGGCGCTCCAGGGCGTCCCGCTCGCGCCGCAGGTGGCTCTCCTTTTCCCGCAACACCGAGAGGGCCACCTGTACGTCCTGCGCCTTCTCGTAGGCGCTGCGGATGTCGGCCTCCCCGTAGCGCTGGAAGTCCCGGCTCACTTCCATCAGGCGCACTCGAACCTGATGGTCCCGCTTCTCGAGTTCGTCCACCTGTCGGATGTACTCAGTCACCTGCTGCTTCATGCGTTCCAATTCGCGCTTCGCGGCCTGGTATTCGGCGCGAGCTTGATTGGCGAGGTCCGTGATCTGGTTCCGGCCGCTTTCGAGGGCCGCGACGGTGCGTTTGAGAATCTCGTCCACATCCGTCAACCGTTGCAGCGTGTCGCCTGGGGCCATGGGTTCACCGCCCGACAAAGGCTCTTCCCCCTTCACCGCGTCAATCCGCCGCCCCCAGGTAGGACAGGGCCTCGCGGGCAACCGCCGCGGGAACCTCGTGTCCGTAGAGGGGGTCGCCGGGAGCGCGCAGGAGTACCCAGCGCAGCCGCTCTCCCCGGCGCTTCTTGTCGTGGCCCATCGCCGCCAGGACTTCGGACGCCGGCACAGCGCCCGCCAGGCGGGTGGGCAGGTTGTACTTGGCGAGGACCGACTCCACCCGGGCGACCAGGTCGCCCGCCGCCAGCCCCATCCGTGCCGAGACCCAGGCGGCCCCTACGATGCCGACGGCTACCGCCTCACCGTGCCGGTAGCGCCCGTACCCCGTGGCCGCCTCCACCCCGTGGCCGATCGTGTGCCCGAGGTTGAGAAGCGCCCGCGGGCCCGCCTCCCGTTCGTCCCGCCCGACCACCGCGGCCTTGATCTCCACGGAGCGGGTGATGGCGCGCTCGAGCACCCCCGGTTCCAATCCCCGGAGGTCTTCGCCCTTCTCCTCCAGGAAGCGCAGGTAGGCCTCATCGGCGATCAGGGCGTGCTTGATCACCTCCGCCATCCCCGCCGCGAACTCCCGAGGCGCCAGGGTCGCCAGGGTCGAGGGATCGACCACCACCGCCCTGGGATGGTGAAAGGCCCCGATCAGGTTCTTCCCCTCGCGGTGGTCGATCGCCACCTTCCCCCCCACGGAGGCGTCCACCTGCGCCAGCAGGGTCGTCGGCACCTGCACCAGGGCGACGCCGCGAAGGTATGTCGCGGCGGCCAAGCCCGCCAGGTCGCCCACCACCCCTCCCCCCACCGCGACCACCGCCACGGCGCGGTCCAGCCGGCGGCTCACCAGGTCATCGTAGAGCCCGGACAGGTGGGTTAAGCTCTTGGCCGTCTCGGCATCCGGCACCAGGCTGACGAAGTCGGGGGCCGCGCCGAGCAACCCCGCCTCCCGGAGCGACCGCTCCACCACCGCGCCGTAGAGCCCCCAGACCGTCGGGTTGCTCACCACGTGAACCCCCGAAGGGAGGCACGCCTCACGGATGGTGCCGCCGACGCGGGAGAGGGCGCCCGGTTCAATAATCACCCGGTACTCGACCGCTCCGAGACCTACTCGAACGATCCCCAAGCTAACGACCCTCCAGGCTGTCCATGATCAACTCCGCCACCTCCCCAGCGGTGCGCCCCCCAGTGGAGACGACCACGTCGGCGGCGGCCCGGTAGCGACCTTCGCGCCCGCTCAGCAAGCCGTCCAGGCGCTCCCGAGGGTCGCTCCCCGCCAACAGCGGGCGCGATCCCCGCTCCGGGCGCAGGCGCTCCCAGAGCTCCGCCGCCTGCGCCCACAAGAGGAACGTGGTCCCCGACTCCCGCAGCAGCCGGACGTTTTCCTCGCGCAGGATCACCCCGCCCCCGGTGGCCACCACCTGGTCCCGCCTCGCCGCCACTTCCCGCACGACCGCCGACTCCAGATCCCGGAAGGCGGACTCTCCCCGCCGGCGGAAGATCTCCGCCACCGGCTCGGACGCCCGCCGCGCCACTTCCTCGTCGGTGTCCACGAAGAACCGATCCAGACGCGCGGCCAGCAGGCGCCCCACCGTCGTCTTCCCGCTCCCCATGGGGCCCATCAGGACGATGTTCCGGGCGTTCAAAAGGCCCTCACCTGCTCCACGTATCCCTGGTGGTTGCGGCGGACCTCCGCCAGGCTGTCGCCGCCGAACTTCTCCAACCAGGCTTCCGCCAGGACAAAGGCCACCGCGGCCTCGGCGATCACGGCCACCGCGGGCACGGCGCAGATGTCCGAACGCTCCACCGATGCCTGCAGGGCGGCTTTGCTCACCAGGTCGACCGTCTGCAGGGGGTGGTAAAGGGTGGCGATGGGCTTCACGGCCGCCCGCACCGTCAGCGGTTCGCCGTTGCTCATCCCCCCCTCGATCCCCCCGGCGTTGTTGGAACTCCGGTAAAAGCCGCGCTCCGGGTGGTAGAAGATCTCGTCGTGCACGGCTGAACCGCGCCGCGACGCGGCCTCGAACCCCAGCCCGACCTCCACCCCCTTGACCGCCTGGATGCTCATCAGAGCGGCCGCGAGGCGGGCGTCCAGCTTGCGGTCCCACTGCACGTGGCTACCCAGCCCGGGCGGCAGGCCGGTGACCAGGACCTCGACCACTCCCCCGACCGAGTCCCCCATCCGGCGGGCCTCGTCGATCTCCTTAACCATCGCCGCGGTGGCCTTGGCGTCGGAGCACCGGACCGGGGACAGCTCGGCCTGGCCGCCGACTTCCGGCGGCGTCAGCCGGCTGGGTTCAGCCCGCACCGTACCGATCGACAGGACGTGGCCGATCACCTGTACACCGAATTCCTCCAGCAGGCGCAGCGTCAGCGCCCCGGCGGCCACGCGCCCGGCCGTCTCCCGGGCGGAGGCGCGCTCCAGAATGTCCCGGGCGTCGTGCCGATCGTACTTCAGGGCTCCGGCGAGGTCGGCATGACCGGGGCGTACGCGGGTCACCCGCCGCGCCTGCTCCTCCGGCACGGGCCCCTCGGGGTCCATGGCCGCCCGCCAGTTATTCCAGTCCCGGTTCTCGATCAGGATGGCCACGGGGCCGCCCAGCGTTTCCCCCCCGCGAACCCCGCCCAGGAACCGCGCCTGGTCCCTCTCGATCCGCATTCGCCCGCCCCGCCCGTACCCTTGCCGGCGGCGGGTCAGGTGCCGGTTAATGTAGGCGGCCGTTACCTTCAAGCCCGCCGGCAGACCGTCGACGGTCGCCACCAGGGCCGGACCGTGGGACTCCCCGGCGGTAAGGTATCGCAGCATCAGCTTGCACCTCCTAGGGAAAAACGGGTCGCCGCGGGCGGGGCACTAACGGCGCAGGTACCAGTGCAGCAACTGATCGCCCCACAAGGCCGCCACCGCCCCGCCCAGGGCCAGGAGCACCCCATAGGGCAGGTAATCCCGGCGCCGCTTAAGTCCGAGCAAGAGCGCCGCGGCGGCCCCCAGGCCGTTGGCGACGATCCCCAGGGCGATCCCGACGAGCACCCGCGGCCAGCCCAGGTAGAACCCCAGCAGCCCCGCCAGCATCACGTCGCCGCCGCCCATCCAGCCGGGCGCCAGCAGGTACAGGAGCAGGAAGCCGCCGAACGCCACCGCCAGCCCGATCAGGGCCGACCCCGGACGGATGGGGCCTACGGTTAACAAAAGGAGCCCCGTGGCCAGGCCCGCCAGGGTCAGACGGTGGGGGATCAACTGGTGTTCCAGGTCGATCAAGGCCACCGGGATGAGCAGGAGCGTGAAGACGGCGTAGTGAATAGCCGCGGCGGAAAGGCCGTAACGAAGGTACACCAGGCCCAGGGCCAGGCCGCCGAGCGACTGGACAGCCAACTGGCGGGCGGGCGCCCAACTCCCGCAGGCCGGGCAGCGCCCCCCCCGGCCCAGGTCACCCACCAGCGGCCAGGCCTGCCAGCCCCCAAAGGCTCGTCCGCAGGCGGCACAGCCGGGTCGCCACGGCCACAGCGGCCGCTGCCGGGGAAGTCGGTCGATGACGGCGTTCAGCCAGTACCCGGCCGCTATCCCCAGGGCCACGGCCACCGCGACACCCAAGGGCGAGGCCCCGCCGGAGGCCAAGGCGCCAGTCAAGCTTGAGCCCCCAGGGCGTCCCGGGCCGCGGCCTCCATCGCGCTCAGGGGGGCCTCCCGGCCGAACCAGAGGGGCCAGGCCAGGGCTCCCTGGCGGACCAGGGTACCGAGCCCACCGAGGGCCCGCAGGCCCCGGTGCCGCGCCTCGCCCACCAGCCTGGTCGTCAAGGGGTTGAAGATGCCGTCCACCACTACGCAGCCGTCCTTCAGGGGCGACAGATCCTCCAGGGGCGTGCCGCCGACCGCCGGGTGCATCCCCAGCGGCGTGGCGTTGACAACTAAATCGGCCTCCCGCAGCGCGGCCAGAGCCCGCCCCCCGCCCGCCTCCAGCGCGGTGATCCCCCGTCCGAGCGACTCGGCCAGAAGGCGGGCGCGTTCCAGGGACCGATTTACGACCTGTACCTCGGCTCCCGCCTCGCGCAGCCCGTAGGCCACCGCCCGCGCGAACCCGCCCGCGCCAAGAATCACCGCCCGCCTCCCCCGGGGGTCGAGCCCCGCCTCCTCGCGCAACGCCCAGGTGAAGCCGCCCGCGTCGGTGTTATGGCCCACCAGGTGGCGGCCGCTGCGGACTACGGTGTTCACCGCACCGATGGCGGCGGCCGCCGGGGCCAGGTCGTCGAGGAGCTTCAAGGCCGCCTCCTTGTGGGGGATCGTCAGGTTGAAGCCCGCCGCTCCCAGGGCCTGCAAACCATAAATCGCGGCGCCCAGGGCACCCCGCGGGACGTCGAAGGCCAGGTAGACAGCGTCAAGCCCCAGGGCCCTGAACCCGGCGTTGTGCATGGCCGGAGACACGGAATGGGCCACCGGATTGCCCAGCAGCCCGAGGAATCGAGGGGTACCATGGTTCAAAGGCGGATCCTCCCGGCCCGGTGCAGACGGTATCGAAGGGGCGTTGGCGCTAGTTTCGCCACCCATCCTCCGATTCCTGCTGCCGCGCCTCGCCGGAGGGGAAAACTCCCCCTGGCGGCAGGGAATGCGAAGGGCGAAGTCGCGTCAGGACGAGCCTCTCCACGATCCGGACGAGGCGGGTTCCAAGGAACTCCCGCCTGGCCAGGGGGGGCACCAGGATAGTATAGAGGCCGAGGCGGTTGCCGCCCAGCACGTCGGTGAAAAGTTGGTCCCCGAGGACCGCCGTCTGGTGAGGGGCGGTCCCAAGGGTGCTCATTCCCTCCCGGAACGCCCGCCGGGACGGCTTCCTGGCCCGGGAAATGCCCGGCACCCCCAGGGCCGCGCTGAAATAGGCCACCCTGGCGGCGCGGCCGTTGGATACCAGGCAAACCTTGAAGCCTCGCTTTTGGAGGCGGGCCAGCCAGTGGCGCAAGTCGAGTCCCGCCTCGGAGGCGTCCCAGCGGACCAGCGTGTTGTCCAGGTCGCTGATGATCCCGCGAATTCCCATGGACCAGAGCTGGTCCAGGTCCAGGTCAGAAGCGCGATTCAGGTACAAGCGGGGGCGAAGCCATTCGAGCACCGCCACACCTCCCCGGCCATTATACCACCAGTGGAATGCGTTCCGCGGTCTTGACGACGCCGGGCCACAGGCGGGAGGCTACCCGGATGAACCGTTGGGGATCTCCGGTGGTGTAGAAGGAGCGCCTCCCGGTGTCGCCCGAGGGATTGGCCTGGGCGGAGGCGGCTAGGCGCCGGGCCACCTCCCGGCCCGTCGCAACCCCGGGGTCCACCAGGGTGACGCCCGGTCCCGCAATCTCGGCAATCACGTGTTGCATGTGGGGAAAGTGGGTGCAACCCAGCACCAGGGTGTCAATGTCCTCCGCCAAGAGGGGAGCCAGGCAACGCCGAACATCCTCGCGGACCTGCGGCCCGTCGATCACACCCTCCTCCGCCCGGATCACCAGGACCGGGCACGGCTGCTGCCGCACCGTCACGGCCGGCCGCAGGCCGGCAATCAGGCGCGGGTAAATTCGGGAGGCGCAGGTGGCCTGGGTTGCCACGACGCCGATCCGGCCGTTGCGGGTGGCGGTGGCCGCCGCCCGCGCGCCCGGCCCCACCACACCGATCGCCGGCAACGCCAGCCCGTCGTCCAGCAAGTCCAGGGCCGCGACGGTGGCGGTGTTGCACGCGACCACGACGAGCTTGCAGTCTTGATCGGCGAAGAACCGCGTAAAGTCCCTCAAAAAGCCCCGCACCTGCGAGAGGGGCCTGGGTCCGTAAGGAAAGCGCGCCGTGTCGCAGACGTAGATCAGATTCTCCCCGGGCATGTGCCTGACGATCTCACGCGCCACCGTGAGCCCGCCTTCGCCGGAGTCAAAGATGCCGATGGAACGAGAAGGCACCGGTTCCCCTCCTTGCCGGAGTTGCCTGTGATCGGGAAATACCCATTGTATCGAAGCCTAAGGCAGGAGTTTACACTTTGTCAAGAGAGGATGCTAAAAACCAAGGCCGGTATATCCTACCGGCCTTGCCCAAAGCACCCCGCGGCGCACCGATCCGGATGGATGGCCCACGCTTCAGTGCAATACTCCCCCGGAGAGCCCTCGGCCCAGGCGGTTGACCGCCTTCTTCTCGATTCTCGAAACGTAAGAGCGGGATATGCCCAACATCCGGGCGATCTCCCGCTGGGTCTTGCGGACTCCCGACCGTAACCCATACCGCATCTCTAACACCTGACGCTCCTTGGGCGTAAGATCCTTCAACTTTTCCCGCAAATTCCGCTCTTCGAACTTCCGGTCGACCTGGTCCGGAACCTCGTCAGCCTCGCTGGGCAGCACGTCGATCAGCGAGATCTCGTTCCCCTCCCGGTCGACGCCGATGGGGTCGTACAGGGACACCTCGCTGCGGGATCGCCGGGTGGACCGCAGGTGCATCAGAATCTCGTTCTCGATGCAGCGGGCGGCATAGGTGGCCAGCCTGGTGCCCTTGCGGGGATCGAAGGTCTTGATCGCCTTGATCAAACCCAGGGTGCCGATGGAAATCAGGTCGTCGGAGTCCTCGCCGGTGTTGTCGAACTTCTTGCAGATGTGGGCTACCAACCGGAGGTTCCGTTCCACCAGAACGTCCTTGGCTTCGGTTTCCCCCCGCTGCAGCCGAACTAGGCACTCCGCCTCCTCCTTCTCGGAGAGGGGCTGCGGGAAGGTGCTGGAGTTTGACAGGTAGCCGGCGAGCAGGGTCAAGCCCTCGATCAGGCCTAGAACCAGTAGCGCCAGAAGACCAGAGTCCACCAGCGGGCACACCTCCACTCTTTTGGGGTCGCTTTCTCAGGGTACGCGACCCCGTAAGCAGAGGTTACCCGAGGACGGGTTTTCGGCGCAAGGGGGGAGACCGATTCAGTTCGTTGGTGTCCCGTCCAGAATGGTTGCCTTTATGGTTGCTGCTGCCACCACGGACGACAGGGTCATGACAATTTGCGATCAACTGGGCTACAGCGACCCGTAATGGAGCGCGGCGAACGCCCGGCTGCTAGCCCCCCAAAGTGATGTCCTGCTCCTCGTACCAGCGCAGGGCCTCCAGAAACTGGTCGGGTTTAAAGTCGGGCCAGAGGTCGTCCAGCACGTAGAAATCCGCGTAGACGGATTGGATAGGCAAGAACCCGCTGAGTCTTCTTCTCCCTCCCCAGCGAACGATGAGGTCGACGCGGGAGACGTCGGATGACGCCAGGCGCTCGCTGAGCCCGGCGGGCCGCCCGGCGGCCTCGCCGAAGGCACCTCCCAGCCCCCCGTTCAGATCCCATAGCCAGCCGTAGTTGACCAGGAAGTTCACCTTGATCAGCCCGCGGCCGAAGTCGACCCGGCGGGTGAACGGCACCAGCTCCCGGGGAAACGCCGGGGAATCGGCGTTGCCGATCACCCTGAGCGACGCGTCGTGATTGGACAACAGCTTTACCGACTGGACGCAGGCCCTTTGGAAGGCTTCCTTTTGCGTGGCGGGGCGTTTGGTGTTGTCCTGGGTAAAGCCGTAGAAAGTCAACTCCTTGATCCCCAGGTCCAGGCAGAGCTTGTAGAGCTCCAGGCCCGGTCCAACCCCCCGCTCGTAGCCCGCTTCTTTCGGAAGACCATGCCTTTCCGCCCAGCGGCGGTTTCCGTCCGGAATTACCCCGACATGGTCGGGAATTCTTTTGAACCTTGTCTGCAGCGAGCCCTCTCCCCCCAGCGGCGGGCCCCGTCCTGGAACCGCGAGGCCTGCCTTTAGAAAGTCTTCCCCAACAGGGAGGTCGACCTATTGCGCCAAGGACCCCATTCCGCGGTTAACCGTCCCCACCGAAAAAGGCTGCCAGGGCGGCAGCCTTAACCTTTACCCGAAATTCCTGATTTCCCCCGGCGCCGCGGTGACCAGCAAGTCCAGCGCGGCCTTCACCACTCGCCGCTGGGCCGGGTGGTCTTTGGGGGGCCCGATGGTCTCGCCCCGCTCAAAACGCACGGCCAGGGCACGGGGGTACTTGACCCTCGCCATGATCCCCTTGCTCCGCCCCACCGCCACGGTGGAGACTCCCGCCCGCTCCACAGCTCTGGCGATCAGTCCGCCGGACTGATGGCAGACGGGTCAGACCGGGACCAGGAGCAGCGCATCGCAGCCCGCCTCCCGCACCGCGGTCGCAATCGCCTCCACCGACTCGCGCCCCAGGCGGGCAGCGTTGGTGCAGTAACCGCTGATGGAGATTACCGGGCCCAGGCCACCCAGTTCCCCCGCCCCGACCATGGTGCGGAGGTGGTCCAGGGGCAGGACCGCGTTCCAATCGGCCCGGGCAGCATCGTGAGGGTAGTGGTTGTGGCTGATGGACAGGTCCGTCGCCTTCACGTCGGGAGGCAGCACCCGGTAGGTCGGATCCCCCTCCACGTCTTCAGCGGTGAAGGGCGCCTGCTCGCCGGTCACGAAGAATCCGGCGGTGGACACCACCCCCAGACGCACCCGGCCCAGCGCCCGGGCCAAGGGCGTACAGGGCGTGTCCGCCGGCTTCACCCAGGGGTAGTGCACAAAGGCGTCCTCCCACCGGGACGCCGCCAAGAGCGGTCGAGCTTCGTGGAACCAGGATTCGTAAGCCTCGTCCCAACCGGGCATGGCGTCAGCAAAGGCCATCCTCTCACTCCTTTCCGTGAGGGCGCCAAGGTGAGGTGCACCAGCCTTAGCGGGAAACGCGTTGGTTCACGGGGACACTAATCTGGGGGTGAGCCGGTGCCTTTTGAACCAAGGAGCGTTTACATCCAGGAAGATGCCCTCGAGTATCCTCTGGGCAAGGCCCTGCTGGAGCACTTCCGGTCCCACGGCCCCCGTCCGCAAGTAATCCCTAGCCGCGGCAGGATAGCGGTCCGGGGCGCTACACCGGGACAGAAGTACGTGGCCGCCAAGGCTACCCTGGTGGTCGCGGTCAAGGAGAGCCTTCAGTTTCAGACCTGCAAACCCTCCGCCCACTACCAACTCCCGCTCGTGACCAGTTGCCCGGGCCTTTGCGAGTACTGCTACCTGAACACACGGTTGGGCCCCCAGCCCTACATCCGGGTTTACGTGAATATCGACGAGATCCTGGAGGCGGCCCGCCGGCTGATCGAAAAGCATCGCCCACGGGTGACGGTGTTCGAAGGAGCGGCGACCTCGGACCCCGTGCCAACGGAACGATTTACCGGTTCCCTGGCGCGGACGGTCGCCTTCTTCGGCCGGCAAGAACGGGGGCGTTTCCGCTTCGTGACCAAGTTCCCCGAAGTCGATCCGCTCCTGGGGCTGGAGCACCGCTCTCACACGCGGGTCCGGTTCAGTATCAATACGCCCCGCATCATCGCGCAGTACGAACACCTCACGCCGGACCTGGAGGAGAGGCTCGCGGCCGCGCGCAAGGTCGCCGCCGCCGGCTACCCGACGGGATTCATCGTCGCCCCGGTGATCGCCTACGACCGGTGGGAAGACGAATACCGCCTGCTCCTGGACGAAGTGGCCGCGGCCCTTGGAACTGCACGAGGCGGGGATGTCACCTTTGAAGTAATCTCCCACCGCTTCACCGCCAGGGCCAAGACCACCATCCTGAGCGTCTTTCCCGGGACGTCCCTGCCGATGGAGGAAGGCGAACGAAAGGTGAAGTTCGGCCAGTTCGGTTACCGCAAGTTCGTCTACCCTGAGGCGACGCTGTCCGCCATCAAGGCGTTCTTCGAGAGGGAGATCCCTGCCCGCCTGCCCGGCGCGGGCATCGAATACATAATCTAGGGTGTTGGACCGGCGGTCACCTTCAACCCCGCCATGAGGCTCACCGTGTTCCTCCGGGCCAGGCTCAGCCCCTTCGCTCCGGCTTGAGTTACCTGGCCTGCCCGTGGTCGGTGACGGACATGACGATCTTCCCGTGCAGGGCCGCCTTGACCCGGTCGCCGACCGCCAGGGCGGTCAGATCCACTTCCCCGCCGCGGTAGTAAATCCTGGCCGTCGGCGAGAAGCCGTAGGTCCCCACGTTGGAGGTCCCGTCAGCCGACGTGGACTCGATGGTCAGGCTGGCCAGCCCGCCGTCCGCCCCGGCAACCGCCTTCACGATTCCCTCGACGTAGATGGGGCGGAAGGTGGCAAAGAGGACGCTGATCTCCTTGGCGTCGTTGATAATGAAGCGCACCCGGTCTCCGGCTTGCAGATCCTGCAGCCCGGCGGCGTGGCCGTTAACCACGATTACGGCGCCCTGGGCCACCGGATAGGTAACCGTGGCGGGCTCAGGCGGGGGCGTCGGCGCCCCGTAGGTGCTGCCGGTCACGGTGCCGGACCCGCCCTGGGGCGTGATTGGCAGTGGTACCGGCAGGGGCGGCAGAATCGGGGGAATCAGCCGGACCGCGACGGTGCGGGCCGTGGCGTCGACGGCCGTGACCTCACCCATCCGCTGGCTGCCCGAACCCAAGCCATTCTCGTTGCCGCTCTCGCTCACGATCTTGGCCATCTCAGCCCGGGTGACCGGGTTGTGGGGCCTGAGGCTTCCGTCGGGGTAGCCGCCCACGAGGTCGTGGGATACGGCCAGGAC
>JAJYMS010000265.1 GCA_021786825.1 Bacillota bacterium | reverse complement strand
CGGCGCACCTGGCCAACGTGGGGATTCCGAGCTACCTGCTCGATATGGTCCCCCGCGAGCCGTCCGGGGAGGAAAAAACCCTCGGGTTGGGGTTGGATGACGCCCGGGTCCGCAACCGCTTCGCTCTGGCGGCGCTCAAGCGGCTGAAGGCGATGAGGCCTTCGCCGCTTTACATCGAGGACGTCCTCCGCCTGATCACTCCGGGCAACTTCGAGGACAACCTGGGTTGGGTGGCCGAGGCCGACTGGGTGGTCGAGGCGGTGATCGAGAGCCTGACCGTCAAGCGGGACCTCTGGCAACGCGTGGAGGCCGCCTGGCGGCCGGGGACGGTCCTGAGTTCCAACACCTCCGGCATTCCCATCGCCAGCATCGCGGCCGGCCGTTCCCCGGAGTTCAGGCGGCACTTCCTGGGCACCCACTTCTTCAACCCGCCCCGCTACCTGAAGCTCCTGGAGGTGATTCCCACCCCGGAGACCGACCCCGGCCTGGTGAGCGAGTTCGTCGAGTTTGGCGAGCGGGTCCTGGGCAAGGGCGTGGTCCTGGCCAAGGATACCCCCAACTTCATCGCCAACCGGATCGGCACCTACGGCCTGATGGTGACCCTGGAGGCCATGAAGGAGGCCGGCCTCGGCTTCGACGAGGTGGATGCCCTGACCGGCCCGGTGATGGGTCGGCCCAAGAGCGCCACCTTCCGCACCCTGGACCTGGTGGGGCTGGACACCTTCGTGCACGTGGCCGGCAACACCGGCGAGGCGGTGGCCGAGGCGTGGGAGAAGCGGGCCTTCGAGGTTCCGGCCTACATCCGCGAGATGGTCCAGCGGGGCTGGCTGGGGGATAAGTCCGGCCAGGGTTTCTTCAAGGCGGTAAAGGGCGGGGAGGGCCGGGAGATCCTGGTACTGGACCCGGCGTCGATGGAGTACCGCCCGCGCCAGAAGGCGGTCTTCGCCTCCCTGGAGGCGGCCCGGAACATCCCCGACCCCAAAGCGCGGATGCGCGCCCTGGTGTACGCCGATGACCGGGCCGGCCGGTTCGTCTGGACGGTGACCAAGAAGGTCCTGCTCTACGCGGCCGCCAAACTCGGCGAGATCGCCGACGACATCACCGGCGTCGACCGGGCGATGCGCTGGGGATTCAACTGGGACTACGGCCCCTTTGAGACCTGGGACCTCCTCGGGGTGCGCCGGTCGGTCGAGCGGATGGAGCAGGAGGGGGAGGTGATCCCGCCCTTCGTGCGAGCCCTGCTGAACGCCGGCAAGGACCGGTTTTACGCGGAGGCGCCGCGGATCGCCGACCAGGGCCCCCGGACCGTCTCCCTGGCCCGCCTCAAGGCTCAGAACCACGTCATCAAGGCGACTCCCGGGGCCACCCTGCTCGACCTGGGAGACGAGGTCGCCTGCCTGGAACTGCACTCACCCAAGGAAGCCATCGGCGCGGACATTATCAACATGATCCACTGGTCGGTCCAGGAGGTCCCCAAGAACCACCGCGGCCTGGTCTTAACCAGCCAGGCGCCCAACTTCTGCGTCGGCGCCAACCTGTTCCTCTTGCTGATGGAGATCCAGGACGAGGAGTGGGACGAGGCGGAATTGATCGTCCGTCGCTTCCAGGACGCCAACCAGGCGCTGCGCCGGATGGAGCGGCCGGTGGTCGTCGCCCCCTACGGCCTGACCCTGGGGGGCGGCACCGAGATGTGCTACGCGGCGGACCGCGTGCAGGCCGGCGCCGAGACCTACATGGGCCTGGTCGAGGTCGGGGTGGGGCTGATCCCGGGCGGCGGCGGGACCAAGGAGACGCTCCTGCGTCTGACGGAGGGGATCCCCTCGGCTCCCAGCCAACTGGCCGGGCCGGTGGACCTGCAGCCCTTTGTCAACCGCGCCTTCGAACTGATCGGCACGGCGAAGGTGGCCACCAGCGCCCGCGAAGCGCAGGCCCTGGGCTACCTGCGCCCTTCGGACGGGGTGAGCGTCAACGGCGACCACCTGATCCACGACGCCAAGCAGACGCTTCTGGCCCTGGACGCCGCCGGTTACCGTCCCGCCCCCCCCCGGCAGATTCCGGTCACCGGACCGGGCGGGCGGGCGGTCCTGGAACTGGGCCTCTACAATATGAAGCAGTCCGGGTACGCCTCGGACCACGACGTGCTGATCGGCAAGAAGCTGGCCTTCGTCCTCACCGGCGGAAACGTGCCGGCGGGAACCCTGGTCACCGAACAGTACCTGCTCGACCTGGAACGGGAGGCCTTCCTGAGCCTCTGCGGCGAACCCAAGACCCAGGCGCGCATGCAGTACATGCTGGCCAAGGGCAAGCCGCTACGCAATTAGGGAGGGGAGAAACAGTGCGCGAAGCAGTGATTGTCTCCGGTGTGCGGACGGCCGTGGGCAAGGCGCCGCGCGGGTCGCTGGCCGGTGTGCGGCCGGACGACCTGGCGGCCCTGGTACTGAAGTCCGTGCTGGACCGGACGCCCGGGCTGGATCCGGCCGAGGTCGACGACGTGATCCTGGGCTGCGCGATGCCCGAGGGGGAGCAGGGGCTGAACATCGGCCGGCTGGCCGGGGTGCGGGCGGGGCTGCCGCATTCGGTTCCCGGTTTCACCATCAACCGCTTCTGCTCCTCGGGTCTGCAGTCCATCGCCCTGGGCAGCATGGCGATCATGTCCGGCATGGCCGAGGTCGTCATCGCCGGTGGCGTCGAGAGCATGAGCCGGGTCCCGATGGGCGGTCACAAGCCGGCCCCCAACCCTGAACTGACCGCCTCCTACCCCGAAGTCTACATGGCCATGGGCCACACGGCGGAGGAAGTGGCCGGCCGTTTCGGGATCGGCCGGGAGGAACAGGACCGGTTCGCCCTGGGCAGCCACCAGAAGGCCGCCGCCGCCATCGCGGCCGGCCGCTTCCGCGAAGAGATCGTGCCGGTGCCGGTGAGGCGACTCGGCTACGACGGGCAGAAGGCGACCGCGGAGGAGTTCACCTTCGACACCGACGAGGGGGTCCGCGCCGAGACCTCGCTGGAGGCCCTGGCCAAGCTGAAGCCCGCTTTCAAGCTGGGCGGGACCGTCACGGCGGGCAGCGCCTCGCAGATGAGCGACGGCGCCGCGGCGGTGGTGGTGATGTCCGCCGAGCGGGCCCAGGCCCTGGGGCTGAAGCCGCTGGCCGCTTTCCGCTCCTTCGCGGTGGGAGGCGTCGATCCCGAGGTGATGGGCATCGGCCCGGTGGCGGCGGTGCCCAGGGCCTTGAAGCTGGCCGGCATCCCGGCGAATCAGCTCGGGCTGATCGAACTGAACGAGGCCTTCGCCTCCCAGTCGCTCTACGTGATCCGCCACCTCGAGTTCGACCCGCGGCTCGTAAACCCCAACGGCGGAGCCATTGCCCTGGGCCACCCGCTGGGCTGCACGGGGACCAAGCTGACCGTCAGCCTGCTGCACGAGGCGCGCCGCCGCAACGCCGGAGGCATCAAGGTCCGGTACGGCCTGGTGACCATGTGCATCGGCGGCGGCATGGGCGCGGCTGGAGTCTTCGAGTTTGCCTGATTTCCCCTGTTTTCGCCCGGCATGAAGGGAGGTACCCCGGAAGATGGGAGACAAGAGGTTCAAGGGCGGGAGTTTTCTGCTGGAGACGCCCGATGCCGCCGACATTTTCACCCCGGAGGATTACTCCGAGGAACAGCGGATGATCGCGCAGACGACGCGGGACTTCGCCCTGGAGAAGGTCCGGCCGCTGGCCGGGAAGATCGACCATCACGAGTTCGAGCACTCCGTCCGGCTGCTGCGCGAGGCGGGGGAGCTCGGACTACTGGCCGCCGAGATTCCCGAGGACTACGGCGGCCTCGACCTGGATAAGATCAGCGCCACGCTGATCACCGAGAACATGGTCTGGGGTGGTTCTTTTGCCGTCACCCACGGGGCGCATGTGGGGATCGGCACCCTGCCGATCGTGTTTTTCGGGACGCCGGACCAGCGGCGGAAGTACCTGCCGGCCCTGGCCACCGGCGAGAGAATCGCCGCCTATGCCCTGACCGAGCCCGGCTCGGGTTCGGACGCCCTGGCGGCCCGGACCACGGCAAAGCTGACCTCCGATGGCAAACACTACCTCCTGAACGGGACCAAGCAGTGGATCACCAACGCCGGCCTGGCGGATGTGTTTGTCGTCTACGCCAAGATCGATGGCGACAAGTTCAGCGCCTTCATCGTAGAGCGCGGCACGCCCGGCTTCTCCATCGGTCCCGAGGAGAAGAAGATGGGCATCGAGGGTTCGTCCACCCGGTCGCTGATCTTCGAGGACGCCCAGGTCCCGGCCGAAAACCTCCTGGGGGAGGCCGGCCGCGGCCACGTAATCGCCTTCAACATCCTGAACATCGGGCGCCACAAGCTGGCTGCGGGGTGCGTCGGCTCCGCCAAGATCGCCCTCGAACTGGCCGCCGGGTACAGCAAGATGCGCACCCAGTTCGGCAGGCCGCTGGCGGCCTTCACCCTGATCCAGGAGAAACTGGCCGAAATGGCCATCCGCACCTTCGCGGCCGAAAGCGCCGTCTACCGCACTGGCGGCCTGATCGACGAGGGACTCCGGGCGCTGGACCCGGCCGCCCCCGACGCGATGCGCCAGGCGGCCAAGGCGATTGAGGAGTACGCCATCGAGGCATCCATCAACAAGGTGCTCGGCTCCGAGACCCTCGATTTCGTGGCCGACGAGGCCCTGCAAATCCACGGGGGCTACGGTTACATGGAGGAGTACGAGGTCGAGCACATCTACCGCGACGCGCGCATCAACCGCATCTTCGAGGGCACCAACGAGATCAACCGGTTGCTCATCCCGGGCACCCTGCTCCGGCGGGCGATGAAGGGCGAATTGCCGATGATGGCGGCCCTGGGCCGGCTGCAGGACGACCTTCTCGGCGCGGTCGGACCCGTACTGGACGACGCGCCGCTGGCCCAGGAGAAGGCCATGCTAGGCCGGGCCAAGAAGATCTTCCTGCTGGTGGCGGGTCTCGGGGTGCAGAAGTTCCAGCAGCAACTGGAGAACGAGCAGGAACTGTTGGCGGCGGTGGCGGACCTGGGGATCGAGATTTTTGCCATGGAGAGCACCCTGCTGCGGGCCGAGAAGGCGCTGCGGGGGGAAGGGGCGGCCGCCGCCCAGCCGAAGCTCGACCTGGCGGTGGTTTTCACCCACGAGGCCTTTGAGCGGATCGGAGCCCTGGGGCGGAAGGCCCTGGCGGCCATCGAAGAGGGCGACGCGCTGCGCACCCAGTTGTCGATCCTCAAAAAGCTGACCCGTTACGAACCGGTCAACACGGTGGCCGTGAAGCGCCGGGTGGCCGCCCGGGTGATCGAGGCCGGCAAGTACGTGGTCTGACGCCCGGGCAGGCGGGGCGCCGCCCTCAATTTGGTGATCTTTTCGGCGGCAGGAACTCGCCGGGCGGCCGCCGAACCAGGAATGGATCGCAACATGGAGTTTCTCAAGGAGGTAGCACTTTGACGCACCTTGTCTTGCGGGTGGTGCTATTTGCCCCGGGCAACCACGCCCGGCGCGTGGAGAAGGCATACCAGTTGCAGGCGGACGCCGTGATTCTCGACCTGGAGGATGCCGTGGCGCCCTTGGAAAAGGAGCACGCCCGGCACCTCATCGCCGCGACCGTCTCGTCGAGGGGCGGAGCGGAGGCCGGCCCGCGCACGGTGGTCCGGATCAACCACCCTTCCACCGGTCTGGCGGACGCCGACCTGCAGGCCACCCTGCTGCCGGGGGTGGACATGGTGATGCTGGCCAAGACCGAATCGGCCGAAGAGATCCAATGGCTGGCGGCCCAGGTAGCCAGGTTGGAGGCGGAGCGCGGCATCCCGGCTGGATGGGTGCGCCTCTTCCCGATCATTGAGACGGCCCGGGGGATCCTCGAAAGCCGCGCCATCGCCGCGGCGTCGCCCCGCGTGGCGGCCCTGGCCTTCGGGGGGTTGGACTTCACGCAGGACATCGGGACCTCGCTGTCCGAGGACGGCAGCGAGCTGCTGTTGGCCCGGTCCCAACTGGTGCTGGCCAGTCGGGCGGCGGGCGTCGCCCCACCCATCGACACGGTCTTTCCCTGGTTGGACGACCGGCAGCGACTGCTCCGGGAGGCCCGGCGGGCCCGCCAGCTCGGGTTTCAGGGGAAGTTGGTAATTCATCCCGACCAGGTTGCTCCGGTACGGGAGGTCTTCTCCCCCACCGAGGAGGAGGTCGGCTGGGCCCGGAAGGTGCTCGAGGCCTTTGAGGGGGCGCTGCGACAGGGATCGGCGGTGATCAACGTGGACGGGAAGTTTATCGACCGCCCCATCGTGCTCTGGGCGGAGAGAGTTCTGGCGATGGCCTCCCTGCGCTGAGACATCGCACGATTGGCGGAAAAGGAGGGATGGCGACGATGGCGGTTTGGACCTGCACCTCTTGCGGTCAGGAGAAGGATGGGCGCTGCAAACCGAAGAAGTGCACCTGCGGCGGCACGGAGTTCAAGAAGAAGGAGTAGTTACGGGGGGCTTGGTCAGCGTCGGGGCGTATTGACAGGGTCCGTCCGGTGCCTTACCGTTGGTGCATGGAGAAGCGTGGCGGGAACCCCGGTGCAAAGTCATTGTCCTTCAGCCTTACCGACATCCCGGTGCCGAAAGCGGCGCTCATTATCGCCATGAGCGAGACCCGGGAGGCGGAGGCGGAACTTCGGCGCCAACTGGAGCAGGTTTGGGGTTACCGGTGCGCCGCCACGGAGCTGGGGGGCGTGGTGGAGAACTTCCGGGACAAGATCATCCAGGCGGCGGTGGCGGCCGCCGTGAACAACGGCGTCATCGACAAGGTTCCCGGCGACATCCACGCCCTGGTCCACGCGGTGGTGGAGGCGCAAAAGGGTGTGCTGGTCGAGGCCACCGCCAGCCCCAGCGTCTACGTCAAGGTGGGCATCGCGGCCGACGACTCCTGGCTGGCCGTGGCGATTTACGGCGAGTCGGCTCTGCACGTGCTGTCCAATCACGCCCGGGCGGGCCTGGGGGTGACGCATTTCCACCGGGGGGCATCCCCGCGGGGACGGGGTTGAAAATTGGGGCAAGGAAAAGGAGGAACTCCCCCCTGGGGCGCGAATAGAGTAAATTGACTGAGGGGATGTAGGGTCGAGCGGGCGGTTGCCCCTGGGGTAGTGGCAACCGCGGAGGGAGATTCAGGTCCCTTGGGAGGGGGAAGCCCCCCGGAGCGAGGGATCCTGTTGAAGGCAGGGGTGGGCTCGGGCCGCTCCAGGGATAAAGTGATTGAGTGAGGCCTTCCGTAGGTCAAATTTGCTGCGGGAGGTTTTTGTTTTTGGGCACGCAAGGAAAGCTCAGCGCTCGGGAACGTCTGCAGATCCTACTTGATCCCGAAAGTCTGGTGGAGACCGGGGTCCTCGGGCACCACCGCGCCACCGCGTTCGGCATGCAGCGGGTGGAGGCGCCCGGTGACGGGGTAATCACCGGCTACGGGCGCCTGGCCGGGCGGACGGTGTGCGTGGCGGCCGAGGACTTCGCCGTCATGGGTGGTTCCATCGGCGAGATGCACGCCGGGAAGGTCTCCCGGATCTTAGAACTGGCCCTCCGCCTCGGGGTCCCCTTCATCCAACTCAACGAGTCGGGGGGCGCGCGAATCCAGGAGGGGGTCGTCGCCCTCGACCGCCTGTCCGAGATTTTCAGGCAGAACACCCTGGCCTCCGGGGTGATACCGCAGATTTCGGTCGTGTTTGGCCCGGCCGCGGGGGGAGCCGTTTACTCCCCGGCCCTCACCGACTTCACCGTGATGACCCGTTCTGCCTGCATGTTCGTCACCGGCCCGGACGTGATCAGGACGGTCACCCACGAGGAGGTGAGCTTCGAGGACCTGGGAGGGGGGGAAGTCCACAACCGCCAGAGCGGAGTGGCCCACTTCCTGGCGGATGACGACCGCCAGGCCATCGCCTTGGTCCGGGAGTTGTTGGGTTACCTGCCTGACAACAACGCCTCCGAGCCGCCGGCCGTCGCTTCCGGGGAGCCTCCCCGCCCGGACGAAGCGCTGCGGGACCTCATTCCCCGCGATCATACCAGGGCCTATGACATCAAGCAGGTGATCGCCCGGGTGTCGGATGCGGGACAATTCCTGGAGATCCAGGCGCACTTTGCGCCCAACGTGGTGGTGGGCTTCGCGCGCCTGCGGGGGCGTCCGGTCGGCGTGGTGGCCAACCAACCGCGGGTGATGGCCGGCACCTTGGACGTTGACGCTTCGGACAAGGCCGCCCGCTTCGTGCGGACCTGCGACGCCTTTAACCTGCCCCTGGTCACCCTGGTGGACATCCCTGGCTACTTGCCCGGTACCGACCAGGAACACCGGGGGTTGATCCGACATGGCGCCAAGTTGCTCTATGCCTACGCCGAGGCCAGCGTGCCCAAACTCACGGTGATCCTGCGCAAGGCCGTCGGTGGCGGGTATATCGCCATGTCCAGCCGGGGGCTGGGGGCCGACTACGTGCTCGCCCTGCCGGACGCTGAAGTCGCCGTGCTGGGAGCGGAGGGTGCCGCCAACATCCTGCTGAAGAACGGACAAGCCACGCCCGAGGATCGAGAGGCGTTCCTGCGCGAGTACCGGGAGGAGTTGGCTCACCCTTACCACGCCGCCCGTCGGGGCGTGGTGGACGACGTGATCGACGCTTCGGAGATCCGGCCCCGGCTCATCGCCGCCCTGGAGGGGCTGCGGGGTAAGACGGTGGACCGGCCGGTCAAAAAACATGGCAACATTCCCCTGTAGGAGGCCGACATGCCTGATACGATGACCGGCGCGGCGGTTCTGTCGATGATCGACATGCTGGTGGTGTTCGGCGTCCTGACTGGTCTGGTCGCCGTGCTGTTGATCGAGCACCGGGTGGTGGGCCGGCGCCCTCGACCAGGCGCGGGGGCCGAGGGGGTTCCGGCCGGGGGCACCCCGGCGGAGGTCACCCAGGTGCTGGTGACCATGGCCGCCTACCTGGGGGCGGAGGACAATCGGGCGGTCGAGGCTTCCCGGAACGGACCCCCGGCGCCCGACGGCGCGGCGGCCTGGGCGGCGGCCGGGAGACGCGCGATGATGGAAAAGCGAAGGCAGGTACAGGGAGGATTGGGAAGATGAGGACGTTCAGAATCGTCGTCAACGGGAAGGAGTTTGTGGTGGACGTGGAGGAGATCCGCGCCGACCACCAGTTGGCGGCGCGGGAAGGGCCCACCGTGGCCTCCGGACCGCGGGCCGAATTCCCCCCCGTGCCGGCGGCGCCCTCGCCCCGGGTGGGCAATGGCAAGGGTCAGGTCCGGGCGCCCATTCCGGGCGTGGTGGACGGCATCAGGGTGCGGCCGGGCGACCGCGTCGCCCCCGGCGACGTGCTGCTGACCTTGGAGGCCATGAAGATGAAGAACGAGATTTTTTCTCCGGCGGCCGCCCAGGTGAAGGAGGTTGCTGCGGCCCAGGGCGCCAACGTGGCCGCCGGTGATCTCTTGGTGGTGCTGGAATGATCGGGGCCCTGCTCCAGGCGACCGGCCTGGGTCAGCTCACAGGGGGCCACCTCCTGATGATCGGCGTGGGATTGCTATTGATCTACCTCGCCATTAAGAAGGGGTTTGAGCCGTTGTTGTTGCTGCCGATCGGGTTCGGTGCCGTGCTGGGCAACCTGCCGGCCACCGGGATGATGGACGAGGGCTCGCTCCTCAACTGATCGGCCCGGTGGCGGTCGCGGCATACTCCTACATGTCCCTGGTGCCCCTCATTCAACCTCCCATCATGCGGCTGCTGACCACCCGGGCGGAGCGCCAGGTGGTGATGGAGCAACTCCGCCCGGTCTCCCGGGCCGAGAAGATCGTCTTCCCCATTGCCGTGACCGTCCTGGTGGGGCTGCTGTTGCCCGCGGTGGCTCCCCTGATCGGGTCCCTGGTGCTGGGCAACCTGCTGCGGGAGAGCGGCGTCGTGGACCGCCTGTCGAAGACCGCCCAGAACGAGATGATCAACATCATTACCATCTTCCTGGCCACTTCCGTCGGCGCCTCGATGCGGGCGGAAACGTTCTTGCGCTGGACGACGGTCGAGATCATCGCCCTGGGGGCCCTGGCCTTCGCCGGCAGCACCGCGGGGGGTGTCTTTTTCGGCGGTACCGATGGCCGCCCGGGTCTCCCAGGTGGTGGGGCAGGAGGAGTTGCCGGGAAATTTCCTGCTGATGCACGCCATGGGCCCCAACGTGGCCGGTGTGATCGGCACCGCCGTGGCGGCGGGGGTCATGTTGGCCTTCCTGAGATAACCAGTTCGAAAAAGGCAGGGAGGTGCTCTGCTGGTGGCGAATTATTGGCCGACAAAGGAGCGAGCCGAACTATGACATTGCCCCTGCAAGGTATCAGAGTACTTGACCTCACCCGCATCCTCAGCGGACCCTACGCCTCGATGATGCTGGCCGACTTCGGCGCCGACGTGATCAAGGTGGAGATGCCGGGGACCGGTGACGATACCCGCCAGTGGGGGCCGCCCTTCATTCAGGGCGAAAGTACCTACTACCTTTCGGTCAACCGCAACAAGCGCAGCATCGGCATCAACCTGAAGGCGCCCGGCGGGCGGAAGGTCTTCTTCGATCTGCTCAAGACCTCCGACGTCTTGTTGGAGAACTTTCGTCCGGGGACGATGGAGTCTCTGGGGTTCGACTACGAGCGACTGGCGGCGGAGAACCCCCGCCTGGTCTACGGCAGCATCTCGGGCTTCGGGCAGACAGGCCCCTACCACGGGCGCCCCGGCTTTGACGTGGTGGCCCAGGGGGTGGGGGGGATCATGGGGATCACCGGCGAGGATGGAGGCGGGCCGGTGAAGGTCGGCGTCGCCATCGCCGACATCGGGGCCGGGATGTGGGCCGCCTTTGGCATCATGCTGGCTCTCTGGGCGCGGGAGCGCACGGGGCGGGGGCAGTACGTCGATACCTCCTTGATGGAAGGGCAGATCGCCTGGCTGACCTACGTCGCCGGGGCCTATTTCGCTACCGGGGAGAACCCCAGGAAGCTGGGTTCCGCCCACCATACCATCGCGCCCTACCAGGCGGTCAAGTGCTCCGACGGGTACATCAACATCGGCGTCGGGAACGATGGACTGTGGCGTAAGTTCTGCGCTGTGCTGGGACGCCCCGACCTCCCCGAGGATCCGCGCTTCCGCGCCAACCCCGACCGGGTGGTCCGGCGGGCGGAGCTGATGTCCATCCTGGAGCCGATTTTTGGGCAGCGCCCGATGGCGGAGTGGCTGGACCGGTTGGACAAGGCTGGCGTTCCGTGCGGGCCGATCAATACCCTGGAGCAGGTTTTCTCGGATCCCCAGACCCTTTTCCGCCAGATGGTGGTGGCCCTCGACCACCCCACCGCCGGCCGGATCAAGGTCACCGGCGTGCCGGTCAAACTGTCGGCCACTCCCGGCTCGGTCCGCACCTACCCGCCGCTGCTGGGGGAGCACACGGATGAGGTATTGCGCGATATCGGCTATCAACCGGAGGATATCGTCCGGTTGAGGGTAGACGGCGCCATTCAGTAGCGGGGCGTTCCCGGAATCCCCCCGGGGAAGGGTTTCCGGGCCCCATGACGAATTGTTCGCCGTCTGATAGATTCAATAAACTTAGGGGGGAAGTGTGGAGCAATGGTTCTGAAACTTGGCGCGCGTTACACTCGCCTGACGACCGCTGTGGTAGTTTTCGCCCTGTTGGCCGCGGCACTGGCCGGCTGCACGGGAGGCCAGAAGACCGCCACCGAACAGCCCAAGACCCCGGCGGCTCCCAAGGAGGTCGTGGTCGGCTCCGTGTTTCCGTTGACCGGAGCCGAGGCCAAGGTGGGCAAGGCCTTCGAACAGGCCACCAAGCTGGCGGTGAAAGAGGTTAACGAGAAGGGCGGCATCACCATCAACGGGACCAAGGTTCCGGTCCGGCTGGTGGGTCCCCTGGACGACAAGACCGACCCCACGGTCTCGGCCCAGTTGATGGAGCAGTTGATCACCAAGGACAAGGTCAACGCCGTGATCGGCGGGTACAGCACGCCGTTGGTTTACGCCCAGAGCGTGGTGCCTGAGAAGTACGGGATTCCGTACGTCAACGGCGGCGGCGCGGCCACCAAGATTTACGGCCGGGGCTTCAAATGGATCTTCGGGACCCTGTCGCCGGTGGAGGTGCTGGCCACCACCCAGATGGACTTCCTGAAGGAGTACATCGACAAAGGCAATCTCCCCAAGCCTCTCAAGCTCGCGGTGCTCTGGGAGAACACCGAGCACGGCAAGGACTACCTGGCCGGGGTCAAGGACCGCATGACCAAGTACCCCGGTTACTTCGACCTGAAGATGGACGAGGGCTTCGACCTCTATGGCAAGGACTTTTCATCGCTCCTTACCAAGGTGAAGAACGCCCAGGCGGATGTGTTCATGGTGGACGCCCACCTGCCGGACTACATCACCATGCACCGGCAGTACGCCCAGATGGGCCTGAAGCACCTGATGGTCACCTACGGCGCGCGGGGTTCCGAGAAAGACGCCCGCAAGGCCTTGGGTGCCGCGGCCGACTACATCTTCGCCAGCAACTGGTGGACCGATCAGCTTCCCTACCCGCAGGTGAAGACCTTCGTCGAGAAGTGGCAAAAGGAGTACAACGCGAAGCCCGAGTGGTTCCACGCGATCGCCTACGAGGCGGCCCGGATGATGCTGACCGGCATCGAAAAGGCCGGTTCGCTGGAACCCGAGAAGATCCGCCAGGCCCTGGTGAACCTCGAGTTGAAGGATTCGATCCTGCCGGGTCAGGTGCTGAAGTTCAGCCAGAGCGGCCAGGCGGTCTATCCCTTCGTGGTGACCGAGAACAAGCCGGGCGGCAAAGTGGATATCATCTACCCGGCTGACGCCGCCACTGGGCCGGCGGTCGTGCCGATTCCGAAGCAGTAGTTTCCGAGCTTGCGCGAGTCGAGAGGACACCGCCGGGCTCCGGCACGAGCGGGGGAGACGGTGTCCTCTCCTTATTGTCATCGGTATGAAAGGGGGCGTCAGACCTGCAAGAAGCTGTCGGCTTGCTGATTAACGCCATCCTATTGGCGGGCCTTTACGCCATCATGTCCTACGGCCTGGCCCTGATC
>JAJYMS010000137.1 GCA_021786825.1 Bacillota bacterium | reverse complement strand
GCCGCCATCGGCACGGCCATCGCGGCGGAGCTTTATGGCCTGAAGGTCTTGGCCCGCGACATCCAGGACAACGACGCTAACTACACCCGTTTTGTCCTGCTGTCCCGGGGTGAACAGCCCCCCACGGGCAAGGACAAGACCAGCCTGGCTTGCTCCCTGGACCGCGACCGCCCCGGCGGGCTTTACGAGGTGTTGGGGGAGTTCGCCCTTCGGGGGATCAACCTGACCAAGATCGAATCGCGGCCGACCAAGGTCGGCCTGGGGTCCTACATCTTCCTGATCGACTGCGAGGGCCACCGCGCTGACCCGACCTGCCGGGAGGCCCTGGAGGGCGTCCGGGGGCGGACCTTTTTCTTCAAGCTGCTGGGCTCATACCCCAGCGGCGGCGCTTTGGCGCCGAGGTAAATTGGCTCTTGACATTTGTGAAAACCCGTGGCTATACTGTCCCTAAATACCATAGGCCTGGTTAGCCCAGGCCGCAAGGTGATGAAGGGGAGTCGATTCCCGGACGCGGCGGCCCAAGAGAGCCGGGGCAGGTGAAAGCCGGCCCGCCGCACGGAGTTGTTGCTCGCCCCGGAGCTGCTGACCCCAAAGGACCATGTGGCCCCGGTAGGGTCGGCCGGTTAAGGGCCGCTATACCTTTGGAGGGCGCCAGAACTTTACCGCGGTTTGCCCGCGGCCGGCGCGCCGAAGCAGGGTGGTACCGCGATCAGACGCCCCTGCCGTTCCCCTTTTGAGGACGGCAGGGGTTTCTTAGTTCAGTGAGGACTCGGCGGACGGGAGGTGATGGGGTTGCGACACACGGTGGCGGTGCTGGTGCAGAATTCGCCGGGGGTGCTCACGCGGGTGGCTGGACTGTTCAGCCGCAGAGGTTTCAACATTGAGAGCGTCGCCGTCGGGGTTACCGACCATCCGGATGTCTCACGGATGACGATCGTCGTCGAAGGGGACAGCAAGGTTCTGGAACAGGTCGAAAAACAGCTCAACAAGCTGATCAACGTCCTAAAGGTGACCGACCTGCAGGGCGATGAATCGGTTTCCCGCGAACTTGCCCTGATCAAGGTCAACGCCGAACCGGCCCGACGAGCACAGATTCTGCAAATCGTGGATATTTTTCGGGCCAAGGTGATCGACGTCGGCAAGCGGTCCCTGATCGTCGAGATCACCGGTGACGCGGAAAAGATCGACGCGCTGATTCAACTGATGGGCGAGTTCGGCATCCGCGAGGTGGTCCGGACCGGGCGCATCGCCATGGAGCGCGGCACGAGGATCGTCAAAATCGAGAAGGAGAGTGAAGAGGATGACCAAAATGTACTACGACAACGACGCTGATCTTTCCTACCTCAAGGGCAAGAAGGTTGCCGTCATCGGGTACGGGAGCCAGGGCCACTCCCAGGCCCTCAACCTCAAGGAAAGCGGCATCGACGTGGTGGTTGGACTGCAACCGGGCGGCCGCTCGTGGCGGGTGGCCGAATCCCACGGTTGGAAGCCGTTGGCGGTGAACCAGGCGGCCAAGGCGGCCGACGTAATCATGATCCTGATTCCCGACGAGCGGCATCACGCTGTTTACGAGGCGGAGATCAAGCCGCACCTCACAGCCGGCAAGACCCTCATGGTTTCCCACGGTTTCTCGGTTCACTATAACCAGATCGTGCCCCCCAAGGACGTTGACGTCAGCATGATCGCGCCGAAGAGCCCGGGCCATCTATTGCGCCGGATGTACGAGGAGGGTCGCGGGGTACCGGCCTTGCTGGCCATCTACCAGGACGCCACCGGCCAGGCCAAGGAGCGCGCCCTGGCCTACGCGCGAGCGATCGGCAGCACGCGGGCCGGGGTTATCGAGACCACCTTCCGGGAGGAGACCGAGTCCGACCTGTTTGGGGAACAGGCGGTGCTGTGCGGAGGGGTCTCGGAACTCATCAAGGCGGGTTGGGAAACCCTGGTGGAGGCTGGTTATGCCCCTGAAATCGCCTACTTTGAGTGCCTGCATGAGCTGAAACTGATCGTGGACCTGGTCTATGAAGGCGGCTTGTCCCTGATGCGGTACTCCGTATCAGACACCGCCCAGTACGGCGACATGACGCGCGGCAGCCAGGTGGTGGGGTCCGAGGCACGCCAGGCGATGAAGAAGCTCCTGAAGGACATTCAGGAAGGTGTCTTCGCCCGGGAGTGGATCCTGGAGAACCAGGCCAACCGGCCCGTCTTCAACGCCTTGGCCAATCGGGAGGCTGCGCACCCCATCGAAGAGGTGGGCCAGCGGCTGCGGGCGATGATGCCCTGGCTCAAGGAGAAGAAGCTCCTGCAATAGGGAAACGCTGGCCGGACGCACTGTTGGGAAAGGGGTTGGACCCGATGCAGGCCGAGGAACGCAATCGGATCATTATTTTTGACACTACCCTTCGCGACGGTGAGCAGTCGCCGGGGGTTGCGCTCAGTGCCGAGGAGAAGGTCGAGATCGCGGAGCAACTGGCGCGTCTCGGAGTGGACGTGATCGAGGCCGGCTTCCCGATCTCGTCGCCCGGCGACTTCGAAGCGGTGCGTGCCATCGCTCACCGGGTAAAGGGCCCCATCATCGCGGGACTCTCCCGCGCCAACCCGCGGGACGTGGAGCGGGCCGGGGAGGCCCTCGAACCGGCCGCCAGAAGAAGAATCCACACCTTTATCGCTACCTCCGAGATCCATATGAAGTACAAACTGCGGATGGAGCCGGACGCGGTGGTAGCGGCGGCGGTGGAGGCGGTGCGTCGCGCGCGCCGTTACACCGACGATGTGGAGTTCTCGGCCGAGGATGCAACCCGCAGCAACCTGGACTTTCTGGCCCGGATCTTGTCTGCCGCGGTTGAGGCAGGCGCCACTACCATCAACGTTCCCGACACGGTGGGCTATACCACTCCCCAGGAGTTCCACCGTTTGATCACCTTTCTCCGCCAGCGTGTGGTCGGGGCGGACCGGGTCAAGTTCTCGGTCCATTGCCACAACGACCTCGGGTTGGCGGTGGCCAACTCCCTGGCGGCCATCGAGGCCGGCGCCGTGCAGGTGGAAACCACCATCAACGGCATCGGCGAGCGCGCCGGCAACACCTCCATGGAGGAGGTGGTGATGGCTATGCGGACACGGCGCGACTACTATCACGGCTGGGAGACCGGAATCGCCACCGAGCACTTTTACCGGACCAGCCGCCTGGTCTCCTCCCTCACCGGCATGGCCGTGCAGGCCAACAAGGCGGTGGTCGGAGCCAACGCCTTCGCCCACCAGGCGGGGATTCACCAGGATGGGGTGCTGAAAGAGCCCCTCACCTACGAGATCATGAGGCCCCAGGACGTCGGAGTGCCCAAGAGCCTGCTGGTGATGGGCAAACTCTCCGGGCGCCACGCCTTCCGGGAACGGTTGAAGGAACTCGGTTATGAAATGACAGATGAGGAACTGCAGAAGGCGTTCGCCCGCTTCAAAGAGCTTGCCGACCGCAAGAAGGACGGTGTCACGGACCGCGACCTGGAGGCGATCGTGGAGGCCGAGCGGCAACTCCCGGCGGAGATCTTCGGGCTTGACAGCTTCCATGTCACTTCCGGTACCTCCACCCCCCCAACGGCGACCATCTGCCTGCAGGTTCAGGGCCAGCGCTACCAGGAAGCCGCTTGGGGGACGGGGCCGGTGGACGCCCTATACCGTGCTATCGACCGCATCACCAGCCTCCAATGCCGCTTGGAGGACTACTCCCTAAAGGCGGTAACCAGCGGGCAGGACGCGTTGGGCGAAGTCACCGTCAGGGTAGCGGCACGGCGGGGCGAGGAGGGCGAGGTGGCGATGCTTGGACGGGGTGTGAGTACCGACATCATCGAAGCCAGCGTCAAGGCCTACCTGGCCGCCGTCAACAAGCTCTGCCTGACCACCGGGTCCCACCCGATGCCGCCCGAGGCCCTGCGGGTCAAGGAGGCTGTCTCCCAGTGAGCATACGACCCCAAACCATCACCGAGAGGATTCTGGCGCGCGCGGCCGGCCGGACAGAGGTTACTCCGGGTGAACTGGTGACTGTCCGCCTCGATCTGGTCATGGCCAACGACATCACCGGTCCCCTGGCCATTGCCGAGTTCGAGAAGATCGGCGCTCCCGGCGTCTTTGACCGGGAACGGGTGGTTCTGGTGCAGAGCCACTTCGTGCCCGCCAAGGACATTAAGTCGGCTGAGCAGTCCAGGGAACTGCGCCACTTCGCCCGACGCCAGCAGCTCGTGAACTACTTCGAGGTGGGTGAGGGAATCGAACACGCCATCCTTCCCGAGCGCGGTCTGGTCCTGCCCGGAATGGTAGTCATCGGCGCCGATTCCCACACCTGCACCTACGGCGGCGTGGGGGCTTTCGCCACGGGGGTCGGTTCGACCGACCTGGCAGCGGCGATGGCGACGGGCGAGACCTGGCTGCGGATTCCGGAAAGCGTTCGGTTTGTGTTCCACGGTCGCCTGCGCCCCTGGGTGTCGGCCAAGGACCTGATCCTGTTCATCATTGGCCAAATCGGGGTGGACGGCGCTCTTTACCAGGCCATGGAGTTCGCTGGTCAGGCCATTGGGTCCCTGTCGGTAAATGCCCGGCTCACCCTTTGCAACATGGCCATCGAGGCGGGAGCCAAGTGCGGGGTGGTAGCCCCGGACGAGGTCACTCTCCGCTACCTCGAACAGCGCAACCGTTGGCCCTACAGCGTCACCACCGGCGACGCGGACGCCGTCTACCAGCGGGTCTGGGAGTGGGACGCCTCGGATATCGAACCCCAGGTGGCCTTCCCGCACCTGCCCTCCAACACCCGACCCTTGTCCCAGGTAGGGGAAGTGAGGCTGGACCAGGTGGTCATCGGCTCCTGCACCAACGGACGGATCGAGGACCTGCGCCAGGCCGCCGTAATCCTGCGTAACCGCAAGGTCCATCCCGGGGTGCGGACGATCGTCATTCCCGCATCTCGGTCCGTTTACCTGCAGGCGATGCGGGAGGGCCTGCTGGAGATCTTCGCGGCGGCGGGGGCGTCGGTAAGCCCACCCACGTGCGGCCCCTGCCTGGGCGGATACATGGGGATCCTGGCCGCCGGAGAACGCTGCCTGGCGACGACCAACCGCAACTTCGTCGGCCGCATGGGACACCCCCAGAGCGAGGTCTACTTGGCCGGGCCGGCCGTGGCCGCCGCGTCGGCCATCCTTGGGCGCATCGCCGCGCCGGAGGAGGTGGGGGCTCAGTGGGTCGCGTAGGCAAGATAACCCCACCGGCGGGGGCGAGGGCGTTCAAGTTCGGAGACGATCTCGATACCGATCGAATCATTCCGGCGCGGTACCTGAACACCTTTGACGCTCTGGAACTGGCCCGCCATTGTATGGAGGACGAGGATCCGTCCTTCGCGTCCCGGGTTAAGCCGGGAGACGTGATCGTCGCGGGAAAGAACTTTGGCTGTGGGAGTTCCCGCGAACACGCGCCGATTGCCATCAAGGCGGCCGGCGTCAAGGCGGTGATCGCCCCTTCCTTCGCCCGGATCTTTTTTCGCAACGCCATCAACACCGGCCTCCCGATCCTTGAGTGCCCCGCGGCGGCGGAGGGAATCAGCGAAGGGGACCAGGTCAGCATCGATCTGGCCGGCGGTCGGATCGAGAACGTGACCCGGGGGGAGGTCTACCAGGCCCAGCCCTTCCCGGAATCAGTCCGGGGGATCATCTCCGCCGGGGGCCTGATTCCCTACGTGCGGAGCCGGCTGGCGGCGGGAGGCCAAAAGCCATGAGCGCGCACGAGATCGTGCTGTTGCCGGGGGACGGCATCGGGCCGGAAGTGGTGATCGAGGCCAAACGGACGTTGCAGGCGGTGGCGGAGCGCTTCTCCCACCGGTTCAATTTTACCGAGTTTCCCTTCGGCGGTCGGGCCATTGATGATTTCGGGGTGCCTCTGCCGACGGTGACGCTCGAGGCGTGCCGCAAGGCCGACGCCGTCCTAATGGGGGCGGTCGGCGGGCCGCGCTGGGACTCCGTCGCCCCGGACAAGCGGCCGGAGCGCGGCCTGTTGGATCTTCGCCAGGCGCTGAAGGTGTTCGCGAACCTGCGACCGGTTCGGCTGCCACCGCACCTGGCGGCCGCTTCGCCCTTGAAGGACTCCATCGTCGGCGAGGGCGTCGACCTGGTGGTGGTGCGAGAGCTGACCGGCGGGGCTTACTACGGCCCGCGCCGGCGGAGCGACGGCGGCCGCCGGGCTGAGGACGTCACCGTCTACAGCGTGGCGGAAATCAGGCGGGTGGCAATGGTCGCTTTTCGCCTGGCAGCCGAGCGCAGAGGGCACCTCGCCTCGGTGGACAAGGCCAACGTGCTGGAGACTTCCCGGCTTTGGCGGGAAACCGTGAACGAAGTGGCTAAATCCTTCCCCTCCGTCACGGTGGAGCACCTCTATGTAGACAACTGTGCCATGCAACTGGTGGCTTCACCGCGGCGCTTCGACGTCCTGCTGGCGGAGAACCTGTTCGGGGATATCCTCTCCGACCTCGGCGGGGTGCTGGCCGGCTCCCTGGGGATGTTGCCCTCGGCCTCACTGGGGGAAGGGAAGGCAGGTCTGTACGAGCCGGTCCATGGTTCGGCCCCTGACCTGGCCGGCCGGGGCCTGGCCAATCCGGTTGGGACCATCTTGTCGGCGGCCATGCTCCTGCGCTACTCGTACGGCTTGCCGCGGGAGGCGACGGCGGTCGAAGAGGCGGTGGACCGGGTGCTGCAAAAGGGTTTTGGGACGCCTGACCTGCGAGGCAGGGGCGGTCGGGAGATCGGCACCCGGCAAATGGGCGAACTGGTGGCCGGCGAGATCCGGGACTGGAGGGGTGAGGATGCAGAAGGTCGCAACGCAGAATGCCAGGATCAGCGGGGCTGAGGCGGTAGTTCGCTGCCTCCAGGCTGAAGGTGTGAACGTCGTCTTCGGTTACCCCGGGGGGGCTATACTCCCGCTGTACGATGCGCTGCACTCGGCCGACATCCGGCATATCCTCTGCCGGCACGAGCAGGGAGCCGTTCACGCGGCCGACGGCTATGCCCGGGCGACCGGCAAGGTCGGCGTCTGCATCGCGACGTCCGGCCCCGGAGCGACCAACTTGATCACCGGGATAGCCAACGCCTATATGGACTCCATCCCGGTGGTGGCCATCACCGGCCAGGTCCCCGTGAACCTCCTCGGCAGCGATGCCTTTCAGGAAGCCGACCTGACCGGCATCACGATGCCGATCACGAAGCACAACTACCTGGTGAAGGACGTCGCCGACGTCCCGCGGATCCTCAAAGAGGCCTTTCACATTGCCAGGACCGGGCGCCCGGGCCCGGTCCTGATCGACTTGCCCAAGGACGTGCTGACTGACCGGGTGGCCTTCGACTACCCTGAGAAGGTCGACATCCCCGGCTATCGGCCCAACCTTAACGGGCACCCAACCCAAATCGCCAAGGCGGCGGCAGCGATCAACCAGGCCGAGCAGCCGGTGTTGTTCGCGGGAGGAGGCGCCATCAGTTCGGGAGCGGCCCCCCTGATCCGCGAACTGGCGGAGAAGGCTAACCTGCCGGTGGTCACGTCGCTGATGGGGCTGGGAGTCCTTCCCGCCGACCACCCCTCCAGCCTCGGGATGGTCGGGATGCACGGGCGGGTAGCCGCCAACCGGGCGGTGAACGAGGCTGACTTGCTGATTGCCTTGGGGGTGCGCTTCGCGGAGCGGGTAACCGGCCCGACCCGGAGCTTCGCCCGCAAGGCCCGCATCATCCACGTGGACATCGACCCCGCGGAAATCGGCAAGAACGTGGAGGTCCACATTCCGATCGTGGGGGATCTCCCCCGCATCTTGCAGGAACTCCTCCCCGGCGTGCGGAGTGCGTCCCACGGCCCGTGGTGGGAGAAAATCCTGGGTTGGCGGGACGCCTACCCGCTGCCGGCCGGCGACCCGGGCCCCGACGGGGCCGGCCCCTTGCGGCCGCAGTACGTCCTCCGGCAACTCAACGCGCGACTCGGCGAGGAAGCCATCATTACGACCGACGTCGGTCAACACCAGATGTGGACAGCCCTCTACTACCAATTCCGGCGGCCGCGAAGCCTGCTGAGTTCCTCCGGCCTGGGAACCATGGGTTACGGCCTGCCGGCCTCCCTGGGCGCCCAGGTCGGGTTGCCGGACCGGACCGTCTGCCTGATCAGCGGGGACGGCAGCTTTCAAATGACCCAGCAGGAGTTGGCCACCCTCGTGGAGGCGCAGGCCCCGGTGAAGATAATCCTCCTGGACAACGGATACCTGGGGTTGGTCCGCCAGTTGCAGGAGTTCTTCTACCAGAACCGCTACACCGCCGTCCGGTTCCAACACAACCCGGACTTTATCCTGCTGGCCCAGGCCTATGGGGTGTCCGCTCTGCGCGTCACCACCCCGGCGGAGGTGGGGCCGGCGCTGGATCGCGCCCTCACTTCACCCGGCCCGTGGCTCCTGGACTTCGTGATCGAGGAAGAGGCCAACGTCTTCCCCATGATTCCCCCGGGCGAGCCGGCGGAGAAGGTTATTCTGGGACCGGAGTAGGCACCGGCGATAAAATCGGCCGCCCAAAAAGAGGGAAGGCATTCCTTGGGGCGAGGAATGCCTTCAGACTGGGGTGATGTGGGTCAAACTTGTAAGCCCGGGCGGGCACTGGCAACACTTGTGAATGACTTCACGTTCTGTAATCAGTATACGACGCCTAGCCGAAAGTGTCAACATCTCGCGACAAATTTTTTTTGGGAAATCTGGTTGACTTCGGCGCCTTGGGCAACCGGTGCTGGTCAGGGCTTACTGACATAACGTTGACGCGGGGAGGCAAAATAGAAGTGGCACGGGCCATCAATCAAAGGAGGGTGATGGTTCTTGCCCCGAAAAGCGGCTAACTTCAACCTGGAGCAATTCAAGTATGAGGTGGCCAACGAAATCGGCCTGAACCCCGGCAAAGGGGCTGCTACGGCAGCGGGAGCACCTCTTGGCGCCGGCATCGCGGCCTCGGAACCTCCGGCCGGCCAGGCTGGAACGTCCTTTCAACCGGGTGCCGGCGAGAAGGCCAAGAGCGCCAAGAACCCTCAGACCAGCCAGCGAGGATAGCTGGAGCGACGCACGACGCGGCGACCCAACATAGGGTCGCCGTTTCTTTTTATGGTATACTCTTGTACGGCACACCGTACCGCCGCGTCGAACCGATCCACGGAGGAGAGTCATGCTCAGAACCGGCCTCGTAGGCCTGCCGACGGTGGGCAAGACGACGATTTTCAACTTGCTGACCAACGAGCACCGACAGACCAGCGGTTTTCAGTCCGGAAAGGCGGAATCGCAGGTAGGAATCGCGCGCATTCCGGACCGACGGGTGGACTTCCTGAGTGACCTGCATCGGCCACGCAAGACCACCTATGCCCAGATCGAGTTTACCGAGGTTCCCGGCCTGTATCCGGGATCCTCTCAGCATGCCTCCACGACGGCCTTCCTGGCCGGCATCCGCGACGTCGACGCCCTGGTGCAGGTGCTGAGGGCCTTCGCCAACCCGTCGGTACCTCATCCCACCACGACGGTTGACCCGGTCCGAGACCTCGAGACCGTCAACCTCGAGCTGCTGCTGGCGGACCTCGGGGTGCTGGAGAACCGGATTGTCCGGATTCAGGGCGGCAAGCGCCAAAAGGAACAGGAGGAGGAACTGGCGGTCCTGGAGCGGTGCAGGGCCGGGCTGGAGGAAGGCCTCCCGATTCATCGTCTCCCGCTCTCCGCCGAGGAGGGGCGGTGGCTGAAAAACTACGCTTTTCTGACCGAAAAGCCGATGCTTCTCGTCGTCAACGTGGATGAGGACGAACTCCGCCGCGGCGACTATCCCGGCCGGTCGGACCTGGAGCTCACTGCCGGCGAGAAGGGGTTCCCGCTGCTCACCATTTGCGGTCAGGTGGAGATGGAAATCATTCAACTTCCGCCCGAGGACCGGGGCGTCTTCATGGCCGACCTCGGGCTGTCCGAATCAGGTATTGAACGTCTGGCCTCGGCCACCTATGCCTACCTGGGTCTTCTTTCCTTCTTGACCGCCGGCGAGGATGAGGTTAAGGCCTGGACGATTCGGCGGGGAACCACCGCCAGGGAGGCGGCCGGAAAGATTCATTCCGACATCGCCCGCGGGTTCATCCGCGCGGAGACCATCGCTTTTGAAGACCTCCGGCGGGCGGGCAGCGTGGCCCGGGCACGAGACCTGGGACTGCTGCGCCTGGAAGGAAAAGAATACCTGGTTCAGGACGGTGACATCATCAACTTCCGGTTCAACGTCTGAGCCCCAAGCCAACCGGGGGAGGGCCGCTATTGAAACTGAGTTTTGCGGGCGCCGCGCGGACGGTAACGGGATCCTGCCACCACCTGGAGGCCGGGGGGCTGAGACTCCTGGTCGACTGTGGTCTGTTTCAGGGTGGGGCGGAGATGGACGAACTCAATTTACGTCCCTTTCCTTTTAATCCGGCGGACATCGACTACCTGCTCCTGACCCATGCTCACATCGACCATAGTGGCCGGATCCCTTTGCTCTTCAAGGCCGGCTTCCGGGGGACGGTACTGGCCACCCGCGCCACTGTCGACCTCTGTCGGGTGATGCTTGAGGACAGCGGCCACATTCACGAGATGGAGGCCGAGTGGCAGAATCGCAAGCGCCAGCGCGCCGGCAAGTCAGGCCTGGCGCCCTTGTACACGGTCGCGGAGGCCCAGGCGTGTCTCCGGCAGTTTCGCCCGGTCGCCTACGGGGAGACGGTCGAACTCGGCGACAAGGTGCAGGTCTGCTTCCGCGACGCGGGACACATCCTGGGTTCCGCCTCCGTCGAGGTGAAAGTACAGGATGGTTCACAAGGTACGAGCGTCGGCTTCAGCGGCGACCTTGGGGTGGGCGGCCGCCCGATCCTGAAGGACCCGGAGATCCTCGAGGGGTGCGACTACCTGGTGCTGGAGTCGACCTACGGTGACCGGCTGCACCAGGGTCTTCAGGAATCGGCCGAGGCGCTCAAAGCCATCTTGGCCGAAGTCCACCGGAACCGGGGCAACCTGGTGATTCCCTCCTTCGCGGTGGGGCGAACCCAAGAACTGCTTTACTACCTGAACGGCTGGTACGAGCGCAACGAAGTTCCCCGGCTGCCGGTGTTCATCGACAGTCCCCTGGCTATGTCCGCCACCGAGATTTTCCAGGCCCACTCGGAGTGCTACAACCCCGAAACGAAGCAACTCCTGCAGCGGGGCGACGACCCCTTTAGCTTTCCCGGCTTGCACTTTGCCCGGACGCCCGAGGAGTCGATGGCGCTGAACCAGATCAAGGGCGGGGCGGTGATCATCTCCGCCGCGGGTATGGCCCAGACCGGACGAGTGCGTCACCATCTGAAACACAACCTCTGGCGCCCGGAGTCCGCGGTGCTGTTCGTCGGCTTTCAGGCCGAGGGTACCCTGGGACGAACGCTCGTTCAGGGAGCTCGGCGGGTCCGCTTGTTCGGCGAGGATATCTCAGTGCGGGCCAAGATTCATTCGTTGCCGGGCTTTTCGGCCCACGCCGACCAGCAGGGCCTGTTGAACTGGGTCAGAGGCATGCGGCGGCGCCCGCGGGAGGTTTTCGTGGTGCATGGCGAGCCCTGGCCGTCCCAGCGCCTTTCGGAACGCCTGGAGCAGGAGTTCGCCGTCAAGACCTGGATCCCGGAGATGGGCGAATCGGTCGAACTTGATGGTGTGTCCGTGGAGGTCGCCCCCCGGCCAGGGGCGGTCGCCGGAGCGGAGCAGGTTTCCCCGGCCAAACTGGACAGCGAAATCAGCGCGGTGATCAACCTGCTTTCCGAACTTCGGACCCGGCTCAAGGCCGGGGACCGCCCCCGGGCGGTGGGGGTTCTTGGGCGGGGAGGCGAGTTGATGGAACGCCTGCAGGAGTTGCGGGAGGCGCTGGGAGCCGGATGAGCCGGGCGGCGGCAGCAAGGGGGGTACCCGATGAGGATCGACCGTTCGAGGCAACTGTTCGAGGAAGCGAAACAACACCTTCCCGGTGGAGTGAACTCCCCGGTGCGCTCATTCCGGGCAGTGGGTGGCCAGCCCCTGTTCATCACCCGGGGGCGGGAATCCCACGTCCAGGACGTCGACGGCAATGATTACGTCGACTATGTCCTCTCCTGGGGGCCGCTGATCGTGGGCCACGCCCACCCACGGGTGGTGGAGGCCCTTCAGCGGGCGGTCGAGCGCGGCACGAGCTATGGCGCTCCCACCGAACTGGAGACGGAACTGGCCAGGCTGGTCAAGTCGGCCTTCCCATCCGTAAAACTGATTCGGATGGTCAATTCCGGCACCGAGGCGACCATGAGTGCCATCCGGGTTGCCAGGGGCTACACCGGCCGCAGCAAGATTGTGAAGTTCGCGGGCTGCTACCACGGGGCCCATGACGCCCTGCTGGTGAAGGCCGGTTCGGGCGCGCTGACCCTGGGGGTCCCAGACAGCCCAGGCGTTCCAGCGGCCATTGCCGCCAGCACCCTCACTGTACCCTTCAATGACCTGGAGGCGGTCCGGCGGGCCTTCCGCGAATTCGGCGGGGATATCGCCGCCGTGATCATCGAACCCGTGGTCGGCAACATGGGCTTTGTCCGGCCCAAGGACGGCTTCTTGGCGGGCCTCCGGCAGATTACCCGCGAATATGGCTCGGTACTGATCTTCGACGAGGTGATGACCGGTTTCCGCATCTCCCCCGGTGGCGCTCAGGGTCACTACGGCGTGGAACCCGACCTCACAACCTTCGGCAAAGTGATCGGTGGGGGGTTACCGGTCGGCGCCTACGGGGGAAGCCAGGAGATCATGGAGCGGGTGGCGCCCGCCGGCCCGGTTTACCAGGCCGGAACCCTGTCAGGGAACCCGCTGGCGATGACCGCCGGCATCCAGACCCTGAAGCTTCTTTCGGCACCAGGCACCTACGAATGGCTGGCTGCCCTCACGCAGCGCCTGGTCGGGGGACTGCGGGAGATCATCGGCGAACTGGGTGAAGGATGGCAGGTGGACGGCCTCGGCTCAATGTTCGGGCTGTTTTTCACCGACCGGCCGGTGACGGACTACGAGTCGGCCCTCACCGCGGACACCAAGAAGTTCGGCGTGTACTTCCAGC
>JAJYMS010000070.1 GCA_021786825.1 Bacillota bacterium | reverse complement strand
CCCAAGCAAGACACTTGGTGGGCCATGATGGGATCGAACCATCGACACCCCGCTTAAAAGGCGGGTGCTCTACCACTGAGCTAATGGCCCGCAATCAGACAAGTGCCCCGCCCTCCGGCAATCCGGCCCTTCGAGCGGAGCCGAAAATCTGGCTGGGGCGGCAGGACTCGAACCTACGCATGCGGGAGTCAAAGTCCCGTGCCTTACCACCTTGGCTACGCCCCATCAAAATCGCGTTGGGGTGACTGAAGGGATTTGAACCCTCGACCCCCAGGGCCACAACCTGGTGCTCTAACCGACTGAGCTACAGCCACCGCGAGCAAGATCGCTTGATTCGCAAAGACTATTATAGTATAAGCAGCACTGTGGCCCCGGTCAAGAACTTCCTGTTGGCGCCGGTCAAGGCCGCACGAACCATGGCAACGAAGCCTCACCTTTGATTATAGGCCGAGTCCCGACGAGTGTCAAACCACCGGCGGCGCGGTTTTCAGCGATTCGCCGCCGCTCCATGGCGGCCCGCAAGCCCCCGCCGCCGCGCCAAAACACCAAACAAGAAGAGGACGGTCCACGCCCGCCTCCAACCTGATCAAGAGAACTCCCCAGCACCTCTGGGTTCAAGTTATGGTTGGCGCGCCTGGCTGGAATCGAACCAGCGACACCGGGATTAGAAGTCCCGTGCTCTATCCCCTGAGCTACAGGCGCCCATTACTTCGCCTTTTCGACTTGCGGAGGTTCGGTGTTTATGATAGCACAACCGAAAGATCGCTTCAAGCAATGGGGAAGGCCGCCCAAGGGGGGGCGGGCCGCCTTCCCGAGCGGGGGGGGTCAGTCGGTCCACAACAGGCTGGACGGTTGCGCCGAATCGAGACTGGCTGTCTGGACGGCGCTCTTGGCGCCGGCCATGTTGGTCAGGGGCAGGGCGGTCATTCCCAGCAAGAGCAGCACCGCCAGCATCAGCAAGTACAGTTTTCGCATCCCACTTTCACCCCTTTCTTGAGAAACTGTTCGGGTCCGCAAACCACGATCCTGGAACGAACCGATCTTTCCTCCTCCCTCACCTCCTTGAGCGGAGCCCGGAATACACACAAACCGCCCAGGCAGTTGCCTGAGCGGTTTCGTCGGCGTCGCGAACAGCCCTCTCCCGGCAACTCAGCCATCATAGCCGAACTCTCTCGGCCATAGACCTGGAGTTTTGCGCCCCGCCCCTTTCGAAGCGGTTAGCCTCTGTCAGGATATGGTATACTCTTGTCTCTAGTACAACTGTACTATATCACCGGTCGGCCTAAGCATATGTCGAATTATGTCGAGTAGAGAAAAAAGTCGCCATTGAGGCGGCTTCTCTGAATGGTCTGCTTGGAGCGGGTGATGGGAATCGAACCCACGTAGCCAGCTTGGAAGGCTGGAACTCTACCATTGAGCTACACCCGCTTGCGGAGGCTTTGAGATTCAGACGGATGATCCGGGGACTGGTCGGAGTGGCGAGATTTGAACTCGCGACCTCCTGCTCCCAAGGCAGGCGCGCTGACCAAGCTGCGCTACACCCCGACTAAACCTTACGTTCAAATTCTAAGACGGCCGGATGGGGCTGTCAAGGTGACTTCGGCTCGAGCTCGATGATGAGCGGCTCCACAGCGTGCGGGCCAAATTCGATGATGGCGCAACTGCGGACGCCGCCCCTCGGCAAGTGAGTGCTCCCTGGGTTCAGGAAGAGCACCCCATCTTCCCATAAAATCCCAGCCTGGTGGGTGTGGCCGAACACGACAACGTCCGCCCGGGTTTCCCTGGCCCGCCACCGCAGTCTGTCCATGCCCCGCTTGACCTCGTAACGATGGCCGTGCGTCAGTAGAACCCGGCGCCCCCCGAGGGTGAAGGTTTCCTCGGCAGGTCCCTTGACCAGGTAATCGCAGTTGCCGAGTACCGCCTTCACCGCCACGCTGCCGAGCACGCCCAGCCGGGCGAGACGAGCGGCATCCTCATAATAGTCCCCGGCGTGGAGCAAGACGGCCACCGGCCCCATTCTGGCGACCGCGAGCTTAGCCCATTCCAGATTCCCGTGGGTATCGCTCAGGACGCCGATCCTCATCCGCCGCACCCCCGCCTGCCAGGTACCTTTGCAGCCAGGCCCTGGCTTGCCTGAAGGCCTTCCCCCGATGGGAGATGCGATTCTTCTCCTCCAGGTCCAGTTCCGCGTAACTCCGCCCCTGCCCCCGCGGCACGAAGAGCGGATCGTAGCCGAACCCGGCTGAACCGCGCGGCCCCGGCGCGATGGACCCCTCGCAAACTCCCGTGAAGCTCGCCAAGACCACGCCCGGCCGGGCAACTGCCACAACGCTCACGAAACGTGCACCCCGCCGCTCCTCGGGTATTTCCCACATGGAGGCAAGCAGCTTCGTGTTGTTGGCCGCGTCGTCCGCCCCCGGACCCGCCCAGCGCGCCGAACGCACGCCCGGTTCACTTCCGAGGGCCTCAACCTCGAGTCCGGAATCATCGGCCAGGGTCAGTTCCCCCGCGTAGTTCGCCACTGCCAGCGCCTTCAAGCAGGCGTTCACCATAAAGGTGTCGCCCGTCTCGGCCACCTCGGGACACCCGGGGTAAGCGTCCAGCGGGAGGATGGCCAGTCCCAGCCCGTCAAGCAACCGCTCCAACTCAACCACCTTGCCGCGATTGCGGGTGGCCAGAACCAGCCGGGTCAAAGGGGCAACCCCAGTTCGGCCACCGCGTCCCCCAGGACCGCCCTTTGGTGGCCGATCAGACTCTGGATTCCAGCCTCACCGAGGCGCAGTAGCTCGTCCAGTTGCTGGCGAGAAAAGGTAGATCCCTCGCCGGTGCCCTGAATCTCCACCAGTTCACCCTGGCCCGTCATCACCAGGTTCATGTCCACCAGGGCCCGGGAGTCCTCCTCGTAACTGAGGTCCAGGATCGGACCGTCCGCGGTAAGCCCCACGCTGACGGCAGCCGTGAAATCGTGCAGCGGCCGACCCACCAACTGCCCGGTGCGCTTCATCCCCAGGAGGGCATCCACCAGCGCCACGAACGCCCCGGTGATGGATGCCGTACGGGTTCCCCCATCCGCCTGGATCACGTCGCAATCAATCCAGATGGTTCTTTCACCGAGCGCCTTGAGCTCGGTGACCGCCCGCAAGGACCGGCCGATCAACCGTTGAATCTCGGAGGTTCGTCCACCCACCTTGCCTTTGGCGGCCTCCCGGGGGGTACGGGACAGCGTCGAGCGCGGCAGCATCCCGTACTCCGCCGTCACCCAGCCTTGGCCGGTGCCCTTCAGGAACGGCGCTGTTCTCTCGTCGATGGTGGCGGTGCAGATCACGCGGGTGTCACCCATCTCGATCAACACCGAGCCTTCCGGGTGCTTGAGGTAATGGCGCAGGATCTTCACCGGTCTTAACTGGTCAGTCTCTCTTCCGTCCGAGCGCGGCATCGGCGGCCTCCTTCGTGCGTTCAGCTACCTGAGAAACTCCGGGTGAACGCCGCCCACCGGGCGGCGGGCTTCGAGCACGGTGATGAAGACATCCGGGTCGTGAGCCTCCAGCATTTTCACCAGTCGCGGAAGAAGCCGTCGGCGCAGGGAGATCAGCAGGACCTCCCGGGGGCCGTCCCGGCCCTCCCCATGCATGGAGGTCACGCCGAATCCGGCCTGGCGGAGGTTCTCGCAGAGGCCCTGGTGGGACAGGCGGGTAATCGCTTGAACGGTCAGGAAGCCCAGGGCGACCCGCTCTTCAATCAGGCTGCCCACCCAGTTACCGGTGGCGAATCCCAGCGCGTAGGCGATGATGTAGGAAGGTTGGCCCAACCGCGCAAATACTTTGCCCAGCGCCAGGATGTACACGCTGACCTCGAAGAAACCCAGCATGGCAGCCGGTGCCCGCCGGCCGCGAACGATCATCAAGGTCCGAAAGGTGCCTAACGACACATCGACGATGCGGGCAAAGAAAATGAAGAGGTACCCCCATACGATCTCCAAAACCCCGGCACCCCCTGCGCCCAAATACCAGTGAGAGCTTACGCGACAGCCCCGGTTTCGCCCGGGGCTGCCCAAACTGGTGGAGGCGCGGATGTACTGCCCATCCGGTCCGAAAGCGCACCTATTTCAGTTTACTACGAGCGTATCCCCGGCTTTGATCTCCGCCTGCCGTCCCCCCGGGGCGGGGTCCGCCAGTCGACAGCCCGTTAGTTTCCCTGCTCGGCGCCGGGCGGAGCCGTGCAGGTATCCCGTTTTATGACGCCCGGTCCGACCTCACGGGAGAAGGACGAAAGGGCGTAGCTGAGTTAAGCAGCTAAAGCGAGATTTTCGTTGGCAGTTGAAGCTTTCCCGCAGTTTTACGAGGCACGGGACCTCGGCTCGCTACTGAAACCAGCACAGCTCCCGTCGAATCTAGTTCGCCCCCGCAACTTATCACTCCTTGCCACGCAACGCCCGCTCTATCTCACGCTGAGCGTCCTTGCGGGCTAGGTCTTCGCGCTTGTCATAAAGCTTTTTGCCCCGGGCCAGAGCCAACTCAAGCTTGGCCCGCCCACGCTTGAAGTATACCCGCATGGGAACCAGGGTCATTCCCTGTTGGCGCGTGAGACCGCTCAAGCGCAGGATTTCCCGGCGGTGCAATAACAACCTCCGCCGCCGCAAAGGTTCGTGGTTGAAACGGTTGCCCTCTTCGTACGGGCTTATGTGAACATTATACAAGAAAACTTCGCCTTGCTCAACCGCGGCGTATCCCTCCCGCAGATTTACCCGGCCAAGCCGCAGGCTCTTTACCTCCGTCCCCTGCAAAGCGATTCCCGCCTCGATTACCTCAATAATATGGTAATCATGATGGGCGCGGCGGTTGTCGGCAACCACGGTGACGGGGATATCCCCGTCGGACTTCGAACTTTCCCTGAGCACTGGCCCCGCCTTCCTTTCCGGGCCACATAATTGTAAGGCAATTCCTGGTTCAGGGCAAGCCTGGCCTGCGGGTGATGTCCTATCGCGTAAACCAAAACCATACCACCCGCGCCGATCGGAATAGCACCAGGGTTGCCGGGAAGGCCGTCAGCACAGCAGGAACCAGGACGGCCTTGAGGGCCGATGTCTCCAGGTGCTCCCAGAAAGGAGGCATCCCCGCCCCCGGCACCGGAGTCCAGGCGCTCAGCGGAGCGGCCACCGCCAGGGCGCTTGGGCGCGCGGGCCCCAGAAGCATGACGGCAAGAGCGGCCGCCAGGACGGCATGGAGGACCCGGGCCACCACGTAAGGTCCCATTCGGATGTCCGTTCCCGTTACCACCGAAGCCACCTGGCCGTGCACGGACAGCCCACTCCAGGCGATGACCGCCGAGGCGATCATGACTTGCTGCGCGAAAGGCGCCATGCTCTTGCTGGCCGCCACCGTGCCGAGGTCGATTTCGAAGACGCCCTGCAAAGCCGCCGGCACCAGAGCGGGGCTGATCCCGAGCAGGCGAAAAAGCCCTTCCAATGGCCACGCAAACACCGGCGCCCAGCCGGCGACGGTGATGATCCGGATCAAGACCGAGAAGGTCATGATGAACCCGCCGATCATCAGCAGGGTCCGGACGGACTCGTTGACCGCCTCGCCCATCAGTTGCCCAAAACCCCGTCCGTCCTCCGCCCGGGCACGGTACATGGCCGCCGCGGCGCGCGATAGAATACCCTCCCGGGGCGGCTTGGCCTCCGTGGTCTGCGGCTGGCCGCGCCCGTGCAGCTTGAACAGCAGACCCACTGTGAAGGCGGAGAGGTAGTGGGCGGCGGCCAGGATCACTCCGAGCTCAGGCCGCCCGAACATCCCAACCGCCACGGCCCCAAACATGAAGAGAGGGTCTGCCGTGTTGGTAAAGGCCAGCATCCTTTCTCCCTCGACCCGGTTGCAGAGTCTCGCCCGCCGGAACTTTCCCGTGATGACCGCGTCCATGGGATACCCCGCCGCCAGCCCCATGGACAGGGCAAACGCGCCCACCCCCGGAACCCCAAACAGCGGCCGCATCAGGGGTTCAAAGAGCACCCCGATGAAGTGGACCACGCCCATGCCCAACATGATCTCTGAGAGGACAAAAAAGGGCAAGAGCGACGGGAACACGATGCTCCAAAAGATCTGCATGCCGTGAACGGAGGCTTCGAAGGCCTCTTGGGGGTAGATGACCAGGGATAGGGTGAGGGCTACGACGGCCAGGGTTAGCAGGTTGGAGCCGACGCTCGTCTTCTTCAAACCAAGGCCTCCCGGCGCAAGCGCTACAACAATCCATATGACCTGGCGCCGATGGCGATAACAGCAAGAGCGTTAATGAGCTTGGCAGGTGGCAAGCTCGCATCAGTCGAAGGGAACCGAACGTTCCCCCGGCGGAACTGTCCGGAGTACCCAAGACTTTGAAGACCATCGGCAAAGGAAGGTAGCAGTGACAAGGAAGAACACTATTTCAGGCCGCGCTGAACTTCCCTCAACTGGGGTCAACGACCAGGCCGCCAGGGACACGGGTTACAAGTGGCTGGTCCTCATTGTCGTCGGGGTAGCCACCTTCATGGCAGCCCTGGACGGGAGCGTGGTCAACATCGTCAATCCCTTGATCCAGCGTCAGTACGCCGCCACCGTCGGTGACGTGAGCTGGGTCTCGACTGCCTACTTGCTGGTGATTTCCTCACTGCTCCTCAGCTTCGGGCGCCTGGGGGACATGTTGGGATACAAGGGCGTCTACAGCTCCGGTTTCGCCATCTTCGGTACGGGCTCTCTCTTGTCCGGCCTGGCACCGACCCTGGGCTGGCTGGTTTTGGCCCGCGTCTTCCAAGGGGTGGGGGCGGCCATCATGATGGCCCTTGGTCCCGCGTTGATCACCACCAGTTTCCCCCCCTTCGAGCGCGGCCGCGCCCTCGGTTTGCAGGCCACCCTCACCTACACGGGGCTCACGGTTGGACCCAGCTTGGGCGGCTTCATCGCCGGCCGGTTCGGCTGGCACTGGGTTTTCCTCATTAACGTGCCGGTATCCGTGCTCGGCGGCCTCTTGGCGCTCACCCTTCTCCGGGCCGCGGGGAAACGGACCAGTCAGCGGTTTGATCTCGTGGGTGCGGGGCTGCTGGCGACCGGCCTGACGGCAATCCTCCTCGGCCTTAGCCAGGGAGAGACGTTGGGCTGGCGAAGTCCCTCTGTCACGGGCCTCTTGGCCGGCGGCGCAGTGACTTTGGCGCTCTTCGTCCTGCAGGAGGGCCGAGCGGCACAGCCGATGATGCCGCTTTGGCTCTTGCGTAACCGGGCTATCGCCGGCGGGGTTGCCAGCGCGTTCATTCAGTACACGGTCGTCTTCATGCTGATGTTTCTCCTGCCCTTCTACCTGCTCGGGCTGCGCACCCTGAGCCCGGAGCAGGTCGGCTTCGTGATGACCGCGCAGCCGGCGGTCATGGTGGCCGTGGCGGCCTTCGGCGGCTGGCTTTCCGACCGCGTGGGAACCCGGGCGCCCGCCACAGCGGGGCTGGCGATAATTTCGGCAGGGGTCTTGCTGGTGTCACTGGTGGGCACCGGAGCCTCGTTGCCTGTCTTAATGGCCTTTCTCGGATTGACCGGGCTTGGTTCCGGGCTGTTTACCGCCCCGAACAACAGCGCCATCATGGGCGCCGCGCCGCGCGACCGCCAGGGGATTGCCGCCGGGTTGTTGGCCGCGGCACGCAATGTGGGCATGGTGAGCGGGATTGCGGCCGCCGGTTCGCTCTTCGCCTTTCTGCGAGGCTCGTTGCAACAAGGGGGTCTTGCCCCCAACGCCGCCTTCTTGAAAGCGTTTCAGCAGACCATCCTGGCGGCGGCTGGGCTGGCAGCCTTTGGTGCCGTGGTGTCGTTTCTCCGGCCGGCCCAAACGGGGGAACCCCAGGCCGGCGCACCCGGTGGTTCCGAGTGAGACTTGAGGCGGTGGCCAACCCCGGGCTGCGCGGGTCACTCAAACAGGTGACGGAGGCTGGCGATTACCGCTTCACGCTCGCGGTATAGCCTACCATGCCAATACTCACGAAACGCACCGGTTTGGCCTGGCCCAGCGCCGCGAGTTCCACGCTCAACCCGCAAGACTTAACCACCTGCACTCGACTGAACCAACCCTGAGCTTGGGGAACGACGCCCGGGACAGATGGCAGGGTGGTCTGTTCGCTCATGTTCACAAATGAACAATGTCGCTATAGAGCCCTATAGATTGAATGCGTAAAGCGGAAGCGCTAATGTGCTTAGAAGAAGGCATCCGAGGTTTAGTGGCTAGCCGCCAGGACTCCGCTTGTTGGAATTCAGCAAGGTTGCTTGTGAACCAGTGCGCAAGTTGTTCGTGGGGGGGCAGCGTAAAGGGAATGCGAAAACATCCTTGGCCAGTGTCGATCCTCTTCGCCATCCTTCTCGGGGGAGCCTTGTACTACCTGTACCTCCCCCGGAAGGCCGAGGCGGCTTGCGGCGCGTCGGTCTCAACGTGTAAGAGTTGTCACGAGATTCAGGGCCAGAAGCCGGTCTCCAAGAGCGGCGACTGGCATATCCAGCACGCCTTCGGCGACTTCTGCGAGTTCTGCCACGCCGGCGTGGTCACCGAAAGGTCGAAGGAGAAGGCTCACCAAGGCATGCGCCAGCCTCTGGCGGACCCTCAGAAGAGTTGCGGTTCCTGCCACCAGGCGGACCTCGCCGCGCGCGCCGCCAAGTATGGGTCCAAGGTCAACCCCGGCCCTTCCAACCCTGGCCCGGCCGCCCCGGTGCAAGCACCCGCCGGCGGCTCCTCCGGTCCTGCACCCGCGGCTCCAGCCCCGGTCAGCTCGAAGGACCTCATCGATTACAATAAGCAACTGACCGATGAACGGGGCACCAACCGGGGCAACGCGGTGCTGGTTGTCCTCAACTTGTTGGCTGCTGCTGGCTTCGCCACCACGGCATGGACCTTCGAAAAAGGCCCCCTGAGCTCGGCCGCCCAGGCCGCCCGAAAGGGGAGAGGCGCCGCCCCGGCCACCCCAACTCCGGGGGGAGACCTCCTCCAGGATGCCATCACGGCAGCCCTGGTGAACCTCTTGGCCAGCATGGACCAGGAAAGCCTGCAGGCCCTCAAGACCATCGCCAGCCAGGGCCGTCGGGGAGAGAATCTGCTCCTGGCCGCCAGCCGGCTCGACCTCGAACTGCTGGAACGGCTCAAGAAGCTCTCCCCCGAGGATCTGGCCCTGCTCTTAAGCCTGGCCCGCCGTTCGTAACCGTTGGCCCGATTACTGAATGACGAAGAGGTGCCGAACCTTGATTGAGTTACTCAGACGCAAATCCTGGTCTCCTTACGCCGCCGGGGCCGGGCTCGGGTTGGTCAGCACCCTCGCCCTCTGGTTATCCAACCAGTTGCTGGGGGCGTCCGGCGCCTTTGAAACGGCGGCCAGTTCCCTCCTCAAGACCGCGGGAAGCCCGCTGGCCAAAACACCCTACTTCGCCTTCGTGATGCCGCCGGGGCTCACCTGGCAGATAATCCTCTTGGGTGGGGTCGCGCTGGGGGCCCTGGTATCCTCAGCGGCCTCGGGTGACTTCCGTTTCGAGACCGCCCCCGCCCAATGGATCGAAGTCTTCGGCCCCTCCCGAATTAAGCGTTGGCTGGCCATCTTCGCCGGGGGCGTCATCCTGGAATACGGCGCTGGAATCGCGGGAGGGTGCACCAGTGGGCTGGCCATTTCCGGGTCGCTGCAATTGGCACCGGCAGGGTTCCTCTTCATCGCCGGGCTTTTCACCTCGGGCGTGGTAACCGCCAGACTGTTGTACGGAAGGAAGTACTAGCTGATGAAGGACGTAGTGCTACCTCTCATTTTCGGGTTCTTCTTCGGCCTCTTCCTGCAAAAGGCCGGCCTCAGCCGCTACCACAAGATCGTCAACGTCTTCCGCCTGAAAGACATGGCGGTGATGAAGTTCATGATGACCGCCCTCGGCGTGGCCATGTTAGGCGTTTTTGGCCTCAAAGGGCTGGGGCTGATCGAACTGACCAATGTGAACGAGACGTACGTGATCGGCAATCTATTGGGCGGACTTATCTTCGGGGTGGGAATGGCCTTGGCGGGATTCTGCCCGGGTACCTGCGTGGCGGGCATCGGTCAAGGCAGCCTGGACTATCTCATCCCTGGTGGCTTGGGGTTCCTCGCCGGGGCCATCCTTTTTGGAGCCACGTACCAGCGAATTTTCACGCCGATCTACAAGCTCGCCAACTACGGTGGAAAAACGGCGGCCGACCTCTGGAACGTCAACCCCTGGCTGCTGATTCTGCTTTTCATCCTCCTCTCCAGCACCGCTTTCTACCTCTTCGAAAAAAAAAGGCTTTAGGAAGGGACCCGCATGACCGGCCACGAGAATGTCCCTGAACCCGGTAAGATCTTCGCCTGGAACCGGCTGTTCTCCCGGAGGAAGTTCCTCGGTCTTGGTGCTGCCGCGGCGGCAACGGTAGCCGGTGAGCAACTGCTGAGTCACCTCACCCCCACGGCCGCCGGCGCACCCGGGTCTGCTACGGCGGGAGCCTCCGAGGAACGGGAGGTCTTCACTCTCTGCGAAATGTGCGTCTGGCGGTGCGGCGTGCGAGCCAGGGTGCGCAATGGGGTGGTTGTCAAGCTGGAGGGTAACCCCGAGCATCCTGGTAACCGGGGCAAGTTGTGCCCCCGGGGCAACGCCGGTCTCCAACTCCTTTACGACCCCGACCGCCTTAAGTTCCCCATGATCCGGGCGGGGCAAAGGGGAAGTGGCCTGTGGCGCCGGGCCAGTTGGGACGAAGCCCTCGATTACGTAGCCCGCAAGATGAAGGAATTGAAGGAGAAGTACGGCCCCGAGTCGATGGTGCTGAGTTCCACCCATAACCTCTCCCAGCCCTACTTCGAGAACCTCCTCAAGGCCTACGGGACACCCAATTACGGGACGCAGCGAAGCCTGTGTTTCAATTCCATGACCATGGCCTTCCTATTCACGTACGGTCAGGCGCAACCCGGCACCGATTACGCAAAGGCCAAGTACATGATTTTCAGCGGCCGCAATCTGGCTGAATCCATCTCCAACATCGAGACCCAGGATTTCATCGATATGACGGCTCGGGGAGCCAAGACGGTAATCCTGGACCCCCGCTTTACCAGGTCGGCCGCCAAAGCCACCGAGTGGCTCCCCATCCGGCCTGGAACGGACCTGGCCTTTTACCTGGCGATGGCCAACGTGCTGGTCACCGAGAAACTCTATGACGCCGACTTCGTGTCCAAACATACGGTCGGCTTCGAGGAGTTTGCCAAGGAGGTAGCGCCCTGTACGCCCGAGTGGGCGGAGGTCCGGTGCGAGATCCCGGCTCGAACCATCCGGCGCATTGCGCGTGAATTCGCCGACGCGGCCCCCGCCGCCATCGCCCATCCCAACTGGCGCTCCTCCAACTTTCTGAACTCTTTCCAGACCGAGCGGACCATCGCTGTCCTGAACGCCATGGTGGGCAACTGGGGGGCGCCCGGCGGGTTGATCCCCTCCGAGGGGGAGGAAGGTGGACCAGCGCTGGGAAGCCTGCCCCAGCCGCCCTACCCTCCCGTCACCGCCATGCGCCTGGACGGGGTTCCCTGGAAGTATCCCCTCGTTCCGCTCAAGTACGGGATCTTCCAAAACATCCGCGACGCCATTCTGTCCGGCCAGCCTTACCAGGCACGCGGCTTGCTGGTTTCGCGCCAGAACCCCGTTCTCTCCCTGCCTGAACGCCAAAAAACCATCAACGCCCTGATGAAACTTGACCTGGTGGCGGTTATCGACGTCATCCCCAACGACACGGCCTACTACGCGGACGTCGTTCTCCCCGAATCCTCCTACCTCGAGCGCTATGACCCCCTCACCGCCGCAGGGAACCGCATTTTCCTCCGGCAACCGGTGATCAATCCCCTGTACGACACCCATTCCGCCCTATGGATCTTCAAGGAGTTGGGCAACCGCCTCGGGTTAGGGGCCTATTTCCCCTACCGCAACGAGGAGGAACTCCTCGCCGCCCAGCTTTCGCCCCATCGGGTAAGCCTGGAGGAACTCAAGGCCGAGGGTTTCTACGAAGTGACCTCCAAAGCCGACCAGCCGACCGAGGGGCAGAAGTTCCAGACATCCAGCGGCAAGATCGAGATTGCCTCCTCCTTCCTGGCCCAGGTGGGGCAGAAGGCGGTGCCCACTTGGCAGGAGCCCTCCGCCCCGCCGCCAGGACAATTCTACCTGCTTTCGGGTAAGGTGGCCCAGCATAGCCAGATGGGGACCCAGAACAACCTTTGGCTCCACGAACTCTTTCCGGAAAACCGGGCCTGGATTCACCCCGCGCCGGCACGGGAGCGGGGCATCGCGGACGGCGACGAGATCGTCATCGAAAGCGCTGTGGGCAAGGTCCGCATCCGGGCATACGTGACCGAAGGTATTCGGCCCGACTGCCTCTTCATGGTTCCGGGGTTCGGTCACATCGCCAAGGCCTTGCGGACGGCTTACGGCCAAGGCGCGAGCGACTCCGCCCTGCACCAGACCTTCACCGACCCGGTGTCAGGTTCCCAGGCGTTGAGCCAGACTTTCGTCACCGTGGTCAAGGCGTAGGGGAGGTGGGATAGGTGGCCAAACGCTACGGGTTTGTGATGATACCTTCAAGGTGCATAGACTGCAAGGCCTGCCAGGTAGCCTGTAAGGCAGAGAACCTGGTGCCCCTCGGTCAGACCCGCAACTGGATTCAGACGAAGGGCATTGAAGGCGAGTTTCCCAACCTCCATCAACTCTTTTACCCCCTGAACTGCCAGCACTGCACGGATGCATCGTGCGTCCGCGTCTGCCCGACCGGGGCTTCCTTTCAACGCCAGGACGGGATTGTCTTGATCGACGAGGAGAAGTGCATCGGGTGCCAGTATTGCCTGCAAGCCTGTCCTTACGGCGCCCGCTTCTTGAACCGGGAAAAAGGCGTGGCCGACAAGTGCACCTTCTGTGTCCATCGTTTGGACCAGGGGCTCGAGCCGGCCTGCGTCCAGACCTGCCTGGGGAAGGCCCGGGTCGCGGGTGACCTGAATGACCCGACCAGCACAGTTTCCCGCCTCCTGGCAACCTACCCCTCGAGCCAGCTCTTGACCGAAGCCGGCACCGGGCCGGCGGTGTACTACATCACTGTCCCAGTCCCGGCCGATGCCTTAAAGGCCAAGGGATAGGCCGACTAAGGAGTGGTTTTTGTGGGTCACGAATCGCCCTGGGGGCTTCTGATCGTCCTATACTTGTTCCTGGCCGGCCTCAGCGCAGGAGCCTACGCCGTATCGGCCCTCGGCTACCTGCTGAACCCAA
>JAJYMS010000132.1 GCA_021786825.1 Bacillota bacterium | reverse complement strand
AGAACCTGGACACCGTCAGCCAGGTGGAGATCCGGGAATCTTTGCGCGAACTGCGGGAAGACTTAACCAAGATGGCCTACGCCACGTACTTCACCGAACTGGTGGACCGCATGGTGCAGGTCGAGGACCCCCACGACGGGCTGTACTCCTTGTTGTACGCGACCTTGCGGCTGCTGGCGGACGGCCAGGAGGCGCAGGTTCTGCGGTGGACCTTCGAGCTGCACCTGCTTTCCTTGCTCGGCTACCGCCCGCGCCTGGACGCCTGCGCCGGCTGTGACGGGCCGGTGGAGGAAGCGGCCGGGGGGCCGGACTTCTTCAGCCCATCCCGGGGAGGACTGGTCTGTGCCCGCTGCGCCCCGCCGGCCGCGGCGAGAAAGGTGGCGCGGGGAACGATCGAGACGATGCGCCGGCTGCTGGCCACCGACCCCCAGCGAGCCGCGGTGGTGCGGGCACAGGGGGAGATCGCGGGCGAGCTGCGGGGCGTCCTGCGCGAATACATCGGCCATCGCCTGGAGGGCCGCCTGCGGTCGCTGGATTTCCTCAGCGGCCTGCTGGGCGAGGATGCGACGCGAGGCTGACGAGCAAAGGGAGGCAGAGGCGATGCAGATTACGCTGGAGATGATCGACCAGGTCCGGCAGCGGGCCGGGATCAGCTACCGCCAGGCCAGGGAACTCCTGGAAAGGGCCGAGGGCGACGTGGTGGAAGCCCTGTGTCTGCTTGAAGAGGACAACCCCTCCTGGCACGAGCGGGTGCACGTCCGGGGGGAGGAGATCCGCTCGCGGATCAAGGAGATCGTCCGGGAAGGCAACGTCCGGCGGATCACCCTGAAGAAGGACGGCCAGGTGATGCTGGACATCCCCGTCACGGTGGGTGCCGTGGGGGCGTTGCTCGCCCCCGAACTGGCGGCGCTGGGGCTCTTGGCCGCCCTGGCGGGCTACTACACGGTGGAGGTGGAGCGCCGGTCCCCGGAAGAAGGCAACTGACCGAGGGGCTTCAGGGCTGCCATACCAGGGCTGCGAACTCACGACCGCGGGAGCTTGGCCTCTCGTCCCTGCCGAACAACCGGGGGGACAGAGGCCTTTACCATATCTTAGAGAGACCTGAAGTCGGCCGGTTGCTCCCGTAAATGGCCCGGCTTGGTGGGTTTGAGGCAGGGATTCGACGCTCCGACGCAGTAGTATTCAACCGGTGTCAACCAAGGAGGGGAGCGACCATTCCACCCTCTGCCCCGCCTCCCGCCGTTTACGTCGTGTCCGACTCCATCGGCGAGACGGCCGAAGTGGTGGTGCGCGCCGCCGCCGCCCAATACAGTGCCGGTCATTTCGAGGTCCGCCGCTTCCCGCTGGTGGACAGTCCGGCGTCGGTGCGAGAGGTCGTCTTGCTGGCGGCCACCGAAAAGAGCATCCTCGTCTATACCATCGTCCTGCCCGACTTGCGCCGGACCCTGAAGGAAGAGGCCGAGCGGCAGGGGGTTCCCGCGGTGGACATCATGGGGCCCGTGCTGGAGGCGATGGAGAAGGTCACCCCCCTGCCGCCGAAGCTGCAGCCAGGGCTGCTCCACCGCCTGGACGACGAGTACTTCCGCCGAATCGAGGCGGTTGAGTTCGCCGTCAAGTACGACGACGGTAAGGACGCCCGAGGGGTCTTCCGCGCCGATGTCGTGCTGATCGGGGTTTCCCGCACCTCCAAGACGCCGGTGAGTATGTACCTGGCGCACCGGCGCATCAAGGTGGCTAACATTCCCCTCGTACCGGAGGTCCCCATCCCGGAGGAGTTGGACCAGGTCCCGCCGGGCAAGATCGTCGGGCTGACGGTCAGCCCCCAGCAGTTGCTCCATATTCGCGAGGAACGGCTAAAGACCATCGGGCTCCGGGCCGATGCCAACTATGCTAGCCTGGAGAGGATTTTGGTGGAGCTGGAGTACGCCGACAGCGTCTTCAAGCGCCTCCGATGCTCGGTGATCGACGCCACCAATAAGGCCGTGGAGGAGACGGCCATCCGGGTCCTCGAGATCATCAGAAAGGGGCCGAAGCATGGCGACCAGTAAGCAGTACGTCTACGCCTTCTCGCAAGGCAGCGCCAGGATGCGGGACTTACTTGGGGGAAAGGGGGCCAACCTGGCCGAAATGACCGGCATCGGTCTGCCAGTACCCCCGGGGTTCACCATCTCCACGGAGGCCTGCAACGAATACAACGCCGCCGGCGGTAGGTTCCCCGACGGGCTGGTGGACGCCATCGGCGAGTACCTGGGTAAGCTGGAGGCGCAAACCGGAAAACGCTTCGGTGACCTGGAAAACCCCCTGCTGGTATCGGTTCGCTCCGGCGCCGCGGTCTCCATGCCGGGAATGATGGACACTATCCTGAACCTGGGCCTCAACGACCAGTCGGTGCGGGGTCTGGCGAAAGCCACCAACAACCCCCGCTTTGCCTACGACAGCTACCGCCGCTTCATCCAGATGTTCGGCAACGTGGTCCTGCGCATGGAGCACCGCCGCTTCGAAGAGGTGCTGGAGCGCCACAAGGAGCAGGCGGGCGTCAAGTTCGACCACGAGCTTTCGCCCGAGATCTTGCAGCAGGTGGTCGCCGACTACCGGGTCCTGGTCCAGAAGGACACCGGCGAGGAGTTTCCCCAGGACCCCCGGGAGCAGTTGGGGAAGGCGGTCAAGGCGGTCTTCGATTCCTGGAATAACCCGCGGGCGATTGTCTACCGCAAGATCAACAAGATCCCCGACGACCTGGGTACGGCCGTCAACGTCCAGTCGATGGTGTTCGGCAACCTGGGCTTTGACTGCGGGACCGGTGTGGTTTTCACGCGCAACCCGAACACCGGGGCCCGGGAGTTGTACGGCGAGTTCCTGACCAACGCCCAGGGCGAGGACGTGGTGGCGGGTATCCGCACCCCCCGCCCCATCGCCCAACTCCGGGAGGAGATGGCGGAGGTCCATGACCAGCTCCGCCGCGTCGGCGAATTGCTGGAGTCCCACTTCAAGGATCTGCAGGACATCGAGTTCACTGTCGAGCGCGGCAAGCTCTACATGCTGCAGACCCGCTCGGGGAAGCGGACCGCGGGGGCGGCCGTGAAGCTGGCGGTAGACTTCGTCGAGGAAGGAAGGATCGACCGGCGGGAGGCGGTCCTGCGGGTCCAGGCGGACCAGCTTGAAAAACTGATGCACCGGGGGATTGACCCGGCCGCCAAGCTCGAACCGGTGGCCAAGGGGCTGCCCGCCTCACCCGGCGCCGCCACGGGAATCGCCGTGTTCGACGCCGACCGGGCCGAGCAAATCGGAGGTGAGGGACAGAAGGTCATCCTCGTGCGGCCGGAGACGACGCCTGACGACATCCACGGTATTGTGCAGTCCCAAGGCGTGCTGACCTCCCGCGGCGGGATGACCTGCCACGCGGCCATCGTGGCCCGGGGCATGGGGAAACCCTGCATTGTCGGCTGCGAGTCCCTGCGCATCGATCTGACCAATCGGTTGTTCAGCGCGGGCGACCTGGCCGTCCGGGAGGGCGACCTGATCTCCATCGATGGCGCCACCGGGAACGTCTATGCCGGAGCGGTGCCGATGGTGGACCCGCAGTTGTCCGGAGAGTTCCAGACCCTGCTGGAGTGGGCCGACGAAATCCGGACCCTGGGAGTCTGGGCCAACGCCGATACCCCCGCGGACGCCAGGAAAGCGCGGGAATTCGGGGCCGAAGGGATCGGGTTGGCTCGCACGGAGCACATGTTCATGGCTCCCGAGCGGCTGCCGGTGGTCCAGGAGATGATCATGGCCGAAACCGAGGAGGATCGCCGGGCCGCCCTGGCCAAGCTGCTGCCCATGCAACAGAGCGATTTCGAGGGTATCGTGGGGGCCATGGATGGCCTCCCGGTGATCATCCGGTTGCTCGACCCGCCGCTGCACGAGTTCCTGCCCGACGGGGAGGAGTTGGCGGTAGAGGTCGCCCTGTTGCGCGACAAGGCCAAGGCGGGAGACGCCGCCGCCGGGCTCGAGCTGGCCAAGCGGGAAGCGGTGCTCCGCAAGGTGCGCAGCCTGTCGGAGTTCAATCCGATGCTGGGTTTCCGCGGTTGCCGGCTGGGCATTGTCTTCCCGGAAATCTACGAGATGCAGTCCCGGGCCATTTTCCAGGCCGCCGTGGCGCTGCGCCGGGCGGGCCGCGACCCCCGGCCGGAGGTGATGATCCCGCTGATCTCCGAGCCGCGGGAGATGGAGCTGATGCGCGCACTGGTGGTCAAGGTGGCCAACGAAGTGCAGGCGGAGACCAAGGTCGAGTTCCCTTACGAGGTGGGCGCCTGCCTCGAAACTCCGCGCTCGGCCCTGCTCGCCGACGAGGTGGCCCGGCACGCCGATTTCTTCTCCTACGGTACCAACGACATGACGCAGACGACCTTCGGCTTCTCGCGCGATGACGCGGAGGCCAAGTTCCTCCACCACTACATCAACAGCAAGGTACTGAAGGATAACCCCTTCATGTCCCTGGACCGGCGAGGGGTCGGACGGATCCTGCAACTGGGCAATGAGCTGGGCCGCAAGACCAGGCCGAACCTCAAGATCGGCATCTGCGGGGAGCACGGCGGGGAGCCCAGCTCGGTGGAGTTCTGCTACCACGCCGGGTTTAACTACGTCAGCGCGTCGCCCTACCGGGTTCCGGTCGCCCGCCTGGCCGCCGCCCAGGCGCGCGTGCGCGAGTTGCGGGCTTAGGCCGTCGGGGGGATTTGGTAGGTTGCTGTCACTCCTGACTCTGGTCCTCAGCCTGGGGGTTATCCTGGCTGGGGCTGAGGGGTTCACCAACGCGGTAGAATGGCTGGGAAAGAAACTCCGGCTGTCCCACGGCGCCGTCGGAAGCATCCTGGCGGCGGTCGGAACAGCGATGCCCGAGACGCTGATCCCGGTTATCGCCATCGTGTTGGGCCGGGGGGCGGCCGAGGCGGAAGGCATCGGCATCGGGGCCATTCTCGGCGCCCCCTTCATGTTGTCCACCCTGGCCTTTTTCATTGTCGGCCTCGCGGCTCTGGTGCTACGCCACGACGGTGCCTACCGGACGAGCCTGCGCCTGGACGCCGAGATCATCCGCCGGGACCTTCGCTTCTTCTTGATCGTCTACCTGGTGGCTATCCTGGCGGCCTTCTTGCCGACCCGGTGGCCTAAGGTGCTGACCTCGGCCGGCCTGGTGGCGGCCTACCTCGTTTACGCCCACCAGACCATCAAGGGGGGCCGAACCCAGGAGGACGGTATGATTCCTCCCCTTCATTTCGCCCCGCGCTCGGCCGACCCGGCGATGGCGGCGGTGGTCTGGCAGGTCTTCGCCTCCCTCGGAGCCATCGTCGTTGGGGCCAGGCTCTTCGTCACCGCCGTGGAGTCGGTTTCGGCGGCCATGGGCGTTCCCGCCTTCGTCCTCTCCCTGGTGATCGCCCCCGTGGCCACCGAGTTGCCGGAGAAGTTCAACAGCGTCATCTGGCTGAGGCAGGGAAAGGACACCCTGGCCCTGGGTAATATCACCGGAGCAATGGTCTTTCAGAGTTCGATCGTCCCCACCGTGGGAATCCTGCTGACCCCCTGGCGGCTGGATGGGCTGGCGGTGGGAAGCGCTCTGGCGGCGCTGGCGTCCGCCGGCCTGGCGGCCTTCACGATGGCCCGCCAGGGGGAGATCCGGCCTCCAACCCTTCTCGTCGGCGGCTTCTTCTACCTGGGCTTCATCGTGGCGATCTTTTATCGGCAGACCGACAACCCGTGGTACGCCTTGCTCTTCGCCCCTTACGCGGCGGTGCACTGGCTGCTGGTCCGCCGCTACACCAGGAACCTCCAATCGGTTCGGCAAGCGGGGTGACCGCCATGCAGGTGCGGGAAAGGCTGGAGCGTTTGGAGGAGCAGGTCCTGTCTCCCCACGCCCAGCGCAGCGCCAAAAGCCGGGGGAGAGCCCAGCCGGAGGAGGAGAGCCCCGTGCGCACCTGCTTCCAGCGGGACCGCGACCGGATCATCCACTCCAAGGCTTTCCGGCGCCTGAAGGACAAGACCCAGGTCTTCATCGCCCCCGCGGGGGCCCACTACCGGACCCGCCTCACCCATACCCTGGAGGTCTCCCAGATCGCCCGGACCATCGCCAAGGCGCTGCGGCTGAACGAAGACCTGACCGAGGCCATCGCCCTGGGCCACGATCTGGGACACCCGCCCTTCGGCCACGCCGGGGAGGAGGTGCTGGACGAGATCCACCCCGGCGGTTTCTCCCACAACCGGCAGAGCCTGCGGATCCTTGACCACCTGGAGGGCGGCGGGGGTTTGAATCTCACCTGGGAGGTTCGCGACGGCGTGCTGAACCATCCGGGGCAAGCCAGCCCGTCCACCCTGGAGGGCCAGGTCATCAAACTCGCCGACCGGGTGGCCTACGTCAACCACGACCTGGACGACGCCCTGCGGGCGGGAATCGTCACCCTGGACGAGGTCCCCGCGGTTTGCCGGAGCTTCCTGGGGGACCGGTACGGGCAGCGGATCGACGCCCTGGTCCAGGACATCATCGCCGCGTCCTGGGAACAGCCCGGGATCCACATCAGCCCCCAGGGCCGCCAGGCGCTGGAGGAACTGCGTTCCTTCCTGTTCCACCGCGTCTACGTCGGCTCTTCGGCCAAGACCGAGGAGGCCAAGGCGCGGCGGATGCTGGGCGAGCTTTACCGTTACTACCTGGAGCACCCGGAGGCCCTGCCCCCCGAGCCGGCCCAGGACCTGCACCAGCGGGTCTGCGACTACGTCGCCGGGATGACCGACCACTTTGCCATCGCCCAGTACCAGCGCTTCTTCCTGCCGGCCCCCTGGCACCCGGGAGGAGGCGCGTAGGTTTGCTTTCCCCGGCCGTGTTGAAGTCTCTGCGGGGGCTCGTGGGAGCCGACCGGGTCCTCACCGACCGGGAGGACCTGGTCTGCTATTCCTTCGACGCCACCGCCGGCCTCCGGCCGCACCTTCCCGGGGCGGTGGTCACCCCCGCCGCCAGGGAGCAGGTGGTGGAGGTCTTGAAGCTTTGCCACCGGCACCGGGTGCCCGTCTACCCCAGGGGCTCGGGGACGAACCTGAGCGGCGGCACCGTCCCCCTGGCCGGCGGGATCGTGCTCTCCCTCCTGGACCTCAACCGGATCGTGGAAATCGACCCCGACAATCTCACCGCCACGGTGGAGCCGGGGGTCATCCTCCAGACGCTGAACGACGCCGTGGCCCGGCACGGGCTGATCTACCCCCCCGACCCAGGGACCGTGGCCACCTGTACGGTGGGAGGCTCCGCAGCGGAGTGCTCCGGAGGGTTGCGCGGCTTGAAGTATGGGGTCAGCAAGCATTACATCATGGGCCTCGAGGTGGTCTTGGCGGACGGGGCCGTGGTGCGCGTGGGGGGCAAGACGGTCAAGAACGTGACCGGGTACGACCTTACGAAGCTCTTCGTCGGGTCGGAGGGGACGCTGGGGATCTTTACCGAGCTGACGCTCCGGTTGATCCCCGCGCCGGAGGCCCGCCGGAGCATGGTGGTGGCCTTCGACAGCTTGGACCAAGCGGGTGGGGTGATTACCGGGATCATTCGCAGCGGGGTGATCCCGGCCACCCTGGAGATCATGGACGCCTTGACCATCCGGACGGTCGAAGCGTACGCCCGCGTGGATCTCCCGGTCGGCGCCGAGGCGGTCCTGCTGATCGAGGTGGACGGCCTGCGAGAGGCGGTGGAGCGGGAGACCGCGACGGTGGAGAGGATCTGCCGATCGGGCGGGGCGGCGGAGCTTCGGGTCGCCGGGGACGACCGGGAGCGCGACCGCCTTTGGGCCGCCCGGCGGGCCGCCCTGCCGGCCCTCGCCCGGGTGAAGCCCACCACGATCCTCGAGGACGCCACGGTGCCCCGTTCCCGGGTCCCCGAAATGCTGTCGGCGCTTCAGCGGATCGCCCGGGAGCACTCCCTGACCATCGGAACCTTCGGCCACGCCGGGGACGGGAACCTTCACCCGACCATTCTCACCGACGCCCGCGACGCGGACGAGATGCGCCGCGTCGAGGCTGCCGTCGATGAGATTTTCCGGGTCGCGCTGGACCTGGGGGGCACCCTTTCCGGCGAGCATGGCATCGGCGCCGCCAAGCAGAGGTACCTGACCTGGGAGCTGGGGGAAGAGGGAGTCGAACTGCACCGCCGGATCAAGCAGGCCCTGGACCCGCTCGGAATCCTGAACCCCGGCAAGGTGGTCGGCACCTGATGGCCGGCTATGATGACCTGGCAACGATCCGGTCCGAACTCGACCGCTGCATGAAGTGCGGCAACTGCCAGGCGGTTTGCCCGCTGTACTCCGAACTGCGCAAAGAAGCCGCGGCGGCCCGCGGCAAGATACGTCTGGTGGAGGCCCTGCTCGCCGGCGAACTCGCCCTGGGCGGCCGGCTCGAGGACCGGCTGGCGCTGTGCTTGACCTGCGGCGCCTGCAGCGCCAACTGCCCCAGCGGGGTGAGGTTCGACCGGGTCATCCTGGCGGCCCGGACAGCCGCGGTGCGGAGGCGGGGCCTAAGTCCAGTCAAGCGGCTCGTCTTCTACGGCGTCCTCCGTCACCGGCGCGTCTTCCGGGGGAGTCTGAGGGCCGGTCGGCGTTTGCAGGGGCTGGTCCGCCGGCCCCGGTTCCCCATCGGCCTCGACCGGCGCCGGGTGGTGCCGGCGCTCGCCAGGCGCACCCTCCTGGAGGAACTGCCTCCGGTCGTGCGGGTCCCGGAGGCAAGGTGGCGCGTCGCGTACTTTGCCGGGTGTATGAACACCTACGTGTATACCGGCATCGGTCGGTCCGTGGTCGAGGTGCTGGCCGAGAACCGGGTCGAGGTGGTCATCCCCTCAACCCAGCACTGTTGCGGCATCCCGGTAATTGTGGCGGGGGACCAAAGGCTGGCCCGGGAAATGGCCCAATCCAACCTGGGCGTCTTCGCCGGGCTGCAGGTGGATGCGCTGATCACCAGTTGTTCAACCTGTGTCGCGGCCTGGAGGCATCACTACCCCGAGCTTCTCCCCGGCGAGGCCCACCGCACCGCCGCGGCCCTGGCCCGGAAGACCTACGACATTTCGGAGTTCCTGGTCGACGTCGTCGGCCTCCGGCCGCCCACCGCCTCCCTCGGCGTGTCCGTCACCTACCACGACCCTTGCCACCTCAACCGGATCGCCGGGGTGACCCGCCAACCGCGGGAGATCCTCCGGGCCATTCCGGGAGTCGAGTTCCGCGAGTTGTCCGACCCGGGCCGGTGCTGCGGCGGCGCAGGCTCCTTCAGCCTGAGCCACTACGGGCTGTCGATGCGGGTCGCGGCCCACAAGGTGAAGGACATCGCCGGCACCGGTGCGGCGGCGGTCGCGACGGGCTGCCCGGCGTGCCGGATGCAGTTGGAGGACGCGCTGACCCAGGCCGGTCTGGCCCATCCGGTCCGGCACGTCGTGGAACTGCTGGCGGAAGCCTACCGCGCGGAGCGCGGCGGGGATTCCCGGGGGCAGGATCAGGTGCTCACTGATCCGCTCGATTTTCTCCCTCCAGGACCCGTTCGGCTGCCCGGGCGGCGATGAGGATGGGGTCCCATACCGGCGCCACCGGGGGGGCGTAGCCCAGGTCCAGGGAGGAGAGCTCGTCGATGGTCCAGTGCCCTTGCAGGGCGGCGGCGATCGTGTTGATCCGGCCGGAGACTCCCCCGGCGCCCAGCATCTGCGCGCCCACCACCCGCCGGGAGCGGCGGTCCACCGCCAGGTGCACGCGAACCGGCCCCGGGCCCGGATAGAAGCCGGCGGTGGCCGTTTGTTCCACCTCCGCCGTGACCGGGTCCATCCCGGCGGCGGCCGCTTCCGCCTCGGTCAGGCCCGTGCGCGCCGCCTCCAGGCCAAAGATCGCCACGACCCGGGTCCCTACTACTCCGGGGAACTCCTCGTTGCCTCCGGCGGCGTTGGCGCCAGCCACGCGCCCCTGCTTGTTGGCGGTGGTGCCGAGGGGGATATAGGCGGGGCTGCCCGTCACCAGGTGCCGGGTCTGGGCGCAGTCCCCGGCGGCGAAGACGTCAGGGTGGCTCGTTTGCTGGTGGAGGTCGACCTCGATGGCCCCGGCGGCTCCCAGCCGCAGCCCGGCCGCCGCCGCCAGACCCGCGGCGGGCCGGACTCCCAGGGCCAGCAGGACCAGGTCGGCCGGCGCGCTCCCTCCCCCGAAAGTGACCGAGCGCACCCGTGTCGTCCCCTCCATCGCCTGCAGCGGGGCGCCGGTGCGGACGTCCACTCCGGCGGCTCTCGCGGCCTTGGCCAACTCGCCGGCCAGGTGCGCATCCCAGCCGGGCAGCACCTGGCCGGCCTTTTCCAAGAGGGTAACCGTCATGCCCAGGCGGGAAAAGGCCTCCGCCATCTCCAGGCCGACGTAGCCGGCCCCTACGATCACGGCCCGGCGCGGTTCCTGGGCACGCACGTAGTCGCGGATGGCGACGCCGTCCGCAAGGGTCCGGAGGGTGAAGACCCCCGCCAGGTCGGCCCCTGGAAGGTCGGGACGCAGGGGTTCCGCCCCGGTGGACAGCACCAGCCGCCCGAACGGGATGCTGAAGTCGGTGCTGCCAGCCCGGACACGCACCAGCTTGTGTTCCAGGTCCAGGGACAGCACCCGATGGCGGGGGTAGACGTGGATGTTGCGCTCCCGCCGGAAGCTGTCGAGGGGGTAGGCCAGCAGGTCCTCGGGTTGAGAGACCATCCCGGCAAGGAAATAGGGCAAGCCGCACGCCCCGTAGGCCACGTGCGGGCCGGCTTCGAAGACAAGCACCTCAAGGTCGGGATCCAGCCTGCGCGCCCGCGACGCGGCGCTCATGCCCGCCGCCACGCCGCCGACCACCACCAGCCGCCGGGTCAAGATGTCGCCTCCCTGCGCGATGGAACGCTCAAGAGTGACACATGCTTCGCGCTGAAGAGCGCGCAGTCCTGCCGTGACGGCCGCCGCGCGTCTGGAGCATCGTGACCCGTGCTCGCACGGGATTTACCTCATTTTGGACTGAGCTTTAAGAATAGAGGAACACATAGCACGAAGGCGAATTACAGTTAGTACTTGTCGCCTGGTACTGGTCGTTCCGCTCGTGCCAGGGCGGTTCGTTTTGCCCGGAGGGCTGGACATGGATGCTTCGTACCTGCATTTTTTTCACCTGAAGGAGTACCCCTGGGGACTGGCGTCCGACCCCCGTTACTTCTGGTGCTCTCACTCCGTGTCGCGAGACCTGGAAAGGCTGCGGCGTGGGATGGAGTTCCGGGCAGGCTGCTTGCTGGTGACCGGGGTCCCCGGGGTCGGCAAGACCATGGTTTGTCGGGCCCTGGAGGCCGGCTTGCGGGAAGACGCGGTTCGTCACCGAGTCGTCTGGCTGCTCCCTTCCCAGGGCCTCACTCCGAGGGCGGTGCTGGTCCAGGTGGCCACCGCGCTTGGGATCAAGCCGATCCCCCGCGACCGGACGGCCCTGGTCCAGGCCATTTTCGCGGGACTCTCCGCCCTCCACGCCCAAGGTGAAGGCTTCACCCTGGTCGCGGACGAGGCCCAACTGCTGCCGCGTGAAGCCCTGCTGGAACTCAAGCTGCTGACCAACCTGGAGGCGCCCGACAAACTGGCCAACGTCATTCTGGCGGGTCAGCCGTCGCTGCTCCGCCGGCTGCGCCGGCCGGGCCTGGCGTCGCTGGCTTCCCGGGTTGCGGTGAAGGTCCAACTGGGGGAACTGGGGCCGGAGGAGGTCGCCTCGTATCTACGCCACCGGGTGCAGGCAGCCGGCTTGAACGAAATGCCTTTTAGCCGGGAGGCGGTGGTGGTGCTGAGCAAGACGTCGGGGGGTAACCCCCGATGGCTCAACCTGTTGGCCGACCTGGCCATGGCGGAAGCCGCGCGGCGGCGGGAGCGGGTCATAACCGGCGACGCGGCCGCCAAGGCCGTGGTTCCTTGAGAATCAAAGGGGGTGAAGCCGATGGGAGAGGGTGCCGGCCTCTGGGATATGATCGACGTAAACACCCTGCAGGAGATCCAGAGCCGGTTTGCCGAAGCGACAGGTTTAGCGGCCATCATCGCGGACAGTCATGGGCGCGCCTTGACCCAGGCCAGCCACTTCTGCGAGCTATGCCGAAACATCCGGGCCACAGCCCTGGGCCGCCAGCGTTGCTTTGACAGCGACGCGGACGCGGGCCGGGAAGCGGCCCGAACCCGGAAGCCCCACATCCATTACTGTCATGCCGGCTTGCTGGACGTGGCGGCTCCCATCGTGGTCAACGACGAGTACGCGGGCAGCGTGCTTTGCGGCCAGGTGCTGCTGGACCGGCCTGACGCCGCCAAGCGCAGGGCCATCGCCGCCCAGTTGGGCGACCTGGGGGTCAGCCCCGAGGTGGTGGACAAGGGGCTTGACAACATCACCGTCATGCCTGCCCCCCGCCTGAAGGCGGCCGCCGACCTCCTGTACATTCTGGCCAACTACATCGTCAACCTGGTGGTTTCCCTCCAGACCCAACGACGACTGTCCGAAGAGAGCCGGGCCCGCATGGAACTGGAGAAGAACCTCAAGGAAATGGAACTGCGAGTGCTGCAGTCCCAGGTGAACCCGCACTTCCTGTTCAACGCTCTTAACACGGTGGCCCGGATGGCCCTGTTTGAAGACGCGGTTCATACTCAAGAACTGGTCTTCCGGATGACGCGAATCCTCCGCTTCAGCCTCTCCCGCATCGACCAGTTGGTCCCCCTGCGGGAGGAACTCACCCATGTCGAGGACTACCTGCACATTCAAAAGGCCCGGTTTGGCGAGCGCATCCGGAGCCGGTTCGAGATTTCGCCCCAAGTGATGGACGTACCGATTCCGATTCTGACGGTGCAGCCGATCGTGGAAAACGCGGTGGTCCGGGGTCTGGAACCCCTGGTGGAAGGAGGGGAAGTGGCCATTCGCGCGTGGGTCGACGGGGACGATGCCGTGGTCGAGGTGCTGGACAACGGCACCGGCCTCGATCCCGCCCGGGGCAACTTTCTGCTTTCCCAGGCCGCCGCGCCCTCGAGCGGGGGCCACACCACCGGCCTTGGCATTCCCAACGTTCATCAGCGGCTACAACACTACTTTGGAAGACATTATGGCCTGGCGTTCCTGCCCGTGGCCAGGGGAACCCTGGTCCGGATCCGGGTGCCGTTGGGCGCCGCCGTGGGAGGGATGGCGATTGCTAAGGTTGCTGATAGCTGATGACGAAGAACTCGAACGCCGTGCCCTGCGGCGGTTCGTTCAGGGGGTCGAGAACGTCACCGTGGTGGCCGAGGCCCGCAACG
>JAJYMS010000197.1 GCA_021786825.1 Bacillota bacterium | reverse complement strand
GGCCTGGGCGCTGGTGGGACTGGCTTTGCTCACCCCACTGGGCCTGCTGGCCCAGGGAGCGGCCTGGGGAGAGTGGGGAACCGAGCGGCTGGCGGGGCGGCTCGGCTACGTCCCGGCCGGGCTGGAGCGCTACGCCCGCGTCTGGTCCCACGCCCTGTTGCCGAATTACGCCCTGCAACCGGCGACCACCGTGTGGGCGCGGGCGGGGTCTTACATCGTCTCGGCCCTGCTTGGCGCCGGGCTGTTGTGGCTGGCGGTGGTGGGCGCGGCAAGTCTGCTGCGCAGGGTCGCGCCGCGTGCCGCCGGAGGAGACGCACCGATGAGGGTTTCATTGGGAGCGCCTTCCCCGCACCGCCTTCGTCGGGGAAGGATCGAGGCGACCCTGGCGCACCTCCTCGCGGCCGCCTGGGAAGTCACCCGGGGTGAAGCCGTCCGCCCGGCCGGCGGCCGGCTGGCGCTCGACCCGCGCACCTGGGTGATGGCGACTTTGACCTGGCTGGTAGCGGTTTCGCTGTTGCACGAACCGCGCTTTCTCCTTGGCGCCTTCCTGCTCACCCTGGCCGCAGCGGCGTTGGCCGGGTGTAAGCCGGGCTCGCTGCTGCGCCGGACGACCCTCGCGGTGTTGCTCTTCACCGGCCTGCTCGCCGTCCCGGCGGTCCTGAGTTGGTTTACGCCCGGCGACCCGGTCCTGCTGATTTACAGCCGCCCCACTCCCCTCCGCTGGGGCGTGCTGAGCATTCCGGCCGAACTCTTCGTCACCCGGCAGGGAACCAGAGCTGCTTCCACGCTGGTATTGCGCGCGGCGGTTTCCCTGTCCAGCGTCCTGCTCCTGACCCGGGTGAACCGTTGGGTTGACCTGTTATCGGCGTTGCGGAGCCTGGGAGTACCGCCCGCGTTTGCGGTCACCCTGCAGTTGACTCACCGCTACCTCACCAGCTTCCTGCGGCGAGGGGCCGAGTACCAGGAGGGGCGCCTCTCACGCAGCCTCTCACCGTCGACCCCGGCCCAGCAGCGGCGCTTCCTCGGGCTCGCCGCCGCCCGCCTGGCGGGTCAGGCCCAGGACCTTGCGGGCGAGGTTCATGCGGCGATGCTCTCGCGCGGCTATCTCGGCGACTTCCGCTCCCTGCGGCGCGCGCCCCCACGCGCGGCTGACTTCCTCATCATGGCCTGTGCCGTGGCCATTTCCCTCGCCATCGTCTACGCTCAGCATTGCCGGGGAGGTTAGCTTTGCAAACCGAAGAGATCTTTTCGCTCACCGGAGTCCGCTTCTCGTACGCCAGACCGCCCGCGCCTCCTGCCTGGGCCCTGGACGGATTAGACCTGACCATTTCCCGGAATGAGGCCCTGGCTGTGCTCGGGGCCAATGGGTCCGGCAAGAGCACCCTGCTCCGTTTGCTTGATGCGCTGCTCTATCCGGTAGCCGGAGAGATCCTCGCTTTCGGCCAGAGGCTCTGCGAGGCGGCCATGGCGGAGGAAGGGTTCGCTCGCCGCTTTCGACAACAGGTGGGCCTGGTGATGCAAAACTCCGATGCCCAGCTTTTCAACCCAACCGTGCTGGAGGAGGTGGCCTTCGGGCCGCTGCAACTGGGGTTGCCGGACTCCGAGGTCCTGCGGCGCAGCGAAACGATCTTCGAACTGCTGCAAATCGGCCATCTCCGACACCGCTCCCCCGACTGCTTGAGCGCCGGGGAGAAGAAAAGGGTTGCGGTAGCCTGTATCCTGGCCACCTCCCCCGACGTGCTGCTGCTCGACGAACCGACGGCCGGCCTGGACCCGCGCAGCCGGGAGGCCTTGCTGGACCTACTGGTCGATCGGCGCGACGCCGGCCAGACGATCGTCCTGGCGACTCAGGACCTGGAGTTGGTGCGCGAGCTCGCCCACCGCGCGGTGGTCCTCGGTGAGGATCACCGGCTGGCGGCCAGCGGACCGGCCAACGAAATCGTTGGTGACCGGGAGCTGCTGCGCGCCGCAAACCTGGTCGGGCAAGAGCGCAGACCCCGGTATACCATCACCGCCCCTGCAAGTCCCCCCGGGAACCCGTGCGGCAGGCTTTGACCTGCGTTGTCGAAACCCTCCAGGCATGCTAAACTAAGCCCGTCAGGGGGAAGCGCGACGGATGCCCGCTAAACCGTCTCTGCCCGTGCAGTTGCTGCAGTTGCTACGTCCCCGACAGTGGACCAAGAACCTGGTGGTCTACGCCGGGGTCGTCTTTTCCGGAAACCTTCTGCGCCCGGACCTGACGGCCAGGGCCACCGCCGGCGTCGTCGCCTTTGTGTTCGCCTCCGCGGCCGTCTACGTCAGCAACGACCTGCGGGACCGCGCCCTGGACCGGGAACACCCGCGCAAGCGCGACCGCCCCCTGGCCTCCGGCGCCGTCGAGCCCTGGCAGGCGGGCCTGCTGGCGGCCGCGGCCCTGGCCGCGGCGCTCGGCCTGGCCGTGCACCTGGGGAGCCTCTTCGCCCTCACCCTGGCGCTTTACGTGCTGCTTAACCTGGCCTACTCCCTGGACCTCAAGCGCCGGGTGATCCTGGACGTCTTCTCCCTGTCCAGCGGCTTCGTCCTCCGGGCGGCGGCGGGGGCCCTTCTGGTAGGGGTGCCGGTCTCGCCCTGGCTGTGGCTTACCACGGCCCTGCTGGCCCTGTTCCTGGGCTTCTCCAAACGGCGCCACGAATTGCTGTTGCTGGAGGAAGGGGCGGTCAACCACCGGCCGGTGCTGGGCGAATACAGCACCATGCTGCTCGACCAGCTCATCGCGGTGGTCACCGCCTCCACCCTGGTCGCCTATGCCCTGTACAGCTTCACCGTCCACTCGCCCCACTTCATGCTGACGATTCCTTTCGTCGCTTACGGGCTGTTCCGTTACCTCTACCTGGTCTACCGCCGGGACCTGGGCGGCAGCCCGGAGAGCATTCTGCTGAGCGACCCGCCGACGATCCTGAATCTCCTCCTCTGGGCGGCCGCCGTGGTGATCCTGCTCTACCTGGGCCCCCGGGCGGCCTAGTCCGGCCGCCGGTAGCCAAAGTCGCGCAGCCTATCCCCGCGCTCGCGCCAGTCCTTGACCACCTTGATCCACAGTTCCAGGTAGATGGGGGACCCCAGCAGAGCCTGCAGTTCCTCGCGGGCCAGGCGGCCGATCTCCTTGAGCATCCGCCCGCCCCGGCCGATCAGGATGCCTTTTTGGGAGGGCCGTTCCACGTACACGTTGGCCCGGATGTAGACCGTCTCCCCCTGGCGACGGGCGACCTCCTCCACCTGCACGGCCACCGCGTGGGGAACCTCGTCCTCGGTGAGCTGGAGCACCTTTTCCCGCACCACTTCAGCGACGATGAAGGCCTCGGGCTGGTCGGTCACCGTGCCGTCGGGGTAGAACTGCGGGCCGGGCTGCAGCCGCCGGCGCAACACCTCCAGCAACCGGTCGACGTTCTCGCCGTTCAGCGCCGAGACCGGAACCACCGCCTCGAAATTCCCCAGACCGCTGTACGCGTCCAGCACGGGAAGCAGCTCGTGCTTGCGGCAGCGGTCGATTTTATTCACCACCAGGACCGTGGGCGTCCCCGGGTGGGTTACCGCGGCAGCAATCTTCCGGTCACCGGCGGTGGGCAGGGCGGTCGCTTCGACCAAGAATAGAATCACGTCCACTTCCGTCAGGGTGGCCGTGGCCAGGGAGACCATGTACTTCCCCAGCAGGTGGCGGGGCTTGTGAATTCCCGGCGTGTCGATAAAGACCATCTGGTAGCCGTCGCCGCTCAGCACGCCCAGGATACGGTTGCGCGTGGTCTGAGGCTTGCTGCTGGTGATGGCCACTTTCTGCCCGACCAGGCGGTTCAGCAGGGTGGACTTGCCCACGTTGGGCTTTCCGACCAGGGCACAGAAAGCGGAGCTAAAGGTCATGGCCTGGCGTCTCCCAACTGCGCGGCGGAGAAGGCAGCCGGCAGCAACTCCTCGACCGTCGCCTCCCGGCGGGCGCCGTGCAGGTTGGCGCTGATCACCCTGGTCGCCGGTCCGAACTCGGCCAGCACCTGCCGGCAGGCGCCGCAGGGACTGGGCGGCTCGGCCGAGTCGGCGACCACCGCCAGGGCGGTAAAGGCCAAGGCCCCGTCGGACACCGCCTTGAACACCGCCGTGCGTTCAGCGCACATGGAGAGGCCGTAGGAGGCGTTCTCGACGTTGCCGCCGGTGTATACCCGGCCGTCCGCCGCCAGGATGGCGGCGCCCACGCGGAAGCCGGAGTAAGGGGCATAGGCCCGCTCGCGGGCCTCGGTGGCCAGCCGGACCAGTTCATCGGCACTGACGGAACTCAATTCCTGCATCGCCGCCCTCCTACCAATCGATGCGGGCCTCCAAGGGCACCACGTGAATCCAGGTCAGCCCGGGAGCAAGCTTCACCGCTTGGCCGGCGGCGTCCGTGAACCGGGTCAACTCGGAAAGGCTCGTCTTGGACCATTTGGCCTCGTAGCCGACGCCCCGCGTGAAGATCAGGGCGCGTCCGCCGCCCACCACGTCTACGTCCAGGCGGCCGGCTTCATCCCGGGGAATCGGGCGGATGGAGGTGTACTCGATCACCAGGTTGGCGACCTCCACCTGCTTCCCATCCACGGGGTCCAGGTGCGGCTCGCCCATGACGTAGCGCAAATAGGTCTTGCTGGTGGAGTTGTAGTTGTAGGCCGCGCTGTAACCCTCGGAGGAACCCGGGATGTCAACCACCACCCGCGCCGCGGCCCGCCCCTTGGGTTTCAGGTCGGGATCGAAGGTGAAAGGCCCCCTGGGAGTCTGATCCTGCTTCTCGTAACCGCGGGCGGCCGCCCACTCGCGCGCCCGCGCCAAGTCAAGGTAGTCGTTGTGGGGCGGGCGCCGGTCGCGGGTGCGGAAGAAGCCCCCGGCCCCGCGCATGTCGTCGATCCGGGAGACGCCCAGGCGGGCCATCTCCGTCTCGGCCTGGGGGCTCTCCCCCACGTGGGCGTAGACCGCGTCCAACTCCCTGGCCAACTGCACGAAGTAGTGGCGGGCGCTGCGCACCGGGCCGACCACCGGAGCGTTGACCAGAAAGACGGCCATGAAACGGGTGATCCCGCCCTCGGCCGGAATCTCGTAGACCATCTCCGCCTGCCGCAGCCCGGTCTGGGGCCGCGCGTCCGTCTGGTTGTCGATCATCACGGCGATCGGCCGGCGCTGGATCTTCGCCACGTCCGCAGGCAGGCCGTCCAGGGGCGAGGTCGGACCCGCGGGAAGCGGCGGTCCGGGGGGGCTGGCGTCCTGGTCCGTGGCCGCCGGTTCCGGCACCGGCTGCGACTCCCCGCCTGAGACCGGCGCGGCCGTCCGCGGGCCGCAACCCGCCGCGGCGAGCAACAGCCCCAGGACCACCGTTACCGCCAGCGGCCGGCGGAGGGTAGTGGTCAAGCCCACGCGCGTCACGCCTCCTTGTCCGGTTTAGGCGTCAACGTTGCGTCGGCCGCCCCCCCGGCCGGCCCGACCACCCCGCCTGAGATAACCAGCTTCAAACCGTCCTCCACGCTCAGGCTCAGCGGGGTCACCTGCCCGGAGGGCAGGAGCACCAACATCCCCGAGGTGGGGTTGGGGGTGGTGGGAACGAAGACGTTGAGCAGGCCTTTTTCCTCCACCCGCTCCGGGGGTTGGCAGCCCAATACGGCGGAGGGGGTCTCCCCGGTCACGAAACCGATGGCGTACAGCCCCGGCCGCGGGTACTCAATCATCACCACGCGCTGGAACGCGGTCTGCTGGCCGGCGACCAGGCTGTCCACGAGTTGCTTCATGGTGTGGTAGATCTTGCGGATCACGGGGACGCGGAGGACCACCCGGTCCATCAGGTGGAGGACCTGCCGCCCGGCATAGTTGCTGGCCAGGTTGCCGGCCAGCAGGATCAGGGCCAGCGTTATCAGGGCCCCCAGGCCCGGGATCCGGACCTTGAAGAGGGTTTGCAGGGGGACCCCGACCAGGCCGTCGATTAGGGAAAAGGTCCACGCGACCGCCAGATAGGTGACCGCCAGCGGGGTGAGGACGATGACCCCGGCGATGAAAGAGGAACGCAGCCATTTCAGCATCGCTCGCCAGACCACCTGCGTTTCATTTTTCTCCCCGCCGGCGGGGAGGGATCAGGGCGCCGATCAGGACGGCCCCCAAGAGCACCCCGAACCCGGCGGATAGGCCGGGTTGCGCCGCGATTCTCGTCGGAACAGCCGAAATCATCCGGGGCAGCCGGAACCAGAACAGGTAGAACCCGATGAAAAGGGCGTAGCCGGCGGCGAAGAGGACTCCGCCGGCCGCCGCGTGCTTGGCCAGCCTGGCCAGGGGATGCAAGCCGGGCTGGACCAGGTCGACCGCCGCCTCCACGGCGCTGTTGAACATCTCGGTCGCCAGCACCAGGCTGATGGCCAGGAGCAGGTCCGCCCACTCATGCGAGTCCAGGTGGGCCAGGAACCCGAGCTCCAGGCTCACCACGGCGGCCGCCAGCATCAGCCGGATGCTGCGCTCGGTCAGGTACACGTGCCGCACCCCGTCCAGGCCGTCGGCGATGCTGGAGACTATGGGCTTTCGCGGGGGGGCCGGGGGTTTTCGCGCTCCAAATCGATCGACCGTAGCACTTCCTCCTCCGTGTCCCGCATCCGCCGGCGCCCTGGCCCGGTGTCGTGCTCGTACCCCAGCAGGTGCAGGGTGCCGTGCACGGCCAGGTAACAAGCCTCCCGCCCCAGCCCATGGCCGTACTCCTCGCCCTGGGCCAGGGCGCGCTCCAGGCTGATCACCACATCGCCCAGCACCAGGCGCCAAGGCCCGGGAGGCTCCGGCACCTCCCCGCCCTCGTTGAGGGCGAAGGAGAGGACATCCGTGGCGCGGTCCACCCCGCGGTAGTCCCGGTTCAGTCGCCGGATCGCGGCGTCGTCGACCAGGGTGACGGCCACCTCCGCCTCGGAGGGCAGGCCGTGGGCGGAAAGCGCCAGGCCCACGGCCCGACGCAGCGCGCGGCGCAGGTCGCGTCCGAGATCAATCTTTTTCTGCCGGTTCCGTACGGAGACGGGCATTTGGTCGCTTCTGGCCCTCCAGCGCGGCAAGGTCGTCATCCGGGTATTCGATTCGGGAGTGGAAGATTCCCGTCAAAACCTTCACGAACACCGAACTGATCACGTCCAGGTCGCGCAGGGTGAGGTCCGCCTGGTTCAACTGCCCGTCCGCCAGCCGGGCGGAGATCATCTTGCGGATGGCTTCCTCCACCGCCTCGGCGGTGGGGTGGCGCATCGATCGGGCAATCGCTTCCGCCGCGTCGGCCAGCATCACGATGGCCGTCTCGTTGGACTGTGGCCGCGGTCCGTCGTACCGGAAGTCCTCCTCGAGCACCTGCTCCGCTTTTTCCCCCTGGGCGGCCCGGTTGTAGAAAAAGGAAATCAGGTTGGTGCCGTGATGCTCCGGGATGAACCGGGTGATCTCCGGGGGCAGGCGGTACTCCCGGGCCATTTCGATCCCGTCGCGGACGTGGGACGAGATGATCAGGGCCGAAAGGTGGGGGGACAACTGGTCGTGCGGGTTCTCCCCTCCGAACTGGTTGTCAATGAAGAAATACGGTCGCTTCATCTTTCCGATGTCGTGGTAGTAGGCCCCCACGCGGGCGAGCAGCGCATCGGCGCCGACCGCCTCCGCCGCGGCCTCGCTGAGGTTGGCGACCATCAGGCTGTGGTGATAGGTTCCCGGAGCCTCCAGCAGCAGGCGGCGGAGGAGCGGCTGATTCGGGTTGCTGAATTCGATTAGCTTGACCGCCGTCAGGACGCCGAACATATTCTCGAAGAAAGGAAGGCTGCCGCTGGTCAGGATCGCGGAAAAGACGCCGTTGGCGATCCCCCAGAGGGGTTCCTTCCACCAGGCGGTGCCCAGCATCCGGGCCAGGTTGAGGCCCGCGATGACCAGGGCGTTCACCGCCCCCACCCAGAGGCCGGCCCGCACGATGTCGGACCGCTGGGAGAGCCGGGAGACGGAGAAGATGCCCACCGTGCCGCCCACCAGCCCGACCATCACGAACCGCAGGTCGTTGGTGACGATTCCGATGAAGAGGGAGATGGCGATGCCCACCAGGATCGCCAGGCGTGCGTCCAGCAGAATGGTCACCAACATAGTCGCCATGGCCACCGGCGCCAGGTAGCCCGAAAGGGCGTGTAGGCTCTGGGAAAGGATCACCGTCACCGTGAAGATCAGGCCGAGGATCACGATCTTGCGCTCGCTGACCAGCATCTCCCGCAGGTTCTGGTTGACGTAGGTTCCCACCAGGCCCACCAGGATGAAGCCCAGGATCGCCGCACCGCCCATCGTCCGGGCGTTGGAGCCGGTCCGCAGCAGGCCCAGGTCCCGCAGAATCTCCAGTTGCTCGCGGGTAACCGGCTCCCCTTCCCGGACGATGACCTGGTCGCGCAGGACCACCTCCGGGTCCACCTGGGCTTGAACGGCCGCCCGGGCGCGCTGGGTCTCGCTTTCGTTGTATACCAGGTTGGCTTTGATCAGCGGCCGGGCCACCTCGGCCACGAAAAGGCGGAGGTCGCTGGACAGGCCGAGATCCCGGATGCTATCCTCGACCTGCTGGCGAATCTGGGCTGCCTGGGGTTCGCCGGCGATCCGCGCGTCCAGGGCCCTGCCCACCACCTGCCGGGTGGTTTCCTCCAGACCGGCCAGGGTGGTGTCGTCGGCCTTCAGGAGCGAAAGCCACACGGGGTCCAGCAGTTCCAGGTGCAGCGTGGACTTCAGCGTCTCGACCTTCTTGTCATCAGCCAATCCCTGCTCGGCCCGGACCAGGCGGAGGTTGGCAAAAACCTCCCCGATGCGGGTCTGGGCGGCCGTGGCCACCGAAGGGTTGAGGTCATAGACGGGCTGCACCAGGTCCGCCCGCTCCTTGCGCTTACGCTCGGTGGCCACCCGGTTTTCCACCGTCCGCGGGGCCCTGATGGTCACCGGCGCAACCTGCCCGATGCTGAGGTCGTAACCCTGGGGACCGAGGGAGGTCACCAGCAGCACGCTCAAAACGGCAAAAAAGAACCCCACCCACGCCAGGCGCCGCGCCGGAGCCTGACCGTGCACCCCGCTCGCCCACAGCTTGTTGAAACCCTCGCGCCAGAAGTCAAAAGGAAACATCTAGGTCCGAGTCCCTTCGTCGCGTTCCTTGGACCAGTTCTCGTAGGCCTTGATGATCTTTTGGACCAACTCGTGCCGGACCACGTCCTGGTCCGTCAGGTGGACGAATTCGATCCCCTCCACGTCGCGCAGCACCAGGCGGGCTTGCTCCAGCCCCGAGTCGGTACCGCGGGGCAGGTCCACCTGGGTGATGTCCCCGGTCACCACCGCCTTGGACGCAAAGCCGAGCCGGGTCAGGAACATCTTCATTTGTTCAGGGGTGGTGTTCTGGGCCTCGTCAAGAACGATGAAGGAGTCGTCAAGGGTCCGGCCCCTCATGTAGGCGAGCGGAGCCACCTCGATCAACCCCTTTTCCCGGTACTTTTCGACTGTCTCGGGACCCAGGATATCGAAAAGGGCGTCGTGCAGCGGTCGCAGGTAAGGGTTGACCTTCTCTTGCAGGTCCCCCGGCAGAAAACCGAGTTTCTCGCCGGCCTCCACCGCCGGACGGGTGAGGATGATCCGGGCCACTTCCCGGTTCTTGAAGGCGGCGATGGCCATCGCCATGGCCAGGTAGGTCTTGCCCGTGCCGGCGGGACCGATGCCCAGGACCAGGCTGTTACGGCGCATCGCATCAACGTAGCGCTTCTGCCCCAGGGTCTTGGGCTTGATGGGCCGGCCCCGGACCGTGACCGTCACCACGTCCGAAAAGATCTCGCCGAGGCTCACCTGCCCCGTTTCCTGCAACAGGCGCACGGCGTAGGTGACATCCCGCTCCGAGAGCTGGTTGCCCGAACGTAAGAGCGCCAGTAACTCCTGCAGCAGGCCCTTGACCTTGCGCGCGTCCTCGGCTGGCCCAAACAGGGCCACTTCGCCGCCGCGGGCGAGCACCCGCACCGGGAAAGCGGCCTCGATCAAACGCAGGTAGGTGTCCCGCTGACCGAAGAGGGCCAGCGCTTCCGCGTTATCGCGCACGGCCAGGCGCTCCTCAACCCCGTCGTGGCCCTCCGCCTGCGCGTCTTCCAGTGGTTCTCTCCTCCCGCCCAACCGTCCGCCCGGGCCTCACCGGCCCGGGGAGCCGCGTACGGCAACCACCCCGATATCCTCCAGGGTCTCCACCGCCGTGTGCACGCCCACCCAACCCGGCCCGCGGTTGATGACCTTGACCTTGACCGAGATGAGTTGCGCTCCGGGGTCCAGTTGTCCCAACACCCGGCGAGCCGCCCTCGCTTCGGCCAGGGACAACGCCGCCGGTTCCGTGCGTTGCCGCTGCGCTGCATCGACTTCGTAGTAGGTCAGCGTATTGGTTTCGACATGGAAGAGCTGATTCCTCCACGTCAGCCAGGGATTTACACTCTCTTCCACCTCGTAACGGGGGAAGGGAATCTCCCCCCATCCCCGAACTATTATCTCCCTCGCCCCGAACTTCATTACCTGACGTTGGAAAGCGCGGCTGGTTCTAACCATCTCGCGATACTGCAGGGGTATCTCCTCGTATCCCTCGTACCAGACCCGGGCCCAAACCTCCCCGGCCGCCCGCACGGCGAGCTGGTCGGGGGCCGAGCGGTCGCGCCCTCCGATCACCCCTTCGATCAGCACCTGCCCGGCGCGAACCGCCTGGTTCTCTCTTGCCGCGGGCCGCCCCATGATGACCACCAGGCGGGTGACCAGGCCCGACTTGCGGGCCACGATGTCGGCCGGGCGGCGGTCCGCCGGGGGCTTCGGCAGCGTCTGCCGGACCACCTCGACGACCGCCCGGGTTCCGGCGACGGTGACGATGGCCTGGGCAATGGCGGGGACGCGCGCCTCCAGTCCACTCTCCACCAGCCGCGGTGAAACCGCGCTCCGCCGCGCCCCGGGACGCAGTCCCGCCTCCGCGGCGACCGCCCGCACCTGGCCGCGATCGACCCCCTCGGGGACCTTGACCTCGACGAACCACACGAAACCCGAGAGATAGACGATCGCGGTCAGGGCCAGGAAGGCCCCGGCCACCATCCCCCGCTGCCGCTCCAGTCCGGCCAGCAGGAAAGGCAGCCCCGCCCGGCCCTCGATGTGCACCCGGGTGCGGGTTTGCCTGGCGATGGGCCGCAGGTGCCGGAAGCTGACGACCGTCATCCGGGCCTGCAGGACGGCGCCGGCGTACTGAATCTGCCACAGGTGCAAGCCCCGGGTCGAGCAAAGGTTGAGAAAGCGCTCCAGGTAGGGACCCCGGGCGCTGATCGAGAGGTAACCCTTCCAGTATGCCCAGACCCAGGCGAAGAACACCGAAAACCTACCCCTCGAAGCGGACGCCGTCGATCTGTCCGGTCACGCTCAGCTCCTCCGGCGAGATGCTCCCGATCACCAAATCGCGCCCCCAGACCGCCAGTTGACCCCGCGGCACGCCGACGGTGATCCGCTCGGGGGTGTAGTCGATCAGCCCGCGGTGGTTCTCCACCACCAGTTGCAGGCGACCCACGAGCAGGATGCGCGGCAGGTCAAGGCTCACGTCCTGGGGAAGGTCAAAGGCCTGACTGAGGCGCCGCCGGAGTTCATAGCCGCTCAAAGCCGATTCCCTCCCCTGCCAGATGCCTATGCCTCCTCCCGGCCGAGAATGACCCTGCCAAGAGCCGGTGGCCCCGGCGCAACCTGGAGCCCCGCCCCTCGTCTATAGAACCAGAAGGTTACAGAGGGGGTACGAGCATGTCCGGGCTGATCAGCCGACCGCACCGCCGCCTGGCCCTGGCCGCGGTCGCCCTCGTGATCCTGGGATTGTTAACCGCCTGCGGCGCGCCAAGTCGAAGCGGCGTCGCTCCCGCGCCGGCCAAGAACGCCCACGACTCGGCCGTTCAGGCCCAAAAGCCCGCGGCCGGCCCGGCGGTCACGGCGGGGCGGGAGGCAGCCGGTTCACCGGGTGGTGGCCAGCCGCTGCCGCCGCTGCCCCGCAGCGGCACCAACCTGCTCGACCGCCAGGTGATCAAGAACGCCGAACTGACACTCAAAGTGGAAGACGTCACCGGGGCCGTGAGACAGGTCGAGTTGGCGGTCGACGCGGTCCTGGGGATCGTGGCCGACTCCACCCTGGCCGGCATCAGTCCATCGGACCGGCGGGCGCAGATGACCCTGCGGGTCCCCTCCCGCCAATTCAGCTCCTTCCTGGCTCACCTTGAGGAACTGGGAGAAGTGGACGCCCACCGCATCTACACCACCGACGTCACGGGTGAGTTCGTGGACCTGCGGGCCCGCCTGGACAGCGCCACCGAACACGAACAGCGGCTGCGGGCAATCATGTCCCGCGCCGCCTCGGTGGACGAACTGCTGAAGCTGGAAAGCGAGCTGGCGCGGGTGCGGGCCGAGGTCGAGTCCCTGACCGGCCGCCTGAACGTCCTCCAAGACCGGGTGGAGTTCTCCACCATCCAGTTGACCCTGTTGTCGGGCAGCAAGAAGCCCGCGGCCGCCGCCCCGGGGATCTGGAGCCGCGCCCGGGCCGCCTTCCTGGACATGAGCCGGCTGGTCGGGACCTTCACCGGTGACGTCTTCATCTTTGCCATCGGCGCGCTGCCACTGGTGGCCTACGCGGCCGCCGCCGCCCTGCCGGTCTGGTTCATCTGGTCCAGACTGCGCCGCCGCCTGGTCCCTCGGCCCCCGGCGGCCGACCAGGAAAACCGGCGGATCGACGCGCCTTAACCTGCGGCGGCGCCAGTACCACGCCCCAGACCACGGACTGGAGCAGACTCTCGCCCTCCGGGGCGGCGATACCCGGGGCCGGTTCCACCGGCCCGGCGGTGGAAGGGACGGTCATCAGCACCGCGCTCGAGGCGGCCTGGCTGGGGATGGGGCCGGCCACCGGAGCCCCCGCGGCGAGGACGGGCGGTCTCAACTCGCGGGGCCTGGTGTCCCGGGGGGCAAGATCCCGCGGGGGCGCCATTCTCCGCTGCTCCCGCCGCTCCAGTTGCCTTCGGCGGTCGGCCAGGGCGGAAGCCAGGCTGAAAAGGACGAATCCCAGCACCGCCAGGGTCCAAATTCCCGACATTCCTACACCTCCCCCCCGGCGTTTACCTCTTGTCGCCGCCGCCGCCGGCACCAGTGCCGCCGGTCCCGGTCCCGCCGCCGCCGGCGCCGCCGCTCGGCCCTTCGGTGCGCGGCCCGAGACGGCCGAAGGACTCCCGCATGCCCGTGTCGGCCTGGATGTTCTGCATGTTGATGTAGTCCATCACCCCCAGCTTGCCCTGGCGCAAGGCATCCGCCATC
>JAJYMS010000125.1 GCA_021786825.1 Bacillota bacterium | reverse complement strand
TCCGATCTGTTAGACTCCACATATATCCGAGCCCGTGCCCGAAAACGAGGTTTTCCTTGGCCTGGTTCCAGAGAAGGTTCCAAATCATTAATCTTCCCGTTGAGATATCAGTGCCTGGAGGGCTAATGAAGAGTCGAGAATTGGCTGCGGGAACTACAAAGATCAAAAAGGCGAAACATCCAGCGGCAATTACCGCGTACCTGGATTTTCGATAGGTTAGGGAGGTCGTCAGAAGTATAAGGCTAGCAGCCAACCAACCCCCTCTCCCCAAAGACAGGATAAGAGCCATTAATAGTATCACGGTGAAACCTAGCCAGAGAAGCAAACTCCTCTTTTGTCGATAAGCCATTACACGAGGATATGTGATTCCCACTCCTAGTGCGATTAAGTAACCCAGGTGGGTCCGTTGATAGAGAAGCCCGGTTACCAGAGGATAGGCGACATTGCTAACGTATAGCTGCCACTGATGAAGGAATTGGTAAATCTCCACCCCGACACTCCCGACGATTGACGCCAACACGCTGTACTCCAAGGCAAGAGCGAGATCCTCTGGTTTCTTTCGGGAATAGGTACTTACATTGATTGCAATGAGGAATACCGCAAGGTAGAATGCCAGGGTCGTTATGGTTGTAGATCTTCCGCTATAGGGTGAAGAAGCAAGGCGGAAACCCAAGAAACCCAAGAGCAGTAAGTACGTGACGAAAAACCCGAAATGTCCCACGCGGAATCTATTTCTACTTACCCCCGAAGCTGCGATTAGGAAAACGAGCGCGGTAATAGTTAGATCTGTAATAGCCCTCTGGGCATTGAAAAATGATTGGATCCAGATAATGAACCCTGGCGGAATGGCGAGCAGCAACCAGAATAACTTTTCCTTCGCAAGCAACAAGAGTGGCCAGACCGAGAAAACGCAGATTTCAGTGAGTAAGACATCGTTAGGCTGAGACTTATAGTTTGCTAGTGTAGTTAACGTTGAGACGACCAGAACCAAGGTGATGGCGGCGAGAATCAATGGAGAAAAGAAAGTTCGTGTCAATCGGGTGATCGCTCCTCTCCGTCGATCGCGGCCTGGATTAGTCGTTCGCAACTCAAGTACGACATGTTCCGGTTCCTTCGGAATTCATATGGAACTAGGGCTAGTAACCACATTCTGAGGTCAACGGGTATGTCTCGTGACTGGATAAACTCAATAAAGCTGGTCCAGCTCCATCTCTGGGAGTTAGGAAGATAATAGTTTACTAAGAAGGTAAGGAGGCTTTTTCTCCAGAAAAGGCTTGTGCGAATTCGTTCAAAGGAACGTTTTTGCGCTGACGGTGGCATAGCATATCGCCTGCGCAACTCAAGGAATTCTTCTCGCAGGAGTCTCTCCATCGCCACCCGCAAAGTGCCTTGATGATCCACCTGTACCGCTGTGACTTCATTTATCTTTGCCGGAACAAAACCCCGAATGGCAGCTCTTAACCAATACTCGCAGTCAGCTAGTAGCTTGAATGAAGTATCGAATAACCCTACGGTATCAAGAACTTTCCTTCTTAAGAACACCGTCGGCTGGCCAATTGTGGAGAAGTTCGCGTAGTATTGGAAATTAAAGGGTCGGTAAAACTGCAACCGACAAGCGTTATGAGTCTTGCTGCTTACTAGAACACACAAATCACCGAAAACGATTTCGGCCTTTGCCAAGGCTCTTGTAGCTGTCTCAACGGCCCACGGCAAGTAGAGATCGTCAGTATTCAGATAGGCTATGACCTCTCCTTGCGCCATACTAATGCCTTTGTTGATGGCATCGTACATTCCCGTGTCGGGTTCACTTATCCATTTCATGTTGTATAAATGTTCATGCTTTCTTAGGACTTCTCTTGTCCCGTCATTGGACGCACCATCCACAACGATATGCTCTATATGCTTATATGTCTGTCTCCTCACTGACTGAATGCACACAGGGAGGTATTCTGCTCGGTTAAAGGATGGGGTAATTATAGAGACTAGGTCTGACATTGGTTTCCTCCGCAAGAGAATTGTCCGTCCCAGCCCTTGGCTTACAGATCTGAACAAGCCCCTAGGAGTTGTACAAGTTCTTCCCTCCGCGGCACTTCACTCTTCAGCAATTTGGCTTCAGTAACTGTGGCAGGAAAAATGCGTAATGGGCTTCCTTCATATAGGTTCTGCAGCCTCGTATTCAAGTTCACGATACGTTCCAAGAAGTAGTTGTAGAAATACAAGACCCGTCTATCGAAGTGGATGTAGATACCTTCAACCTTTCCGAAGGCAAAGTCGAAGTAATATGACCTAGGATGTTGGCTCACGAAGTAGCGAAAGGTATGAGCTGAGAAGAACCTTTGATGGGTAGGATCGCTGTAAGCGTCTTTTGAGGTGAAATGCGGGACAATTACCGCAAGTCTGCCACCAGGCTTCAGAATCCTGTGGAATTCACCTAGTACTACAACGTAATTCTCTATGTGTTCGAGGACGTGCTGATACAAGACCTCGTCGAAGGTTTCCTTATCAAAAGGAAGGGGCAGATCAGTGATATCATGGATAACGTCTACGCCAGGCAACCTTACACGGTCTAGATTTATCCACCCTTTCCGTATGTCCTTCCCGCAACCAACATTCAAACGTCTCACAGCATTGCTCCTCGTAGTAGCTTGGCGTAATAGGTTCGGTATTTATCACCTAGAGCGGGCCACTGTAGTTCGTTACTCGCCAGGTGCAAGGCGTTCCTTCTCAGTTCTTGGCTTAAGTCAGGGTCAGACACTTTCACCATGGCTTTCGCGATACTAGTGGCATTCAAATCGGCGACCACACCGGCGTCGTAGTGGCCCACTAACTCAGATAGGTTGGTTTCTCGGGTGACTACAACTGGGGTGCCTACAGCGAGGGTCTCCCTAACAGAACGAGGAACGCCATCATACCGTGAAGGATGGCAAAACGCCACTGCCCTTTCCATCAGCCAGTACTTTTCTGAGTCGCTGACGTCTCTTATGACGAGAACAACATCACGTAGGCCTTTTTGAGCGACAATCTTGGATACCTTGTCCCATGTATTGTTGCGATCCTTTCCCGCCAGTATGAGCTTTAATCTTTTTTCCCGAAGAAAGGATGCTAATTGGCCTGCAGCTCCTAACAATAAGTCAATGCTCTTCTGGTGAATGTCGGGGCGCCCCAAGTACAAGAAGTAGCTTCCTGGGTCGGACGATCTTGAAGGCGCTCGCCTATATTCTGTCGGAACGATCTCATCTGTATGTATTCCCAAGGGAACCACAATGAACTTATCCGGCATGATTCCGAACGACTTTGCAATCGCCTCGCTCTCGAAAGGTGAAAGGGCATGGATTGTTAACGCATGTTGTAGGACTGTTCTAAAGTAGAGTCGAAGAAAAGCCTCCTTTCGCAAGAACCGAAATATCCCTCCCCGCAAACGGTGTTGATCAAGTGTCCCTGTCAGAGGTGACACCACGTAGGGTATCTTGTTTTTTCGTGCAACCATAGCGGCCCTGATATTGGAAATCAGGTAGGTTCCCCAAAACGTCATCAACTCAATACCGTCCGGGTTACCGGACCACCATTGTTCTAACCTTCGCAGAGTATAGCGCTTTGAGTCCAATTCCTTCCTCTGAGCGAGTCTTACGGTTATTCCTTTCTCGCATTGTGTTCGGAGGGTACTCCTAACTGTTTCGATGTCTGGGTCACCAAAGGTGTAAACGAAGACCTCTGCACCACTCCTGACCAAATGCTCTGCTAACGAACGTGTATCCTTGGGATAACCTCCAGAACCTAAATGATCTTGGTAATAAAGACCTATTCGCATTGTAGCCTCCTGGAGGACTTTGTCTCATAAGCACTACCCATACCCCTTCACTGTTCTCGAACTGGCCCTCTATCAGCCAGGATCTGGCGGATAAAGACAATGGTGCGGCGTAGCCCTTCCTCCAGCGATACCTTGGGCTCCCATCCGAAAATCACTTTGGCTCGGCTGATATCGGGGCGGCGACGGACCGGATCGTCCTTCGGCAAGGGTTGGTGCACAACGTACGACCGGCTCCCAGTCATAGCGAGAACCGCTGCAGCCAGATCAGCAACCGTAAGCTCCACAGGATTACCCAGGTTGACTGGGCCGGGGTACTCCCTGGCTGCCGCGACGCGCTTAATTCCTTCCACTACGTCATCTACATAGCAGAAAGAACGGGTTTGCCTGCCATCGCCGTAAATCGTAAGCGGCTGGTCTTGTAAGGCCTGAACAATAAAGGCACTTACGACCCGCCCGTCACGCGGATCGATGCGCGGCCCGTAAGTGTTGAAGATACGTACGATCCGACTGTCCACGCCGTAATAACGGCGGTAGTCCATTGCAAGGGTTTCCGCGGCTCGCTTCCCTTCGTCATAACAACTCCGCACACCGACAGGGTTGACGTTACCCCAGTAATCCTCAACTTGAGGGTGGACGATGGGGTCTCCGTACACTTCAGAAGTCGAGGCCAACAAGACCGGTACACCCAGGCGTTTCGCCAGTTCCAAAACGTTCAGCGTGCCAAGGAACGCTGTCTTAATGGTGTAGATCGGGTTGGCCTGGTAGTGAACAGGCGATGCGGGGCAGGCCAGGTGATAGATCAGGTCAACCTCCATAAGGATTGGTTCCTGCACGTCGTGGCGGATGAACTTAAACCGCGGGTTTCCCAGGAATGTTTGAAGGTTTTCCTCCCGGCCCGTATACAAATTGTCCATACACACCACGTTGTGTCCTTCGTTGAGGAGCCGCTCGCACAGGTGTGAACCGATAAAGCCGGCTCCTCCGGTTACAAGAATGCGCATTGCCCGACCTCCTGAGCCTGACCCAAACGGACTGCTGACCATTTCGAGCGCACTGTGGTCCGCCCCACGGCGTAATACTGGAAGCCGGCTCGAACCGCCGTTTCCGGGTCAAAGCCGTTGCGAAAGTCGAAAAGAACTGGATCGCACATACGGCCAGCAGCTTCCACGAGGTCCGCGTCGAGGAACTCGGGCCACTCGGTGATCAATACGAGGGCATGGGCGCTTTCCACGCAGCTTAGAGCGTCAGGGGCGAGATTAACTTGGTCGCCGAGCATTTCAGCCACGTAGGGCATGGCGACAGGGTCATAGGCTACTACCTCAGCCCCGTAGGTCTTTAATCGCTTTACAACATCGAGTGAAGGGGCGTCGCGAATGTCATCAGTCCCAGGCTTAAAGGCCAGGCCCCACAACGCGATCCGCTTTCCCGCCAGGCTCCCGCCCTTCGCCATTGCACTCCCCGTGAAGTGGCGCAAGACCTTCTCCACCTGGCGTATTCTTTGGCGGCGGTTGACCTGGTGGACGGCCTCCAGGATTTGCAGGGCCTGCTTGTATTCCTGCCCGATTCTTATAAGTGCCTTGACGTCCTTGGGGAAGCAAGAACCACCGTACCCGATACCGGCCGCCAGAAAGGAGGGGCCTATCCTTGGGTCGGAGCCCATTCCCCGGCGGACTGCCTCAACATCGGCTCCGACTGCCTCGCAAAGGTTGGCGATCTCGTTAATGAAGGAAATCTTGGTGGCCAGGAAAGCGTTGGCTGCGTACTTGGTCAGTTCGGCCGAGGCGCGGTCCATGTACTGGATTTTTTCCGGGGGAACGATCTTCTCGTACAGGCCCCCTACTCTCCTGGCAACTTCCCGGTCGTCAGCCCCGACAACGACCCGGTCCGGTTGCATGAAATCCCGCACGGCGCTGCCTTCCCGCAGGAACTCAGGGTTTACGGCGACCGCAAAGGAAATGGGCGCACCCCGGCCGGCAAGCGTTCGGGAGACCGTGCGCTCGATCTCCGCCGCGGTGCCAACCGGACACGTTGACTTCTGCACGATGACAAGGGGCGAGTCCATCGCCGAGGCGACTTCTTCAGCGGCGTCCATAATCATGGAGAGATCTGCGCTGCCATCGCTACGTGACGGAGTGCCAACCGCGAGGAACACGAATTCTGTTCCCCCCAGGGCTTCCTCCAGCCGGTCAGTAAAGGTGAGGCGGCCTTCGGCAACGTTGCGGGCCACCATTTCTGCAAGCCCTTCTTCGTAAATCGGCATGCCGCCAGCCCTGAGCACCGAGATCTTGCCCGTATCGCTATCCATGCAGGTAACGCGGTGTCCCAGTTCGGCGAGGCAAGCGCCGGTGACCAGACCGACATAACCGGTACCAATTACTGCCACCTTCACGGCAACCTCCAACTCCGGCTAGCGGGCATCTTGAACGACCAGCGCCACTTCATCCGGGATATCGGTCTGATCGGCCGGCTTGACCAACTTCCTCAAGTACTCCTTCAGCGGCCCGCGCAGTTCCGGGCGCTTCAGCGCGAACTCTACCGTCGCCTCGACGTACCCGAGCTTGTCGCCGATGTCGTAGCGCCGGCCTTTAACTTCGCAGGCCAGGATCGGGAGCCTACGGTTCAGGATGCGGAGTCCGTCGGTGAGCTGAATTTCGCCGCCGACTCCCGGGCCAAGAGTTCCCAGGATGTCGAAGATCTCGGGCTCCAGGACGTACCGCCCCACCACCGCGAGGTCCGACGGGGCCGCGTGGACCGGGGGCTTCTCCACCAAGTCCTCCACCTCCCAGACCGGGATCGCGGCACCCTGCCGCCTATGAACGCGATTAGGGCTGGACTCGGGCCTGATGATTCCGTAGCGGCTGACCTCCCGCCTGGGGACTCGCGTAACTCCCACCACCGACTGGCCCGTCTCCGCGTGAAGCTCCAGCAGTTGCGCCAGGCCGGGAGGACTGGCCTCATAAATCTCGTCTCCCAGCAGGATGGCGAACGGTTCGTTGCCGACGTGTCGGCGGGCGCACAGGATGGCGTGGCCCAGACCCAGGGCTTCCTTCTGCCGGATGAAGTGGATGTCGGCCAGGTTGCTGATGTCCTGGACCAGCTTCAGCATCTCGCCCTTTCCTCGGGCGTTGAAGAAGGACTCCAACTCGATGGACCGGTCGAAGTGATCCTCGATGGCCCGTTTGCCGCGGCCGGTGATGATCAGGATGTCCTCGATCCCCGACCGTACGGCTTCCTCGACGATGTACTGAATCGTGGGCTTATCAATGATTGGCAGCATTTCTTTGGGCTGGGCCTTGGTCGCCGGCAGGAATCGGGTGCCCAGCCCGGCGGCCGGAATGACCGCCTTGGTGACCTTCCTACCTCTCGAAGGGATCAGCTCAACCACGTCCTTTCAGGACGACAGGCCACGTCGGCTACAATACGGCGGCGCCGCGGGTTGCCAGCAGGGAAGCGGGGTGGCCCATCACCATTGCCTCGGCCCGGGCCTTCCCGACGATCTCGGCGGCGTGCTGGACCGCCCGGGTCAGCAGGAAGGGGCGCCGTTTGAGGTGGTGGGCGTCGCTGCAGAGAAACCGGGCCATTCCCCGGCTGATGAGCGCCTCGGCGGTCCGGCGGGGGGCGGGGCCGTACAGGCCCACCAGGCTGGGGGCCGAGACCATCGCCCAGCCGCCGGGGCTGAGGCGTAAGAGCGTCTCGGGCTTGGCCTGCACCTGCGCGTTCCGCTCCGGATGGGCGATCACCGGCGTGTAGCCGGCCGCCTTGAGGTCGAAGAGCATCTCGCCAGTGAACAGGGGCAGCTGCCCGGTGGGCAGTTCGATGCAGACGTAGCGGGTCTGGTTGATCCCCAGGGCCTGGCCCAGCTTGAGTTGCCCCAGTAGGTCCAGGTTTAGGTAGACCTCCATCCCGGGCAGGATCTCCACGCCGATCCCGGCCCGCTTGAGGGCCTCCTGCAGTTCCGCCACGCGGGCCAGCACGTCGGTCCGATGAACGTTGTAGAGGCCGTTGAAGCCGTGGGGTGAGGCGACGATGGCGCGGACGCCGTCGTGGTATGCCTGATTGACCAGGGTAACCGCCTCTTCCAGGGTTGCCGGGCCGTCGTCCAGATCCGGCAGGACGTGGGCGTGCAGGTCGATCACCGCGTACACCTCCCACCTACCCCGCCGCGTGGGCCTGGGCGTTCTGGGCCGCCGCCTCCGCGCCGGGCGGCCGGCGGCGTTTGGCTTCGAGCTTGACGTCGATGGACGGGATGGTGGCGAGGACGGGAAGCTCCAGGTACCTACCCACGTCTTCGGCCGTCTTGATGGTGTTGTCCAGGTACTCCAACAGGAAGATCAGCCCGAAGCCGGTGAATACCCCCAGCACCGCGGCGACCGCCACGTTCAGCAGGGGCCGGGGCCGGACCGGCCGGACCGGCTCCACCGCGGGGTCGATCACTTCCACGTTCTCGACCTTCATGATGCCGCCCACCCGCTGGATGAAGGCTACCGCCAGGGCGTTGGCCGTGACGGCGGCCTCTTTCGGCAGCGGCGAGGTGACGTTCAGGCGGATGATCTCGGTGTCGCGGACCATGTTCACGTCGATCCGCGACTGCAGGTCCTCCGGGCGGATCCCCAGTCCCAGGTCGCGGACGACGCGCTCGGTGACGGTGCGGCTCTTGGCGATCTCCCCGTAGGTCTTCACCAGGTTTCGGTTCAGCAGCAGGCTGGTGTAGTCGGTGAGGGGCGACTCCTTCTTCACGACCATCAGGGTGGTCGACGCCTGGTACGCCGGCTCCAGGAAGTACAGGCTGATGACGCCGCTGGTGACCGTGGCGGCCAGGATGATCACCACCAGTACCCAGAAGCGCCGCCGCACCACTCCGAAGTAGTGCCGGAGATCGATGTAATCCTCATGTTCCATGGATCGCGCCTCCCCTCTCAGTAGCCGCGGCCGTAGTAGCCGTGGTACTGGTAGTAGTAGGCGCCTTCGCCGTTGGGCGGCACGTCGTCCAGCACCACGCCCAGCACCCGCGCCTTGACCTTTTCGAGGGCCTCCACGGCCCTCTGAGCGTAATTGTAGGCGGCCGCGCCCGACCGCACGACCAGCACCACCCCGTCGGCCAGGGTGCTGAGGACCGCGGCGTCGGTCACCGCCTCCACCGGCGGCGTATCGTAAATGATCATGTCGCAGGCGGCTCCGAGCTGCTCGGCCACGGCCGCCATCCGCGGTGACCCCAGGAGTTCCGCCGGGTTGGGCGGAACCGGGCCGCTGGCCACAAAGCGCAGGTCGGGCACGTGGGTGTCCTGCAGCGCCTCCTCCAGGGTGGCCTCGCCGGCCAGCACCGTGGTCAGGCCGACCTCGTGTCCGAGGTCGAAGAAGCGGTGCAAGCTGGGCTTGCGCAGGTCGGCGTCCACCAGGATGACTCGCGACCCGGCCTGGGCGACGGCGATACCCAGGTTGGCCGTGGTGAGCGACTTTCCCTCGTTGGGTACCGAACTGGCGATGACGACGCTCCGCAGCGGCTTGTCCAGCCCCAGGAACTGCAAATTGGTGCGCAGCACGCGATACGATTCGGTCACCGGAGACTTGGGGCTGAATCGGGTGGTGAGCATGGCCCCCGGCTCGACGTCGCCCGCTGGGGGCCGGCGCCGCCATAGGGCCACCGGTTCACCGGCCCCGCGGCCGGCTTCTTCGCGGTTATGCACTTCGGTCCTCTCCTCGGCTGGCGAAAAACAAAATGGAGGCCTGTCTCGCCTCCCCTTACATTGTCTCGCCGGACTTTATTTGGGTTGAAGCCTACTTTGTTTCGATTCTGACGATGCCGTTAGTATGGATGTATGTCACTCGCTTACACTTGTTGCACTTGATTTCGATGATGTCTCCCTTCACCACGCAGACCAGCTTGTGGCAGATGCACCGCTGTTCCTCGCTTTCCTCTTCCCCCGGGACATTGAGAGGCACCGTGCTTCCCATTTCCTGGACCCCCTCCTGCTTCTCTCTCTGGTGCGGGCGCCCGTGCGTCTGTTCAATCGCCCCGGGGGAGTACTTGTCCCTGAGACAAGAAAAGGCAAGGAACCACTTGACGGGCGCCTTGCCTTGTCTCGTCGGACTTTGGCTTGTCTTGTCTCGCGTTTACCGTTTTTTGTTTCTACACCCTTCTATTACGCCGCGCCAGTCCTTTCTCCTGCGGGCGCGCCGCCCGGGGTGGTGCGCAAATACCGCTCCCCTTCGACAGTCGGCGACAGTAACAGCGTTGTGCACTTCGATGCCCCTGACAACGTTATGTCATGGGAGCCAGGCAACACCAGTCGAACTGTCTGAATCTGTCGAACGATTCTTTTAAATAACCGGCGTCAGGCCGCCTCGCGGGCGGGGCGGGAGGTCTCGAGGCTGAACAGGCGCGGCCCCTGCTTGATCACGAAGCGGTCTTTCACCGTCTCCCAGACCCATCCGGAGTAAGCGTAGCCCCCGACGGGTTTGGTGATCAGGGCGTCCCGCCAGGCGACGGAGCGGGGCTCGTTGACGCTGACCGTGCCGAAGCGCCCGATCAGGAACTCGGGCACCTCGTGCAGGTAGTCGGCGCCCCGCAGCGCGGCCGCGACCTTGCGCGCCTCCTCCGTTTCGCCGTGAACCGTCGCGCGTAGGCCGTAGCGGTTGGCTTTGGCCACCCGCACGGCCTCCTCCGGCGCGTCGAAGGGGGCCACGAAACTGACCGGTCCGAAGACCTCCTCGCGCATGCCCCACATGAACTCGTTGGCGTCCGCCACGACGGTGGGGTAGACCAGGTTCCCCTCGATGCGCCCCCCGCAGGTCACCCGTCCGCCCTTGCGCCGGGCGTCCTCCAGGAAATACCCGATGTTCTCCGCCGCCAGGGAACTGGCCAGGGGCACGACGTCCACCTCGGGGTTATCGGGGGTACCGACGGCCAGCTTGCCGGTCCGTTCCGTGAAAATCTCCAGGAAGGGCTGGTACAGGGACCGGTGCACCAGGACCCGCTCGGGGGCCACGCAGGTCTGCCCGGAGTACCGGTACTTCGCCTCCAGCAGGTCGGACACGGCCGCCTCCAGGTCCGCTCCACCCAGGATGATGAAGGGGTCGTTGCCCGGCCCTTCGAAGATCAGCTTCTTGCCCGCCTGCCGGACCGGGCCCGCGTACGGGAGCACGTGGCGGTCCGAGCCGAAGACGCAGATCACGGGGGTGCGCGGGTCGCGGAGACTGGCCTCCATGAACTCCCGCCCGCCCCGGAAATCAAACCGCACGTCGCCGCCGAAGATGGGGCGGTACATCTCCTCGGTGATCCGGCCGATCTCGGATCCTTTGGACGAGAACTTCACCCGCACGCGGTTGCCCGGCAGCCACACCGACAGGATCGCCGTGTTCATCCAGGTGTTGCCGTCGTAGGGCAACAGGATGGCGACCTCCTCTTCCTGGCGGCAGACCGGCGTTCGCCACGCCAGCAGGGGCGGCACCCGGCCGAAGGAGTTCAGGCGCTGGATGGTCAGGTTGATCTCGCTCACGGCATCCTTGCGGGCAAAGCCCACGTCGCGGATGGTGGCCTCCACGATCTCCTCTTTGCGTTCGGCTACCGCGGCGGCCAGCTTCCCGATCTTGCGGACCCTTTCCTCCAGTGACATCGCGACCTCGCCTCCTGGGAGAAAATTCTACTCCTTTAACCTCCCCGCGGCAAGGCATGCACGAGGCGGACCTGGCGGCATAGTTTGTTAACATAAGGGGGTGATGGCAGGTGTACCCGACGATGGCCACCTTGGCGGCGCCTTGTTACGTCCCCCACGTCCACGCCATAGGCGGGGTCACCACCCTGGTCAGCGGGCACGTGCACTACTACAGCGCGGTGACTGGCGGGGGCGTGCCCTCGCCGGACGGCACCCACGTGCACTGGTATTCGTCCTGGACATCGATAGCGGACGGGCACACCCACTCCTACTCCGGTACCACCGGCCCGCCCCTGCCCGTGGCGGGTGGCCACACCCATGCCTACGACGCCATTACCAGCGTGAACCCCGGCTACGTGAGCCCGCCCCACCCCCACCAGCTTAGCGGTACCACCAGCCCGGGTCCCGGGTGTTGACGAACGGCGTAAGGCATTGAACGTTGGGGAGTTAAGTAAGCCCGTCGGCCACCTGGCCCGCGGGCTTTGCCGTCGGCGTAGGTCGTTACTGACCGGTCGGGTCCCCGTTCATCATGGACCACCCGGTCATGCGCATCATGTCCATCCGCTCGGCGGGGGTCATGGCCCTCCTGGTCCACATCGTCGGCATCATGGGCTCCATCTGTTCGACCATCCGCATCGCCTGGTGAGCCGGCTGCCCCTGGCCCATGTAGTAGCCAAAGGCGGCGGTCTGCTGGAGGGCGTGGGCCGGGGCGGCGCCCCAGAGCCACTGGTGCGCGCCGTACATGACGGCAGGGTGCAACGTACGGAACATCTCCCGAGTCATAATCGGCCTCCTTTTCAACCGGCTGAGGTGCGGCGAAATCGGGGTCATTGCAACATATGATAGGCCGCCGGGCAAGGTGACATAAGGTGACGCCGCGGGCCGGTGCCGGGAGTCGGTCACCGCCGGGAATGGTTCAGCAAGCGCCCTAGCTTCTGGTCGATTTGCTTGAGTACGTGGCCGCCGTTGCCTCGGTTAAGCGCCTGGCTGACGTAGGCATCGGCGGACACTCTTCCCTGAAAGTAGGCTTCTCGGGCGTTTTCGGCCGCCTTGGCGTCGGTTCCGCTCTTGGACATCGCTATCCGCCCCCGCCTCCTCCGTTGCTGTGGAGGGATGGTTCTCGTTGCAGCGCAATGGTGGCAAAAGTGGCGATCACCCGAACGTAGTACTTGTCGTCTTCATTGAAGGCGTCGGGCTCTTCCGCGTCCCCGATGAGGACTCCGTGGACGGCCCCGCCAACCCGCAGGGGGACGGCGTAACGGGACCGGTACGGTTCGGGCGCCTCGGGCAGGGGAACCCATGGGTCTTCCACCAGGTTCTCGCTGTACTTGGGCCGGCCGAGCCGGAACACCTCCCCGGCGGAAGAGCTGTCGATCCTCACCCTCGTCTGGAAGCGTTCCTCTTCCCGGTAGCCCTTGGCGGCCCGAATGACCAGGTAGTTGCCGGTCTCGTCCGGCACCAGCAGGGAACACCGGTGGTTGCCCAGGGAACTCATGATGGGAGGCAGCCCGCTCACCACCCCCTCGAGGATCCGGTCGATGTCTTCCCGCGTGAGGTTGTGGTCCCGTCGGTTCAGGTAGGCCCAATCGGCGGCCAGCAACTCCGCCACGTTGATGACTTTCCGCTGCTTGTCGCTGTTGTTCCGCAACTCGGCAAAGGCGCGCTCCACCTCCTTCCACCGGGCGGACTTCTGCCACCTGCCGATTTCGATGCCGCTGAAACCGAACAGGTAGCCCTCGTCGGCCCGCCAGATCTTGTACATTGCGAGCACCACGAGGACGCCGGCGGCCACGTACCCGAGCCGCAGGAATCGCGCGACCCAGGGCGCGGCGGGTTCGCTGAAGAACCAGGCCACAAAGGAATCCCAAAGCGCTGAAATCCGTGCAGCACCTCCACTCTCT
>JAJYMS010000224.1 GCA_021786825.1 Bacillota bacterium | reverse complement strand
CGAACTGGCGGTCGAGGCCATGCGCGACGTCTTCGACACGGTGAACGTGGATGGGGTCGTGGTGATCGGGGAAGGCGAGATGGATGAGGCGCCGATGCTGTACATCGGCGAAAAGGTCGGGGTGGGCTGCCCCCCGGAAGTGGATATCGCCGTTGACCCCCTGGAAGGGACCAACCTGGTCGCCAAGGGTTTGAATGGCAGCATCGCGGTGATTGCGGCCGCGCCGCGGGGGTGCCTGCTCCACGCCCCGGACATCTACATGGACAAGATCGCGGTGGGCCCGAAGGCGGCCGGGCGGATCAGGCTGGACGCCCCGGTGAAGGAAAACCTGAGCGCGGTGGCCGACGCCCTCAAGCGGGAGGTGGAGGACCTGACCGTCGTAATCCTGGACCGGGAGCGGCACCGCCAGATCATCAAGGAGGTCCGCGAGGCCGGGGCCCGGATCAAGCTGATTTCCGACGGCGACGTCGCGCCCGCGGTGGCCGCCGCTTTCGGCGACACCGGCGTGGACGTGCTCATGGGCATCGGCGGCGCGCCGGAGGGCGTGGTGGCGGCCGCGGCCCTGAAGTGTATGGGGGGCGATATGCAGGCGCGGCTGCACCCGGAGAACGACGACGAACTGCGCCGGATCAAGGAGATGGGGATCAGCAACCCGGAGGCGGTACTGGTCCTGGACGACCTGGTGAAGGGTGACGACGTGCTCTTTGCCGCGACCGGCATTACGGAGGGCGACCTGCTGCGAGGGGTCAGGTACTTCGGCAACGGGGCCAAGACCCATTCCCTCGTAATGCGTTCCAAGACCGGCACCATCCGCTTTATCGAGGCCATCCACCGCTTCGACAAGAAGCCGCCCGTCAAGCGAAAGGGCGACCGGCCGGCGGTGTAGCCCGGCGCGGCGAAGCGGCGAGTTGCCTGACGGCGGTGTGGCGGGGTGCAACGGCCCAAGCTGGATCCCGGCAGCATAGCGGCCCGCCCTGACGCATAAACTTCTCCGACTGGCGCGGGCGGCCTTGGAGGCCGGCTGGCGCCCGGGCGGTGGGGTGAAAGAGTGATTGTGGTCAGGGTGCGGACGTTTTTTCTTTTCCTGGCGTTGGGGGGAGCGTTGGTCACTTACCTGGCGGTCCTGCCTGGGGCGGGGGCGGGGCGGGGCGCGGCGACATTTTCGGACGGGTGGGCCGAGGTCTTGCCGGCGGGGGCCGGACAGGATCCGGCTGCCGGAACCAATGGCGGCAATCAGTCCACCGGGGCCGGCGGGGTACCGGGTGAAGCCGCCACCGACTCCGGTCCACCGGCCGTCGGCGGGCCGATCATTTACGTCGTGAAGCAGGGCGATACTCTGTGGAGTATCGCCCGCCGCCACCAGCTCACGGCTTCGGCGGTAGCGGCGGCCAACGGGTTGGCCGACCCTGATGCCATCAAACCCGGGCAGCAATTGCGGATCCCGTCGGGAGGCGAGGTGTACCATACGGTGCAGCCCGGCGAGACGCTATGGCAGATCGCCCTGCGGTATGGCCTGGAGGTGGACGCCGTCGCCAACCTCAACCGGTTGGGGGACTCCAGCTTCCTGGCGGTGGGCCGGCAACTGCGGCTGCCGGTGGCGAAGTCCCTGGAACCGGACCCGGAAGGCTTGGCTGCGAGGCGTCCGGCCGGGGAGCCGAGGGGGTTCGCCTGGCCGCTGCGCGGGCCGATCACCTCGCTTTTTGGCCCGCGCGAGGGGCGCTTGCACACCGGCATCGACATCGCGGCGGACAAGGGGTCCATCATCCGGGCCAGCAAACCAGGGGTGGTGAGCGTGGCCGGCTGGATGGGGGGCTACGGCCTGGCGGTGGTGATCAGGCACGCGGACGGCACGGCGACCCTTTACGGCCACGCCTCCGAACTGCTGGTCGAGCGCGGCTCCGAGGTGGAAGGCGGTCAGCCCGTCGCCCGGGTGGGCAGTACCGGAAACTCGACCGGCCCCCACCTCCATTTTGAAATTATGGTCGAGCAGCATCCGCGCGATCCCTTAAGCTTTCTGCCGGCTTAAGGCCCGCGACCTGGAACAGTTGCCAGGCCGAAACTGGCATGTTATAATACAATTCGTGTCTAGAAGATCGAGGTGAAGGTTTTGAAGGAAGCGATTCATCCCAAGTATTATCCAGACGCGACCATCTCCTGCGCCTGCGGCGCGGTCTACAATACCGGCTCGACCAAGAAGGCGGTCCGGGTGGAAATCTGCGCCAAGTGCCACCCCTTCTTCACCGGGCAGGGAATGCGCATCGTGGACGCGGGCGGCCGGGTCGACCGGTTCCGCAAGAAATACGCCAAGAGCGCCAAGACCGTCCAGTAGCTGACTACTGACGTCAACAGAGCCGCTGGCTCTGTTTTCATTTCCGCGGCGAAGCAAGGAGGTGCGGCGGTGTCCACCAGACCGACCTACGGCGGGATGGCGGTGCTCGAGGGAGTCATGATGCGGGGCCCGACGAAGATGGCCATCTCCGTCCGCCGGCCGGACCAGGAGATCGTCACCCACGCCGAAGAGCAGCGCCCGTGGGCGAAGCGGCACCCGGCTTTCGGCCTCCCCGTCATCCGGGGGATGGTAGCCCTGGCCGAGACCCTCTCCCTGGGCGTCACGGCCTTGATGTTTTCGGCCAACCAGGTGGCGGAGGAGGAGGGCGAGAAACTGTCGCGGACCGAGATGAGCCTGACCGTGGCGGTGGGAATCGCCCTGGCCTTGCTCATCTTCGTGGTGGTTCCCACGCTTCTGCTCGGTTTCCTGAAACGGTCACTGGGCAACCTGGTGCTGGTCAACCTCGTCGAGGGCCTGATCCGGATCGCCTTTTTGGTGGCCTACGTGGCGGCCATCTCCCGCCTGCGGGACATCCAGCGGGTGTTGCAGTACCACGGGGCCGAGCACAAGGTCATTCACACCTTTGAAAAGGGCCTGCCCCTCACGGTGGAGAACGCCCGCGGGCAGTCCCGCCTGCACCCGCGGTGCGGGACGAGCTTCCTGCTCTTCGTGATGCTGGTCTCGGTGTTGATCTTCTCCCTGCTGGGGTGGCCGAACCTGGTTTGGCGAGTGCTTTCCCGACTGGCCCTGACGCCGGTGGTGGCGGGGGTTTCTTACGAAGTCCTCCGGCTGACCGGTCAACTGCGTTCCCCGTGGATCGCCTGGGTCACCTGGCCGGGGCTGTGGCTGCAGCGGTTTACCACCCGGGATCCCGACGATTCGATGTTGGAAGTGGCGGCGGCGGCCTTCGACGGGGCGCGGGACCCCACCGGGTCGGCCCAGGAAGCGCCAATTTGGTAGGTGAGCGTCTTGCTGGAAAAACTACAGGCGATTGAGGACCGATACGAGCACCTGGCGGAGTTGCTCGCCGACCCGTCGGTGATCGCCGAGCAGGCGGAATGGCAGAGGTATGCCAAGGAGCACTCCCGCCTCTCGGACTTGGTGGAGAAGTTCCGCCAGTACAAGGCGGCGGAGCAGGGCCTCGTGGAGGCCCGCGCGATGCTGAAGGAGAAGCTGGACGACGACTTCCGGGAGATGGTGGAGCAGGAGGTCGCCGACCTGAAGGAGAAGCAGGAGGCGGTCAGCCGGGGACTCAAGCTGCTCCTCCTGCCCCGCGATCCCAACGACGAAAAGAACGTGGTGGTGGAGGTCCGCGCCGGAACCGGCGGGGACGAGGCCGCCCTCTTTGCCGCCGACTTGACCCGGATGTATACCCGCTACGCCGAGCGGATGGGCTGGAAGACGGAAGTGATGGGCTCGAGCCCCAACGACTTGGGCGGTTTCAAAGAGGTTATCTTTGTCGTCGAGGGGCGGGGGGCTTACAGCCGACTCAAGTACGAGAGCGGCGTCCACCGCGTGCAGCGGGTGCCGGAGACCGAGGCGCAGGGACGGATTCATACCTCTACGGCAACGGTGGCGGTGCTGCCCGAGGCGGAAGAGGTGGAGGTGGAGATCAACCCGTCCGACCTGGTGATCGATACCTACCGCGCCAGCGGGGCGGGCGGCCAGCACGTGAACAAGACCGAGTCGGCCATCCGGATCACCCACGTTCCCACCGGCATCGTGGTGACCTGCCAGGACGAAAAGTCCCAGCTCAAAAACCGCGACAAGGCGATGCGCATCCTGCGGGCCCGAATCTACGACCGCGCCTTCGCCGAGCGGCAGGCGGAGGTGTCGGAGGCCCGCCGTTCGCAGGTGGGCACCGGCGACCGCTCTGAGCGGATCCGCACCTACAACTTTCCCCAGGGCCGGGTCACCGACCACCGCATCGGGCTAACCCTACACAAGATCGGGCTGATCCTGGAGGGCGAACTGGACGAAATCGTCGACGCCCTCATTATCACCGACCAGGCCGAGTGGTTGAAGAACGTGGAGGACTGAAGGCGTGACTGACCGCTCCCGTCCCGAATCCCCCGTCGATCCTCACGAGTGCCCGCCCGATCTGGCGGGCGCCCTGCTATGGGGGCAAAGGCGGCTGGCTGGTTCAGGCGTCGACAACCCGGGCCTGGACGCGGCCCTGCTCCTGGGCCGGGCCACCGGGACGGAGAGGGCGCGGCTGTACCTGGAGCCCCGCCGGCTCCTGGACCGCGGGGAGCGGGAGCGCTTCGGGGCGCTGCTCACCCGGCGGGCGGCGCGGGAGCCTGTCCAGTACATCCTAAGGCGGCAGGAGTTCATGGGCCTCGAGTTCGAGGTGGATGAGCGGGTGTTGATTCCCCGCCCGGAGACGGAGATACTGGTGGAGACAGCCCTGGAACTTTTGCGGGGGCGGGCCGGGTCGGCGGCGGTGGCGGACCTCGGCACCGGCAGCGGGGCGATCGCCGTCTCCATCGCCTGCCTGCATTCCCCGGCCCGGGTCTGGGCGGTTGATCTTTCACCGCCGACCCTGGAGGTGGCGGCGGCCAACGCGGCGCGACACGGGGTGCGGGACCGCATCGAGTTCCGGCAGGGAGACCTCCTGGCACCGTTGGCCGGTCAGTGCTTCTCGTTGGTGGCATGCAATCCTCCCTACGTGGGGGCCGACGAAATCGGCCTCCTGCAGCCGGAGGTCCACCGGTTCGAGCCGCGCCTGGCCCTGGTTCCTCCCGCGCGGGGCGAGGCCCGGCCCGACCCTCTGCACTTCTACCGGCGCCTGGCCGCGGAGGTCCCGGGCTGCCTCGAACCCGGCGGGTGGCTGGTGGTGGAGGTCGGCGCCGGACAGGCTCCGGCGGTCCAGCGGTTGCTGGCCGGGACCTTTGCGGTGGAGCGGGCCGTGCGTGACTACGGAGGCCACGTCCGCGTGTTGGCCGCTCGGCCGCGGGGGCATGGCCGAGCCGCGGGGGGGTAGGGGCACAAACATGAAGGAGCCGACTTCAACCCGCCTGCTGAAGGTCCCCGAAGGCCTCGATGTGGCCGCGGAAGCCCTGCGCCATGGGGGGCTGGTCGCCTTTCCCACCGAGACCGTCTACGGCCTGGGTGCCAACGCCACCGACGAGGCGGCGGTCAAGCGCATCTTCGCCGCCAAGGGACGCCCCGTCGACAACCCCATCATCGTTCACGTCAGCGACCTGGTCCAGGTGGCCCCGCTGGTGAGGAACTATCCCGCCGCGGCCGGGCAACTGGCCGAGCGCTTCTGGCCGGGCCCCTTGACGCTTGTCCTGCCGCGTTCCGGACTGGTTCCGGACGTCGTAACGGGAGGTCTGGACACGGTGGCGATCCGGATGCCCGACCACCCCGTGGCGCGGGAGCTCATCCGCCGCGCGGGCGTGCCCGTGGCCGCGCCCAGCGCCAACCTGTCGGGTCGCCCCAGCCCCACCCGGGCGGAGGACGTGATGGAGGACCTGGCCGGCAGGATCGAGGTCGTGCTGGACGGAGGCCCCACCGGCATCGGCGTGGAGTCCACCGTCCTGGACCTCACCGCCGATCCGCCCGCCATCCTGCGGCCCGGGGGAGTGACCTGGGAGCAGTTGCGGTCGGTCCTGCAGGGGGTGCGCCCGGCGCCGGCGGCGGCCGGGAGCGGCGCCGGCGGGAGCGACACCGGCGGGAGTGGCGCGGAGTCCGGTCCGGCGCGGTCGCCAGGAACCAAGTACACCCACTACGCTCCGCGGGCGCGGGTGGAGGTCGTGGCGGGAGACCCGACCCGGGTCGGGCGCCGGCTGCGGGAGCTGGCCCAGGGCCACCTGAAGGCAGGCCGCCGGGTGGCGTTGCTGTGCGCCCCCTCTACCTTCCGCGGCCTGGCGGACCTCGGGGGCGGTACCGTGCTCCGCCGCGTCCTGGACGGTCTCGACTACAAGGTTTTGCTGGCGGCGGAGGTGTATTCCCAGTTGCGGGAGTTCGACCGCCAGGGGGCGGAGGTTGTCCTGATTGAGGGCGTGTCCACCTCCGGCCTCGGCGCGGCGGTGATGGACCGGCTCGGACGAGCCGCCGCGGGGAGGGTGTGGCGGGTCTAGACGCTCACCGGGAGGCGTACCCGGGACAGGGAGGTGACTGCGTGGGACAGCCGTTGACGGTTCTGCTCGTCTGCACGGGCAACACTTGCCGCTCGACCATGGCGGAAGGGATCCTGAAGAAACTTCTCGCTGACGTCCCGGGGGAGCGACCGGTGCGCGTAATCTCAGCGGGTACCGGGGCATCGGACGGCGCCCGGGCCTCGCCGGAGGCCATCGAGGCGATGGACGAGCGGGGGATCGACCTGCGCGAGCACCGCGCCCGTCGTTTCACCTCGCTGCTGGGCGCGGAGGCGGATCTGGTGCTGACGATGACCGCGGGGAATCGCGAGAATGTGCTGCAATTGCTGCCTGAACTGGAAGACCGCGCGTTCACCCTCAAGGACGCGGCGCGCCGGTTCGGGACGGCGACAGCGGGCGACGGGGGCGGCCCGGGTGACGACATCGCGGACCCGTTCGGCCACCCTTTGGACGTCTACCGACAAACCGCCGCGGAGATTGAAAAAAACCTGCGGGCCCTTTTGCCGTGGCTGCAGGAATGGCCTCCGCGGGAGCGAACATCTATCGACAAGGGGGAGTCGCGCAATGGAACGGGTGGCACTGGGAAGTGACCACGCCGGCTACGAGTTGAAGATGGCGGTGGAAGAACTCCTGAAGGAGCTGGGGGTCGAATACCACGACTTCGGGTGCCATTCCACCGATTCGGTAGACTACCCTGACTATGCCCACCCGGTGGCGCTCGCGGTGGCCAAGGGGGATTACCCCCTTGGCATCTTGATGTGCGGCACCGGGATCGGGATGTCGATTGCGGCCAACAAGCTGCCTGGCGTGCGGGCGGCCCTTTGCGGCGACGTCTACTCCGCGCGGCTCAGCCGGGAGCACAACGACTCCAACGTGCTCTGCATGGGGGGGCTGGTGGTGGGGCGCGGCCTTGCACGGGAGATCACGCGGGCCTGGCTGGGCGGGCGCTTCACGGCGGGACGGCACGTCCCGCGCCTGAACAAGATCAAGGCCATCGAGGAGGAGTTCTCGCGTGTCCGCTAGCCTGGACCTGGAAACGATCCGGCGCCAGGCGGAGGCGGCGGTGCGCGAACTGCTCCAGGCGGCGTCCCTGCGCCCAGGCCAGTTGCTGGTGGTGGGTGGCAGCACGAGCGAGGTGCTGGGGGAGCGGGTCGGCACGGCCAGCAACCTCGAGGTAGCCCACGCCATCCATGACGGGCTCGCCCCGGCCCTGCGGGAGGCGGGGGTGCGACTGGCGGTCCAGTGCTGCGAACACCTCAATCGGGCCCTGGTGGTTGAAGCGGAGGTCATGGAGCGCCACCGCCTGGAACAGGTGATGGTGACCCCGGTGCCCAAGGCCGGGGGATCCCTGGCGGCCGCGGCGATGGAGCGCTTGGCGCGGCCGGTGGTGGTGGAATCGATCCGGGCCGACGCGGGGCTGGACATCGGCGACGTGCTGATCGGCATGCACCTGCGCCCGGTGGCGGTCCCCGTGCGCCCATCAGCTTCGAGGGTGGGGCAGGCGCGGGTGGTCGCGGCCCGCACCCGCCCGAAGTTGATCGGCGGCGCCCGGGCGGTCTACCTTGACCGCGAGAACAGCCCCAGGCAGGAGGGAAAGGCTTGAGTCTACGAGTTTTGGACCATCCGCTGATCCAGCACAAGCTCACCTTCATTCGCGATGCTGACACCGGACCCAAGGACTTCCGGGCCCTGACCGAAGAGGTCGCGATGCTGATGGCCTACGAGGTGACCCGGAACCTCCCCCTCGAAGACGTGGAGATCCGCACCCCGATGGGACCGGCGCGGACCAAGGTGATCGCCGGCAAGACGCTGGCGGTGGTGCCCATCCTCAGGGCCGGGCTGGGAATGGTCGGGGGTATCCTGGAGTTGGTGCCGACCGCCAAGGTGGGGCACATCGGCCTTTTCCGCGACCATGACACCTGGCGCCCGGTGGAGTACTATTGCAAGCTGCCCCCCGACCTGGCCGAGCGAGAGGTGATCATCTGCGACCCGATGCTTGCCACGGGGGGCTCCGCCTCTCTGGCGGTGAAGCTGGTCAAGGAGCGGGGCGGCCGCACTATCAAGCTGATGTCGCTGATCGCCGCGCCGGAAGGAATTGCGTTGGTCCAAAAGGAGCACCCGGATGTGGACATCTTCACTGCCGCCGTGGATGAGGCCCTCGACCCGAACGCTTACATCCTGCCCGGTTTGGGGGACGCGGGCGACCGGTTGTTTGGAACCCGCTAGGGGCCTGATGTGAGTAGGTGGTGGCCGAAGCGGTACGGCCAGCGGGACGACCGGCCCGGATGGGACGAGTACTTCCTGCAGTTGGCCCAGGTGGCGGCCCGCCGTTCGACTTGCCGCCGCCGGCAGGTGGGCGCGGTGCTGGTCAGGGACAAGCGGATCCTGGCCACCGGCTACAATGGGGCTCCGATGGGGCTTCCCCATTGCCTGGAGATCGGCTGTCTCCGCGACGAACTTGGGATTCCCTCCGGCAAACGGCATGAAATCTGTCGCGGCAACCACGCCGAGGCGAACGCCATCGCCAGTTGCGCCCTGCACGGCATCGGTTCCCGCGGCGCCACGCTGTACTGTTCGCACCAGCCGTGCATCCTCTGCACCAAGCTGCTGATCAACGCGGGAGTGGTGCGAGTGGTCTACCTGCACGGTTATCCCGACGAGTTCTCCCGCGAGACCCTGGCGGCGGCCAACATTGAAGTGGTCAAGTTTCCCGGAGGTGAGCAGGCTGCAGACGAAGACGATCGCCCTGCCGAAGTTGGACCGGCTGACTCCCTCCCTCGAGTCCACGGCGCTCAAACTGATGGAGGAGGCGGGTGAGCTGGGGGCCGCCATCGGCAAGTTCCGCGGCCTGTCAGGGGAAAGGGTGGACATGGATCGCCAGGCGGTGGCCCGCGCGATCAGCCAGGAGTTGCTCGACGTGGCGCAGACGGCGATCACCATGATGTTTGTGCTGGAAGAGCAGCACGGTGTCGATATCGAGGCGGCGCTGACGGAACACGTGCGGAAGTTGATCCGCAAGGGGTACCTGAGCCTGGACCGCGACTAGCGGCGCCCGGCTGAAGCTGTCGCCGCCAGGCCATCCTAAAGTTGACAAGGGTATGCCAGCGCTGTACACTATTGGCGGTCCGTCTGGATTTTATGTAAACAAAGGCCTCTTGCACCGCCCCTGGTTTAGGAGGTGAGGCCAGGTGCACTACATTCAGCCCTTCCTTCTAGCCCTGGCGGTTTCCTACAGCCTGACGCCGGTGGTGCGGCGGCTGGCTATTCGTTTGGGTGCCCTGGACCAGCCGGTTTCCCGAAGCACCCATACCGAACCTAAACCGTTTCTCGGGGGCCTGGCCATCTACGTCAGCTTTTTCGCCGCCGTCGCCTACGCGGTCCTCGGCAGCGGGCAGTTCACCGGCGGTACCCGCGGTGATCTGTGGGGAGTCTTCCTCGGCGGGACGCTGATTCTCCTGCTCGGGGTCGTCGACGACCTGATCGCCCTCCACGCGGGGGTGAAGCTGGCCGGCCAGGTGGTTGCGGCGGTCGTCCTGGTTTTCTTCGGCTTGCGAATCGACTGGCTCACCAACCCCTTCGGACAGCTCTTCCTGCTTCCGGGTTGGGTCGGTTCGGCCTTGACGGTGGTGTGGGTGGTGGCCGTGACCAATGTGGTCAACCTCGCCGATGGGCTGGACGGCCTGGCCGCCGGCATTTCAACCATCGCCTCGGTGACCTTGCTGATGGTGGCGATGCAGCAACACCAGGCGGGGACGGTCCTGCTCACCGCCTCCCTGGCGGGGGCGACCCTCGGTTTTCTGCCGTATAACTTCAACCCGGCGAAGATCTTCATGGGCGACGCCGGAGCGATGTTCCTGGGGTTCACGCTGGCCGCCATCTCGGTCCAGGGTACGTTGAAGAGCGCCGCCACGGTGGCCCTGGTGGTCCCGATCCTGGCCCTGGGCCTGCCGATCGCCGACACCTTTTTCGCCATCGTCCGGCGAACCGCCAACGGGCGGCCGATCCACGAGGCCGACCGGGGACACCTTCACCACCGCCTGATGCAATTGGGCTTGTCGCACCGGGACACGGTGGTGGTGATGTGGGTGATCAGCGGTTGGCTGGGGATCAGCGCTATCGCGCTGACCCAACTGGGATGGGCCTCCGCGGCGGTGGTGGTAATCTTCGTAGTCGCCTCGCTGTTTTACGGGGCCCGCAAGGTGGGCATCTTGCGGTTGCACGAACCGAAGAAACAGCGCTGAGGTTGACGGAGGTGCGGCGGTGAAGGTCATGACGATCTTCGGCACTCGCCCGGAGGCGGTGAAGATGGCGCCGGTGATCAAGGAACTCGCGCGGCGCGCCGACCGCTTCGCGGTGGTCGTAACGGTTACCGCCCAGCACCGCGAGATGCTCGACCAGACCCTCGAACACTTCCACATTCGCCCGGACCACGACCTGAACGTGATGCAGGAGCGCCAGAGCCTCACCCAGATCGCCCTGCGGGCCCTGGACGGGCTCGATGCCGTCCTCGCGCAGGAAAGTCCCGATTTCGTCCTGGTACACGGCGACACCTCCACGACTTTCATCGGCTGCCTGGCCGCCTTCTACCACGGCATCCCCACCGGGCACGTGGAGGCTGGCCTGCGCACCGGTGACAAGTACTCTCCCTTTCCGGAGGAAATGAACCGGCGCCTGACGGGGGCCATCGCCGACCTGCACTTTGCGCCGACGGACTGGGCCCGCGCCAACCTCCTGGCGGAGGGGGTACCGGCGGAGCGGATCTTCGTCACCGGGAATACCGCCATCGACGCGCTGTTTCTCACCGTTGACCCCGGCCACCGCTTCGCCCGGCCGGAGCTGAACCGCCTGGCCGCCGGCCGGCGCCTGGTCCTGGTCGATTCCCTGCACCGGCGGGAGAACTTCGGCGAAGCCATGGAGCGCATCTACCGGTCCCTCGCCCGGCTGGCGCGGGAGACGCCGGGGATCGAGCTGGTCTTCCTCCTGCACAAGAATCCGGAGGCGCGGGAGGTCGGGCTTCGGCACCTGTCCGGGCTGCCCGGGGTACACCTGCTGGAACCGATGGACTATCCCGATTGGGTCAATTTGATGGCGCGGGCCTACCTGGTCATCTCGGACTCCGGCGGGATCCAGGAGGAGGCTCCCTCCCTCGGTACGCCGGTGCTGCTGCTGCGGGACAAGACGGAGCGGCCCGAGGCGATCGAGGCCGGCACGGTGCGGATGGTCGGTACCGACGAGGGACGAATCCTGGCTGCGGTCACCGAGTTGTTGGCCAACCCTGCGGCCCACCGGGCCATGGCCCAGGCCAAGAACCCTTATGGGGACGGCCGCGCGGCGCAGCGCATCGCCGATGCCATCGAGACCTACTTCGGGCTGTCGAAGCAGGTCGCAAAATAGAACACATTACCTCCCGGCGCAGGGCCGAATCGAGAAGGGATTTGGCTTTTGAAGCAGAATAACACAAAGTTGCCTGCGCGTCAGCGCGGTGGCCCTGCCGTGCGCTGCCGGGCTGGTGGTCCTCCGGGCATGCTGTTATAGTATAATGAGGCGTGTCCGAGGTGGGATGGCGGGTGGGCTCCAGGTACTTTGGTTTAGCCCTGAATTTCGGGACCACCCTGGCGGTCAGCGTGCTGCTCCTGCTGCTGGGGGGGCGCTGGTTGGACGCAAAGCTGGGGACATCGCCGTGGCTCATGATTATCGGCGTGCTGCTGGGCATCGCGGCTTCCTTCAAGTCCCTCTTCGACCAACTGGGAGAGCTTGAGCGGGATCGCCGGGAAAAGGACAAGCAGTAATGCTGCGTTCGGTAGTTCTGGGAATCACATACGGTTTGGTCGTCTCCGTCATTATCAACCTCTGGTTTCTGAGGGGGGCCGGGTCCCTCCCGACCGGTTCCCTGGTCCGCCGCTTCGGCTATAAGTCGGCCGCCGACGTGTTGGCGCTGGCGGTTTTGTTCTGGGATATCCCGATGTTGGTTGCCGCGGTCTTCAGCTTGACTGTCTTGGGGAATCTTGGCCTATACTTGATGCTGTCAAGGAAAGGGGGGAAAATCGCGTGATCGGACAGATGCTCTACCTTGCGGCGGGGCACGCTGACCAGGAGGCCGGTCACAGCGGGGAGTTGGTCCTTGAGCATGCGACCAAGGTCTTCGCCTTTCCCGGCACCTTCTACCAGATCGACGGGTTCACGGTCACAATGTGGGGAATTATGGCGGTCATCATCATCCTGGCCCTGCTGGCGACGCGTACCGTGACCGCGGTGCCGAGGGGCTGGCAAAGCGCCATGGAAGGGCTGTTCGACGCCCTGGAGGGCTGGCTGGCCAGCTTCATGGGCAGCCGCCATACGGCCCGCAAGTACATGCCCTTGTTGACCACCTTTTTTATGTTTATCCTGGTCGCGAACTACTCGGGCCTGTTACCCGGGGCCGGCAAGCTACCGTGGTTTAAGCCTCCCACCTCCCGGTGGGGGACGACGGCGGGGCTGGCCCTGTTGGTCTTTTTCTCGACCCACTACTTCGCCATCAAGGAAAAGGGCCTGGGAAAGTATCTTCACCACTACATCGAACCCATCCCGCTGTTGATGCCGCTGAACATCCTCGAGGAGTTCATCAAGCCCTTTTCGCTCTCCTTGCGACTTTTTGGCAACATTTTCGCCGAGGAGACGTTGTTGGCCGTTCTCTCGTTCCTGGTGCCGCTGATCATCCCGGTGCCCATCATGGGCCTCGCGCTCTTGTTGGGGGGCATCCAGGCGCTGGTCTTCACCACCCTGGCCGCCATTTACATCGGCCAGGCGACCGCCGGCCACCACTAGGGCGCGTCGATCCCAAGACCTTATTTTTCCTCCCCCTCTAGGAGGGCGTTAGCCTTTCCTCTGGGAGGATGCAGGGCCCAGGCCCAAGGGATTTTCCACCTCGACTCGCTGGGAAAGGAGGGTGAAGAGTAGTGACGGTTGGTGCTGGTCTTATCGCTATCGGCGCTGGATTGGCCATCGGTCTGGCGGCTATGGGCGCGGCCCTTGGTCAGGGCCGGGCCACGGCC
>JAJYMS010000172.1 GCA_021786825.1 Bacillota bacterium | reverse complement strand
GACTACTCAGCGACATAACCAAAGCACGTCCCTTCGGTTACATTTCTAGCTGAGTGTGCCAGGACCCCTTCGGTTACATTTTAGGTGAGTGATTGCGCCTACTTGCAGAATATTATCCAGGTAGTGTAAAATATTTGGCGGACTGGCAGGTGCCCGCTCCGGCGAGCAGTTTTGAAGTGGAGGATGAAGGCGATGGCGAAGAAGAAGTTTGAGCGTACGAAGCCGCACGTTAACGTAGGGACGGTCGGTCACGTCGACCATGGCAAGACGACACTGACGGCGGCGATCACGAAAGTATTGTCGCGGGCGGGCAAGGCGGAGTACATGGCGTATGACCAGATCGACAAGGCGCCGGAGGAGCGGGAGCGGGGGATCACGATCGCGACGGCGCACGTGGAGTACGAGACGGATAAGCGGCATTACGCGCACGTGGACTGTCCGGGGCACGCGGACTACATCAAGAACATGATCACTGGGGCGGCGCAGATGGACGGAGCGATTCTGGTGGTATCGGCGGCGGACGGGCCGATGCCGCAGACGCGGGAGCACATCTTGCTGGCGCGCCAGGTAGGGGTACCGGCGATCGTGGTGTACCTAAACAAGTGCGACATGGTGGACGACCCGGAGCTGTTGGAGTTGGTGGAACTGGAGCTGCGGGAGCTTCTGACCAAGTACGAGTTTCCGGGGGACGAGATCCCGATCGTGCGGGGATCGGCGCTGAAGGCGCTGGAAGGGGACGCGGAGTGGGAAAAGAGCATTCCGGCGTTGCTGGAGGCGGTGGACAGCTACATTCCGACGCCGCAGCGGGAGTCTGACAAGCCGTTTTTGATGCCGGTGGAGGACGTATTTTCGATCACGGGCCGGGGGACGGTAGCGACGGGGCGGGTGGAGCGCGGGACGATCAAGGTAGGGGAAGAGATCGAGATCATCGGTTTGAACGATAAGCCGCGCAAGACGGTGGTGACCGGGGTAGAGATGTTCCGCAAGCTGTTGGACCAGGCGATGGCGGGGGACAACATTGGGACGCTCTTGCGGGGGATCGACAAGAACGAGGTGGAGCGGGGCCAGGTGCTGGCCAAACCCGGGTCGATTAAGCCGCACACCAAGTTTGCGGCGCAGGTATTCGTTTTGTCCAAGGAAGAGGGAGGGCGCCACACGCCGTTTTTCAACGGCTACCGGCCGCAGTTCTACTTCCGGACGACGGACGTGACGGGGACCGTGAAGCTGCCGGAGGGCGTGGAGATGGTGATGCCGGGGGACAACATCCGGATGGACATCTCGCTGATCACGCCGATCGCGATCGAGGAAGGCTTGCGGTTCGCCATTCGCGAGGGCGGGCGCACGGTTGGCGCCGGGGCCGTGACCAAGATCGAGGAATAGCCGGTCGGCAGGCAGCCCCCACAATGACTTGATTCGGCCACGGCCTCCGCCGCCGTTGACAAGGCGCGTTCGCCGTGCTATTCTACAATGGCGGCCGCAAGAGTCGCGTTTATTTATCCGCCTTTTTAGAGGCACGGGGGTTGGATCCCAATGGCTAAGGCTTCCGCCAGACAGGTGATCACGCTGGCTTGCACTGACTGCAAACAGCGGAACTACGTCTCGGCCAAGAATAAGAAGAATGACGCTAACCGGCTGGAACTGCGTAAGTACTGCAGCCATTGTGGAACGCACACCCTGCATCGCGAAACGAGATAGAGCGAGTGTAGAGTAGCTCCAATTGGTAGAGCAGCGGACTCCAAATCCGCGTGTTGGGGGTTCGAGTCCCTCCTGGCCTGCCATATTTTTTTGACCTTCTTTACCTGACCATCGTACTCGTCGCCCCAGATCATGCTTCTCCAGGATGTGAAGTCGGATGCAGCAGTATTTTGAGCGGATAGGGAAATTCTTCCGGGAAGTGCGGGCTGAACTGCGGAAGGTAATCTGGCCCAACCGCCGGGAGTCCACGCTTTATACCAGCGTGGTGGTGGGGGCGGTGCTGGTTGTCGCGGCCCTGATTTTCGTAATTGACCAGGCCTTGAGCCACGGTTTGACGCCGCTCTTCAGGCGCTAGCGCCCTCCGGCGACCGGAGGAAAGTACGGGCGAAAGGGGGGCCTTGGGCATGGAGAGAGAAAAAAAGTGGTACGTGGTCCACACGTACTCCGGCTACGAGAACAAGGTCAAGGCCAACCTTGAGAAGCGCATCGAGACCATGGAGAAGCAGGACGAGATCTTCCGTGTCCTGGTGCCCATGGAAGAAGAACTGGAGATCAAGGATGGCAAGCGCAAGATTACCAAGAAAAAGGTCTTCCCCGGTTACGTACTGGTGGAAATGATCATGACGGACGGGTCCTGGTACGTGGTCAGGAACACGCCCGGAGTGACTGGCTTCGTGGGTTCCGGTTCCAAGCCGACCGCCCTGCTTCCCAGTGAGGTCCGCGTCATCATGCGCCAGATGGGCATCGATGAAGGGCGGCCGAAAGTGCAGTTTCAGGTCGGGCAGAACGTCAAGGTGGTTTCCGGGCCGTTTACCGGTTTTGTCGGGTCCGTGGACGAGATCCACCCTGACAAGGGGAAGTTGAAGGTGCTGGTCTCCATGTTCGGGCGCGATACGCCGGTCGAATTGGATTTCGCGCAGGTGGAGGAGCTCTAGTCGTCGAGGGAGGCAGCAATGGCCAAGAAAGTTGTCGGTTTGGTAAAGCTACAGATTCCCGCTGGCAAGGCGACTCCGGCGCCCCCGGTCGGGCCCGCCCTGGGTCAGCACGGGGTCAACATTATGGCTTTTTGCAAGGAGTACAACGAGCGGACCAAGGACCAGGCGGGGCTCATCATTCCCGTGGAGATTACGGTATTCGAGGATCGCTCCTTTACCTTCATCACCAAGACTCCCCCGGCGGCTGTCTTGCTGAAGAAGGCGCTGGGGCTGGAAACCGCCTCGGGTGAACCGAACAAGAAGAAGGTGGGCAAGGTGTCCCGCGCCAAGGTGCGCGAAATTGCCACCCTCAAGCTGCCCGACTTGAACGCCGCCAGCCTTGAGGCGGCGATGCGCATGGTGGAGGGCACGGCCCGCTCGATGGGCGTTGAAGTCGTCGATTAGTTCGCCGGAATCAGCGTGGGAGGCCGAAAAGCCGCCAGCACCACAAGGGGGAAGATTCAATGCCGAGAGGAAAGAAATACAAGGACGCGGCCAAGCTGCTCGAACGCTCCAAGCTCTATGACCCCGCCGAGGCCATCGGGCTGGTGAAGCAAACCGCTACGGCCAAGTTCGATGAGACCGTCGAAGCAGCTATTCGCCTGGGAGTCGATCCCCGCCACGCCGACCAGCAGGTGCGCGGGGCGGTGGTGCTGCCCAACGGCACCGGCAAGACGGCCCGGTGTATCGTCTTCGCCAAGGCTGACAAGGCCAAGGAGGCCGCGGAGGCGGGAGCTGACGCGGTGGGGGCTGAGGACCTGGTGCAGCGCATCCAGGAAGGTTGGCTCGACTTCGACGTCGCCGTGGCCACGCCGGACATGATGGGGATGGTCGGTAAACTTGGCCGAATCCTGGGCCCCAAAGGTTTGATGCCCAACCCCAAGACCGGTACCGTGACCTTCGATGTCAAGAACGCGGTCCGGGAGATCAAGGCCGGTAAGATCGAATATCGGACGGATAAGGTCGGAATTATCCACGCACCCATAGGTAAGGTGTCTTTTGATGAGGGGAAGCTGCTGGAGAACTTCCTCGTCTTCATGGAGGCCCTGATCAAGGCCAAGCCGGCGGGGGCCAAGGGGCAATACCTGAAGAGCGTCACCGTCGCGTCCACGATGGGTCCTGGGATCAAGGTGAACCCGGTCCGGCTGACGGCGACCAAGGAAAAGTAACCGCTCTCTGGGTTGACATCCCACAGGGGACGTGCTAACTTCAAAACGTTGCCGTAGACAGCAGGGATCCTCGGATGTAATGGCCGCAACAGGCCCCCTGCCGAGGCGCGGAGACCGATTCCGGGTTGTCCACCGGTAGGCCTGTGCCGTGCTGCGGCGCAGGTCTTTTGTTTGGCCGGGGGGAGGTGATCGCTGAGGATGGCTGTGAGAGTTGAGAAAGAGGCGGCGGTCGCGGAGCTCAAGCGACGCTTCAAGGACGCCAAGAGCGTGATCTTTGCCGACTACCGGGGCCTCAACGTCGCCCAGGTGACGAAGTTGCGCGCGAAGCTTCGACAGGCGGGCATCGAGTACAAGGTGGTTAAGAACACCCTGGCTCGGATTGCGGCGCGTGAAGTTGGCCTGACCGGAGTCGAGCAGTTCCTGGAGGGGCCGACCGCGGTTGCGTTCGGCATCGACCCAGTGGCTCCCGCCAAGGCAGTGACGGAGTTTGCCCGTGATAACGAGCAACTGGAGATTAAGGCGGGCGTCCTGGAGGGCCGGCTGATTGATCTTGCCGGCGTGAAGGCGCTGGCCGAGCTTCCCCCCCGCGGGGTTCTGTTGGCCCGCGTGCTGGGCGGTATGCAGGCTCCGCTGTCCGGTCTCGCGACCGTACTGCACGCTCCGTTGCGGCAGGTGGTCTGGACCCTGGAGGCCGTGCGCAAGAAGCAAGAGGCTATAATTGGTTGAAGGAGGCCCTGAAGGCATGGGCAAGGTACAAGATGTCCTGGAGATCGTTAAGGGAATGAGTGTGCTCGAACTGGCGGATCTGGTGAAGGCCTTCGAGCAGGAGTTCGGAGTAAGCGCGGCTGCTCCGGCAGTGGCCGTTGGTACGGCGGCGGACGCGGGGGCAGGGGCTCAGGCTCAGGCCGCGCCGGAACAAACCGAGTTCGACGTGATCCTCACGGCAGCGGGAGCAACCAAGATTCAGGTCATCAAGGTGGTCCGGGAACTCACCGGCCTCGGCCTGAAAGAAGCCAAGGATCTGGTTGACGGAGCACCCAAACCGGTCAAGGAGAAGCTCAACAAGGCCGACGCGGAGGCCATCAAGGCGAAACTCACGGAAGTCGGGGCTTCGGTCGAGATCAAGTAAGAGGTCGCGACTTGGGTTTGAAGGCAAGGAGCACCTACGTCCGACCGCAGGGCGGCGGTGCTCCTTGCCCATTTGGTTCATTGACAGTTATCCAACGATGTGGTACGATACACAATTGCTATAGCTTAAAGCAGGGGGTCGGCCCAACTCCTGAGAAAAATACGAAGCATAGTTTTGGTGAGAACAGGCAAAAATGGCTTATAGTGTCTGGGCTACGAGGCTAAGGCTGATCGGCGAACGAGGGGACTCGTAAGGCCTGAGCTTTGCTTTTTGTGTTTTGGCACTCGGATTCGAGGCTGCTTTCCCAGCGGAAGGAGTTGGAGACGGGTGGCAAGGTCCCTGGTGGTCGGCAAGCGGAACCGGGTCAACTTTGGTCGGATCGACGAGGTTCTGGATATCCCCAACCTGATCGAGATTCAACAGAACTCCTACCAATGGTTCTTAAAGACGGGGCTGCAGGAGCTATTCCGCGATATCTCTCCGATCGAGGACTTCACTCACAACCTGGTGCTGGAGTTTATTGATTATAGCCTCGGTGAGCCAAAGTACGAAGTTGAAGAGTGTAAGGAACGTGACGTCACCTTTGCGGCACCGCTGCGCGTCCGCGTCCGGTTGATCAACAAGAACACGGGCGAAGTCAAGGAACAGGAAGTCTTCATGGGCGAATTCCCGCTGATGACGGAGAACGGCACCTTCATCATCAACGGCGCGGAACGGGTAATCGTGAGCCAGCTCGTCCGCTCCCCCGGGGTTTACTACTCGGAGCAACTGGACCCTGCCGGCAAACGCCTGCTCTTTGCCACGATCATCCCCAACCGCGGGGCCTGGCTGGAGTTCGAATCCGATAGCCTGGATGTCATGTGGGTTCGGATTGACCGCACGCGAAAGCTTCCCGCCACCGTGCTGTTGCGCGCCCTCGGCTACGGTACCGACGCCCAGGTGACCGAAGTGCTGGGGGATAATGAGTACGTCCGCGGTACCCTGGAGAAAGACGGGACCGAGTCCGAGGACTAGGCTTTGCTCGAGATCTATAAGCGCCTGCGGCCCGGCGAACCCCCGGGGGTCGACAACGCGAGGGAATTGCTTGATTCCCTATTCTTCCAGCCCAAGCGTTACGACCTTGCTTCCGTCGGCCGCTACAAAATCAATAAGAAGCTCGCGCTCCGGCGGCGGGTCGCCGGAACCGTGGCCGTCGGGACGATCACCGACCCGGGGTCCGGGGAGGTACTCTGCGAGGCAGGCACCCTGATGGATCGCCGGTTGGCCGACCGACTGGAGGCTGTCGGGGTCGACCGGATCGACGTCAAGGCTCGCGAGGACGCCACGATGCGGGTCGTCAGCAACGGCCAGCCCGACGTCGGCGTGAGGACGATCGCGCGCGAAGACATCATCGCGGTGCTTAACTACATGGTCACCCTCGCCAAGGGCCTGGGTGCGGTCGACGATATCGACCACCTGGGCAACCGGCGTCTGCGCTCGGTGGGAGAGTTACTCCAGAACCAGTTCCGGATCGGACTGGCCCGCATGGAACGGGTGGTCAAGGAACGAATGACCATCCAGGACGTCGAGATGATCACCCCCCAGGCGCTGATCAATATCCGCCCGGTCGTGGCGGCGGTGAAGGAGTTCTTTGGTTCATCGCAGTTGTCCCAGTTTATGGACCAGACCAACCCGCTGGCGGAGTTGACCCACAAACGGCGCTTGTCGGCTCTCGGCCCCGGTGGACTTTCGCGTGAGCGTGCCGGCTTCGAAGTTCGGGATGTGCACCATTCCCACTACGGACGAATGTGCCCCATCGAGACGCCGGAAGGTCCCAACATCGGCCTGATCGGGGCCATGTCAACCTACGCCCGGATCAACGAATACGGTTTTATCGAGACCCCCTACCGCCGGGTCGATCGAGAATTGCGCAAGGTCACCGGCGAGGTCGCCTACCTGACCGCCGACGAGGAGGATGAAGCGGTAATCGCGCAGGCCAACGAGCCCTTGGACGCCAATGGGTGGTTTGTCGCCGCCAACGTTACCGTCCGCTATAAGCACGACATCGTGACGCGTCCGGCCGATCAGGTGGATTATATGGACGTGTCCCCCAAGCAGGTGGTGTCCATTGCCACCGCGCTGATTCCATTCCTGGAAAACGACGACGCGAGCCGTGCCCTGATGGGTTCGAACATGCAACGGCAGGCCGTGCCGTTGCTCCGGTCGGAGGCTCCCCTGGTGGGGACCGGGATGGAGTTCAAGGCAGCGACCGACTCGGGGGCGGTCATCTTGGCCAAACGGACTGGGATAGCCGAAAAGGTAACTGCCACCGAGATTATCATCAAGAGCGACGGCGGGCGGTTGGAACCGGCACATAAACTGATCAAATTCGCCCGCTCCAACCAGGGCACCTGCATCAACCAGAAGCCGGTGATTCGGCGGGGTGACCGGGTGGTGGTGGGGCAGGTCCTCGCCGACGGGCCGTCGACGGACCGCGGGGAACTGGCGTTGGGGCGGAACGTGCTGGTCGCCTTCATGCCGTGGGAGGGCTACAATTACGAGGACGCCATCCTGATCAGCGAGAAGTTGGTCAAGGAAGACGTCTTCACCTCCGTCCACATTGAGGAGCACGAGTGCGATGCCCGGGACACCAAGCTCGGCCCGGAGGAAATCACCCGCGACATCCCCAACGTCGGCGAGGACGTCCTGAAGGACCTGGATGAGCGGGGCATCATCCGCATCGGCGCGGAGGTGCGGCCCGGAGACATCCTGGTGGGGAAGGTCACCCCCAAGGGGGAGACGGAACTGACGGCCGAAGAGAGGTTGCTGCGTGCCATCTTCGGGGAGAAGGCCCGCGAGGTGCGGGACACCTCTCTGCGCGTGCCCCACGGCGAGTCGGGCATCGTCGTCGACGTCAAGGTTTTTTCCCGGGAACGCGGGGATGAGCTCGCTCCTGGCGTGAACCAACTGGTCAGAGTTTATATCGCTCAGAAGCGAAAGATCTCCGAGGGTGACAAGATGGCCGGCCGGCACGGGAACAAGGGCGTCATCGCCAAGATCCTGCCGGAGGAGGACATGCCCTTCCTGCCCGACGGGACACCCGTCGAGATCGTTCTGAATCCCCTCGGCGTCCCTTCCCGGATGAATATCGGCCAGATCCTGGAAACCCACTTGGGCTGGGCCGCCAAGACCCTGGGGATATACGTCGCCTCCCCGGTCTTCGACGGGGCCACCGAGGACGAGATCAAGCGCCTGCTGGGGCAGGCCGGGCTGCAGGAGTCGGGCAAGACCGCCCTGTTCGACGGTCGCAGCGGGCAGCCTTTCGACAACGAGGTCACGGTCGGCCAGGCGTACATGATGAAACTGGCCCACCTGGTCGATGATAAGATTCACGCCCGCTCCACCGGCCCTTACTCGCTGGTGACCCAGCAACCGCTGGGCGGCAAGGCCCAATTCGGGGGCCAGCGCTTCGGCGAGATGGAGGTCTGGGCGCTCGAGGCCTACGGCTCCGCATACACGCTCCAGGAGTTGCTGACCGTCAAGTCTGACGACGTGGTCGGCCGGGTCAAGACGTACGAAGCGATCGTGAAGGGGGAGAATGTGCCCGAGCCGGGGGTTCCCGAGTCCTTCAAGGTTTTGATCAAGGAATTGCAGAGCCTCGGCCTGGACGTCAAGGTGCTGGCCGAGGATGCCCAGGAAATCGAGATCCGGGAGTCCGAAGACGACGTGGTGGAAACCGCCCGCGACCTCGAACTGAACATCGAGGGAGAGGCGGAACCGCTGCCGCCGAACCCGGGAGAGTCCTACGAAGAGGACGAGGCGGGAACGGAGATGGAGGATGACGCTCCCTTGATCGGGGAGGACGAGATCGAGGCCGCTGCTTCGGCCAAGGAGCAGCCCGAGGCTGCGGTCGAGGAACCGGACGGCTTCGGCGAGGATGAAGGCGAGCCGAAATGATGGTCGCTGGCAGCCAAAACGCCTGAAAGGAGTCCTGGAATGTTGGATGTAAACTACTTTGACTCCATAAGGATCGGGCTGGCTTCTCCCGAACAGATCAGGGAGTGGTCCAAAGGGGAGGTCAAGAAGCCGGAGACCATTAACTACCGCACCTTGAAACCGGAGCGGGAAGGGTTGTTCTGCGAGAAGATCTTCGGCCCTACCCGGGACTGGGAGTGCCACTGCGGCAAGTACAAGCGGGTGCGTTACAAGGGTATCGTCTGCGACCGCTGCGGGGTCGAAGTGACCCGCTCCAAGGTCCGTCGCGAACGGATGGGGCACATCGAGTTGGCGGCACCGGTTTCCCACATCTGGTACTTCAAGGGCATCCCGAGCCGGATGGGCCTGCTGCTGGACATGTCGCCCCGGGCCCTGGAGAAGGTCCTCTATTTTGCCGCCTACATCGTCATCGACCCGGGGAATACGCCCCTGGTAAAACGGCAACTGCTGACCGAGAATGAGTACCGCGAGTACCGGGAGAAGTATGGCCAGAACTTCAAGGCGGCGATGGGAGCGGAAGCGGTCAAAAAGCTTCTCGACGAAATCGACCTCGACCAACTGGCGCAGGAACTTCGGACTGAACTGCACACGGTCTCGGGCCAGCGCAAGATCCGAGCCATCCGCCGGCTCGAGGTGGTGGAGGCCTTTCGCAAGTCCGGCAACTGTCCCGAGTGGATGATCCTCGACGTCATTCCGGTGATCCCGCCGGAGCTGCGCCCGATGGTTCAGTTGGACGGCGGCCGCTTCGCCACTTCGGACCTGAACGACCTCTACCGGCGGGTGATCAACCGGAACAACCGACTGAAGCGGTTGCTGGACCTGGGAGCCCCCGACATCATCGTCCGCAACGAAAAGCGCATGCTGCAGGAGGCCGTGGATGCCCTGATCGACAACGGGCGCCGGGGCCGGCCGGTGACCGGGCCCGGGAATCGCCCCTTGAAGTCGCTGTCGGATATGTTGAAGGGCAAGCAGGGGCGTTTCCGCCAGAACCTGCTCGGAAAGCGCGTCGATTACTCCGGCCGCTCGGTGATCGTCGTCGGCCCCAAACTGCGGCTGCACCAGTGCGGGGTGCCTAAGGAGATGGCCCTCGAGCTCTTCAAGCCCTTCGTGATGAAAAAACTGGTGGCGGACGGGCTGGCCCACAACATCAAGTCCGCCAAGCGTATGGTGGAGCGCGTCAAGACCGAGGTCTGGGACGTGCTGGAAGAGGTCATCAAGGAACACCCGGTGCTCCTGAACCGCGCCCCGACCTTGCACCGGCTGGGAATTCAGGCCTTCGAACCGGTCCTGGTCGAGGGGCGCGCGATTCAGATCCATCCCCTGGTCTGCACCGCCTACAACGCGGACTTCGACGGCGACCAGATGGCCATCCACGTCCCGCTTTCGGCGGAAGCCCAGGCCGAGGCGCGCATCCTGATGCTCTCCGCCCACAACATCCTGAACCCCAAGGACGGCACGCCGGTGGTAACGCCGACCCAGGACATGGTTCTGGGCTGCTATTACCTTACGCTGACCCGCGAAGGAGCCAAGGGCGAGGGAAAGCTCTTCTCCAACCCGGACGAGGCGATCATGGCTTACGAGGACGGGTCGGTCAGCCTCCATGCCCGGGTCACCATCAGGTGGGACAAACAGCGTCTGGACACCACGGTCGGCCGCCTGCTGTTCAACGAGAAGCTGCCCGAGGAATTGCGGTTCATGAACCGGGTGATTGACCGCAAGGTCCTCGGCAAGCTGGTCGCCCAGGTCTACCGGAAGTACGGAAACGTGGAAACGGCGCGACTGCTGGACGCCATCAAGGAACTGGGCTTCAAGTACGCCACCCGCGCCGGTACCACCATCGCCATCACCGACCTGCATATTCCAAAGGCGAAACAGACCATCTTGGCCGCGGCTGAGACGGCTGTGCTCGAGATCGACCGACAGTACCGCCGCGGCCTGATTTCCAACGAGGAGCGGTACCAGCAGGTCATCAACATCTGGGAGGCGGCCAAGGAAGAGGTGACGGCTGCCCTGATGCAGACTCTGGACCGGTTCAACCCGGTGTACATGATGGCCATCTCCGGTGCCCGCGGCAACGTGGGCCAGATTTCCCAGTTGGCGGGCATGCGCGGGCTGATGGCGGATCCGTCCGGTCGGATTATCGAGTTGCCGGTGAAGGCGAACTTCCGCGAGGGACTCACGGTGCTGGAGTACTTCACCTCTACCCACGGGACCCGCAAGGGCTTGGCCGATACCGCCCTGCGCACCGCGGACTCGGGTTACCTGACCCGCCGCCTGGTCGACGTGGCCCAGGACGTGATTGTCCGCGAGGAAGACTGTGGGACCAATTCGGGGATTACCGTGGCGGAAATACGCGACGGCACGGAAGTCATCGAGTCGCTGCGCGACCGAATCGTCGGGCGCGTGGCCCTTGTCGATATCACTCATCCGGTCACCGGCGAGTTGATCGTCGCCCAGGACGAGGAGATCGACGAGGAAGCGGCCGACCTGATCGTCGAGTCCGGGATCAAGGAGGTCATGATTCGCTCGGTCCTGACCTGCCGTACGAGATACGGTGTCTGCATCAAGTGTTACGGACGCAACCTGGCGACCGGCTCGCTGGTGGACGTAGGCGAGGCGGTTGGGATCATCGCCGCCCAGTCCATCGGGGAGCCTGGCACCCAGTTGACCATGCGAACCTTTCATACCGGTGGGGTGGCGGGAGACGACATCACCCAGGGTTTGCCCAGGGTGGAGGAGTTGTTCGAGGCCCGCAAGCCGAAGGGGCAGGCCATCATTGCCGAGACGGACGGCAGCGTACGGATCACGGAGCTCAAGAACCGCCGGGAAGTCCAGATTACCACCCCCGAGGAAGAGGTGACCTCTTACAACATCCCTTACGGCGCCCGGCTGAAGGTCCGGGAAGGGGAAGAGGTCTTCGCCGGGCAGGAGCTCACCGAGGGTTCCGTCAACCCGCATGACCTGCTGCGTGTCCAGGGCCTCCGGGGGGTCCAGATCTACCTGTTGCACGAGGTCCAGCGGGTATATCGCCTGCAGGGCGTGGACATCAACGACAAACACATCGAGGTCATGGTGCGGCAGATGCACCGCAAGGTGAAGACCGAGGATTCGGGGGACACCGATCTGTTGCCCGGCGGTCTGATCGACGTTTTCGATTTTGAGGACGAAAACGAGCGCGTCATCAGCTCGGGCGGGCAACCCGCGGTGGCCCGGCCGGTGCTGCTGGGGATTACCAAAGCCTCTTTGGCAACCGACTCCTTCCTCTCGGCGGCTTCCTTCCAGGAAACCACGCGGGTCTTGACTGAGGCGGCCATCAAAGGCCGGCAGGATCCGCTGCTGGGGTTAAAGGAGAACGTGATCATCGGCAAGCTCGTGCCGGCGGGAACGGGCATGAGCCGGTACCGCAATATTCAGGTCATCGCCGCTGATGAGTTGGAGCAGGTCGAGCCCAGCGAAGAGCAAATCCAGCAGGAATGACCGGGTTTGCCGTTGACACGTCTCCCACCGGATGTTAAGATGTAAAAGTGTCTGCACTGCGGGCTGGGTTGGAGGTTTCTCGCCTATGTCGCTAGAGGCCCTCAAAACGGCGCGACGGAAGACGGTTGGAGCCAAGCAGACGATCAAGGCTCTCGAGCGTCAAAGCGAAGTCGTCCACATGGTCTTCGTGGCCCGAGACGCGGAGGAGTATGTTATCCGAGACATCGTCCGGATGGCTCAAGAGCGTGGACTGGAGATACACTATGTTGATACCATGGCCGTGCTTGGCAAGGCTTGCGGCATCGAGGTGGGCGCGGCCACGGCGGCGATTATGGCGGATAAGCAGCCGTGAGGAGGTTTAGCAGTGCCGACCATCAGCCAACTAGTGCGGCAAGGCAGGGAGAAGGTCGCCCGGAAGTCGGCCTCCCCGGCGCTGAGGGAGAATCCCCAGAAGCGCGGGGTCTGTACGGTGGTCAAGACCACCACTCCCAAGAAACCCAATTCTGCGTTGCGCAAAATCGCGCGGGTGCGCCTCACCAATGGTGTGGAGGTCACCGCGTACATCCCGGGCATCGGCCATAACCTGCAGGAGCACTCGGTGGTGCTGGTGCGCGGGGGACGCGTAAAAGACCTCCCCGGGGTTCGCTATCACATTATCCGAGGCACCCTGGATACCGGCGGCGTGGCCAAGCGGATGCAGGGTCGTAGCAAGTACGGGGCTAAACGTCCCAAGAAGTAGTTTGGGCTGGACTAAGGGGGGAGCGGTTTGCCCAGAAGAGGACACGTCACCCGGCGGGAGATAATCCCCGACCCGGTCTACAACAGCGAACTTGCCAGCCGCTTCATCAACAAGATCATGATGCGGGGCAAGAAGGGCCTTTCCCAGTCTATCTTCTACGGCGCTCTTAACCGGGTGTCGGAGAAGAGCGGCAAGGACCCGCTGGAGGTTTTCGAAACTGCTGTCAAGAACGTCATGCCGGTGCTGGAGGTGCGGGCCCGCCGGGTGGGCGGCGCGACCTACCAGGTACCAATCGAGGTGCGACCGGAACGCCGGTTGGCCCTCGCGATCC
>JAJYMS010000175.1 GCA_021786825.1 Bacillota bacterium | reverse complement strand
CTCTTCCCGCCGCAGCTTTGCAAGGGCCACTGTCGAGGTCCACGAGCACCTCGACGGCTCCTGGTCGGTCTCCCACCGTGGCCTGCGCTTGGCCCACTTCCCTTCCCCCGAAGATCTCCCCCGGCCTGGCTCCATCGCCAAGCCAAAACCCCCTGACCTGCCCACGCCTCCCCCTAAATCGAGAGCCCACCCGCCTTCTCCCAACCACCCGTGGCGCAAAGACATTCAGGCATACATAGCCCGCCGACAAGCTGGCGAACAGACGTTGGGTGACATAGTCCCAGAACGCTTAAGGTGACATTTTCACTGGCCGTTGACAGGCCCGGGAAAACACGCAACAACCGCCTGGCGCGCGTCGCCGGCACAACAGCGGCCTGACGTCGCTGGCGAAGCACCAGCCTAAACTAGCGAAATACCAGCCTAAAGATGAAGTAGACGACCACCATTACGCCGAAAAACATCAGCACCACCGGCAGGATGATTTGCAGCGCGGCGATGCTGAAGGCCAGCACGTCGAGCCAAGTGAACTCGGGCGGGCGGTCACCTCCCCGGATATCCCTCTTGCCCTGGTCGTCCTTCAAGCTGCTCCCCCGCTCGAATCGCCTGTTCGCGGGCGCGCCGTCGTGTCAAAACCGCGGCGTGCCGTCGGGACGGTACAGGAGGCGGTAGCGCACCCGGGCGACTTGGACCCGGCGAATAAACTCCCGGGTCTCGGCGAAGGGGATCTGCTCCAGGGTGGCCCGCTCGCCGGTCCACTCCGCGTCGGCCAGCCACTGGCGAACGTGCGCTTGTCCACCGTTGTACGCCGCCAGGGCGAGCACCTCGTCGCCCCCAAAGTCGCGGAGCAGGTAACTCAGGTACCAGGAGCCCACCCAGGCGCTGTACTCCGGGCTGTAGAGGAGATCAGCCGAAAAATCGGGGATGCCGAGCTGGCGGGCCGCCCACTCCCCGGTGCCGGGCATCACCTGCAACAGGCCCCGCGCCCCGCGCGGGGAGGTGGCCGCCGGATTCCACCGGGACTCCACCTGGATCACCGCCGCCAGCAGGAAGGGGTCCAGGCCATACTGGGACGCACGCTGCACCACGGCGTCCCGGTAGTGCAGCGGGTAGCTCTGATAGCCAAGCTGGCGAGCGAAGTAAAGGATGACGGCCGTCAGCAGCAGGGTCAGCACCCCAAGCCGGCGCCGCCGCGACGCGTAAAGGTTTGGTTTCAAGGAGCGGGGACCACCTGCCGCCATTGAGTTTCGACCTGTCGGCGCGTCTCCTCGACGGCGCCGGTGTTGTAGATCACGACGTCCGCCCGCGCCGCCTTCTCCCGCAGGGGCAACTGGGCGGCGATGCGGCGCCGGGCCTCCTCCGGGGGCAGGCCGTCGCGTTGCATCAGACGGAACAACTGGGTTTCCTCGTCCACGTAAACAACCCACACCTGGTCGCATGCGGCGTCCAGGCCACCCTCCATCAGCAGCGGCACGTCCAGCACCACCGCCGGTTCGCCGGCCGTCCGGGCCTCTTCCACCGCGGCCTGCATCCGTTCCCGCACCCTTGGGTGAATGATGGCGTTGAGGCGCCCGCGGGCCGCTTCGTCGGCGAAGACGAGCCTTGCCAGCCGTCTCCGGTCGAGCTGCCCGCCAGGCAAAACTATGCCGTGGCCGAAGGCCTCGATGACCTGGCGCCAACCCTCGGTCCCCGGCTCCACGACCTCCCGCGCCAGGACGTCGGCGTCGACGACCGGCGCCCCCAACTCCCGCAGGATCCGGCTCGCCGTGCTCTTGCCGCTGGCGATTCCGCCTGTGAGCCCGATGACCTTCACCGGCCTAGGCCTCCTCGCCCTCCCCATTGGCCGGGACCGGAGCCGCGGCCGCGGCGGCCGCCTCGGCGCCGGTATTGCCTTCATCCTTGTGGGACGCCGCCCGGTCGGCGACGACCCGCTGGCCGTTCAGCTTCTCCAGGGTGCTGTCCCGCAGTTCTTTTTCGGAACTCAACTCCAGCCGCCAGCGGCCGTTGCCGAGGGGCCGGATGGCCATTTCGCCGGTCACCTTGTAGCCGTCCCAGAGCTTCTTGGCCGCTTCCCGCAGGTCGTGTTCGGTATCAAAATCCAGGATAACCTGTTGCATCCAGGCACTACCCCCTAGTCTCTCCGCCGTCTATTATAGCATTTACGGCCTCCGGCGCCGCGGCGAAACGCGGCCAGGCAGCCTCCGGCCCGGCTTCTGGCAGCGTGGGCAGAAGTGGGAACTGCGCCCCCCCACCACGCGGCGCTCGATCGGCGAACCACATCGGGGACAGGCCTCCGCGGCGCGCCGGTAGACCCGCAGCAGGGCGGCGAAGCGCCCCCGCTTCCCCTCGCCGTCCACGTAAGTGGCGAAGGTGGTTCCCCCTTGCTCGATCGACTCCGTCAGGACCTGCCGGATGGCCTGGTACAGCCGCCGGACCTCCACCGGACGCAAGGAATCGGCCGGCCGTTCGGGATGGATGCCCGCCAGAAAGAGAGCCTCATCGGCGTAAATGTTGCCCAAGCCGGCGATCACCCGCTGATCGAGGAGGACCGACTTGATCTTGCCTCGCTTGCCGGCCATAGCCCGGCGCAGGTAAGCCGGGGTGAAGTGTTCCCCCAGGGGCTCCGGGCCAAGGCGGCGGAGGCCGGGGGGCGACCCCTCCTCTTCCCCGGGAGCCAGCAGGCGCAGCCCGCCGAAGTGGCGCAGGTCGAGGTAGCGCAGGTGGTCCCCGTTGCCCAGGGTGAAGACCACGTGCGTGTGCTTGGCGAGGGGGGCGTCCGCCGGAGTGTACAGCAACCGCCCGGCCATCATCAGGTGGACGACCATCCGGTCCCCGGTATCAAGCTCGAAGAGCAGGTATTTGCCTCGCCGCTCCAGCCCGGCGATCCGCGCCCCGGTCACCCGGGCGCGGAACTCGTCCGCGGCGGGGTACCGGATGAACTTCGGAGCCAGCAACTCGACCCCCTTGATCTCCTGTCCGATCAGCTTGTCCGCCAGGGTCCGCCGGATGGTCTCCACCTCGGGCAGTTCCGGCACGCCGCTCGCCTCCTGCGTCCAACCTCCCCGCCTGCGGGGGTCAAGTCTCCAGCGGTTCCAGGTCGTACCAGTTGGGGCCGGTCTTTAGGTCCACCACCAGCGGCACCGCAAGCCGCACGGCTCCTTCCATTTCGCGGCGCACCAGGTCCGCCACCTCCCGCAAGGCCTCGGGCGGCAGTTCCAGGATCAGTTCGTCGTGCACCTGGAGGATCAACCGGGCCCGAAATCCGCCCTCCACCAGCCGCCGGTGGAGGTTCAGCATGGCCACCTTGATGATGTCCGCCGCCGACCCCTGGATGGGGGTGTTGATCGCCATCCGTTCGGCGAACTGGCGCAGGGTACGGTTCCGGCTGCTGATATCCGGGAGGTAGCGCCGCCGGCCCAGGAGCGTGCGGACGTAGCCGGCCGACCGCGCCCCGGCGACGGTGCTCTCCATGTAGACCCGGACCCCGGGGTAGCGTCCCAGGTAGCCGTCGATGTATTCCTTGGCCTGGGCGCGGGTGATCCCGATGTTGCGCGACAGGCCGAAGTCGCTGATTCCGTACACGATGCCGAAATTGACGGCCTTGGCCGCCGCCCGCTGGGCGCGGCTGACCTCCCCCAACTGCAGGCCGAAGATCTCCGCCGCGGTGCGGGCGTGGATGTCCTCGCCGTCCAGGAAGGCCTGCCGCAGGTTGCTGTCGGCCGCGATGTGAGCAAGCACCCGCAGCTCGATCTGGGAGTAATCGGCCGTCAGCAGGACCATCCCCGGCGCCGCGGCAAAGACCTTGCGGATGCGACGCCCCTCCTCCAGCCGGACGGGGATGTTCTGCAAATTCGGCTCGGTGCTCGACAGGCGCCCCGTGGCCGTAACCGTCTGGTTGAAGGTCGTGTGGACCCGGCCGGTGGCGGGATTGATCAGGCCGCTGAGCCCGTCGACGTAAGTGCTCTTGAGCTTCACCAGGGTACGGTATTCCAGGACCTTGTCCACGATCTCGTGTTGGGGAGCCAAGGCCTCCAGCACCTCCGAGTCGGTGGACGGGCCCGTCTTGGTCTTTTTCAGCACCGGCAGGCCCAGCTTGCCGAACAGGACCTCCCCCAGTTGGCGGGTGGAGCTGACGTTGAACTCCAGCCCGGCCAGTCCGTGAATCTCCCGCACCAGCGCGGCGATGCGGCCCTCCAGCTCCTGGGCCATCGAGTCCAGGCCCTCCCGCTCCACCCGGACCCCCCAGTGCTCCATCACCGCCAGGACTTCCACCAGGGGCAACTCGACCTCGTCAAAGAGTCGCGCCAGTCCATCGCTTTGCAGCCTCGCACGCAGCAGCGGGTACAGTTGGTGCAGGGCCGCGGCCGCGGTCCCGGCCCATGGGTAGCCGGAGGGAGCCTCCTCGGGCAGGGGCAGGTCACCCAGGCCGTACTCGCGGCAGAGGTTGGTCAACCGGTAAGTGGACCGGCTGGAGTCCAGGAGGTAAGCCGCCACCGCGGCGTCGAAGGTCAGGCCCCGGGCGGGGCGCCCTTCCCGCAACAGGCGGACCAGCGTCGGCTTGGCGTCGTGGCACACCTTGGCCAGGTCGGACTTCGCCCAGACCCCGGCCAGAGCCTCCCAGGCCGTCAGCAGCCCTTCCGCGGGCACGTCGACAGCCCGCCCGGGCTCCACCGCCAGGCCCGCCCCAAGGGCCGATCCATCCTTCGCCTGCTGCAGGACCCAGGCAATCTCCCCCCTGCCGGGCAAGGCCTCCAGGGCGGTCCGCAGTTCGCCGGGGGAGGCCGCCACCGTGCAGTCGACCTGCAGCATGACGGGGGGAGCGTCCGCCGCCCGGGATTCCCGCGACCCCGGAAGGCGACGCAAAAGGCTGCGGAATTCCATCCGGGTGAAAAGGTCCTGGACCACCGGCGAGTCGGGTTCCCGCAAACGCAGCTCGGTCAGGTCCACCCCCAACGGCGCGTCACAGTCGATGGTTGCCAGCCGTTTGGACAAGGCGGCAAGGTCGGCGTGTTCCCTCAAGGCCGCCTGCAACCGCGCCCCCGGTGCCCGCCCGGGATCGCGGAGGACCTCCTCCAGGCTGCCGAACTGCTGGACCAGTTTCAGTGCCGTCTTCTCTCCCACCCCCGGGACGCCGGGGATGTTGTCGGAAGCGTCGCCCATCAAGCCTTTCAGGTCGATGATCTGGCGGGGCTCAAGCCCATACTCCTCGCGCACGGCCGCCTCGTCGTAGCGCTTCACCTCGGTGATGCCCTTCTTGGTGAGTAAAGTCACGGTTTTGGGGGATACCAGTTGCAAGGCGTCGCGGTCGCCCGTGACCAGCACGGTCTGCCAGTCCCGCCGCTCCGCCCGGGCGGCAAGGGTCCCCAGGAGGTCGTCCGCTTCATAACCGTCCAGTTCCACCACCGACATCCGCAGCGCCGCCAACAAGTCTTTCAGCAGCCCCAGTTGCGTGACCAGGTCGTCGGGCATACCCGGCCGGTGAGCCTTGTACCCGTCATAGGCCTGGTGCCGGAAGGTGGGGGCGCGGCGGTCGAAGGCCACCGCAAGGTAGTCAGGCCGCGCGGTTTCGAGCAGCCGGAAGAGCATCGTCAAGAAGCCGCAAACGGCCCCCGTCGGCTGCCCGGCGGCGTTGCTGAGGGGCGGCAGGGCGTAGAAGGCGCGATGGAGCAAACTGTTCCCGTCTATCACCATCAACTTGGCCGCCGCGTGGGCGTTGACCGTAGTGTCTTGGGGCGTAGCCATCCCTCCGGGCCGACTCATCCTCTGAACAATTCACCGTTGCGCGGGGTAATCCCTCCACCGTTCCGCGGCAAAAGGCGCCCAAGAAGGAGATCGCCGCCCTTCAGCAGAAGTCCGTTATTGGAGGCCTATGGCAGGAGGTTCGATGGCTTGAGGAGTTTGCTGAAGGAAACAGTCCGCCACCAGGATGCCGACTACCTGGAGGTCCGGGCGGAGGAGAGCGTCCGCACCCTGATCCGGTTTGCCGGGCCCCACCTCGACCAGATCGGCACCTCGGTGAGCTTCGGGGGCAACGTCCGGGCCCTGTCCAACGGGGGCTGGGGCTTCGCCTCCTTCAACGACCTGGCCAGCCTGCCGGCGATGGCCCGGGCGGCGGTGCAACAGGCGCGGCTCATCGGGGCGGTCCAGCGGGAAAAGATCCGCCTCGCACCGGTGCCGGTGGTCGACGCCGTCGTCGGACTGGAGTTGGACCGCGACCCCCGGGGGGTGTCCCTGGAGCGCAAGAAGCAGTTGCTCGAGGATTACAACCGGCGGATCCTGGAGTTCGGCTCGCCCATCCAGAGTTCGTCGATCTTCTACTTCGACAAGTATACCCGGCTGTACTTCGCCAACTCCGAGGGGACTTACGTAGAGCAGGAGAAGGTCGATCTGGGCTGCAACCTGATGGCCATCGCCTCAACCCAAGGGCAGAGCCAGCAGGCGATGGCGGCGGTGGGCAGCACCCGTGACTTTGACGTCGTGCGGGGCTTGGGAGACCGGGTGGAGGAGGTCTGCCGCTCGGCGGGCGAAATGCTCCAGGCCCCGTCGGTAAAGGGTGGAGAGTACACGGTGATCCTCAACCCGGACCTGGCCGGCGTGTTCATCCATGAGGCCTTCGGCCACCTTTCGGAGGCGGATAACGTCTACGAGAACCCCGAACTGCAAAAAATCATGGTTTTGGGAACCCGGTTCGGCCAGGACCACCTGAACGTCTTCGACACCGGGCTGGAGCCCGCCGCCAGGGGGTACCTGCGCTACGATGACGAGGGCGTAGAAACGGAGAAAACCTACCTGATCAAGGAAGGGACCCTGGTGGGGCGGCTGCACACCCGGGAGACGGCCGGTAAAATGGGAGAACGCCCCACCGGCAACGCCCGGGCCATCGACTACCGCTTCCCCCCCATCTGCCGGATGCGCAACACCAGCATCGAGGCTGGTCAGGCCGGCTTTGAGGACCTGCTGCACGGGGTGAAGCTGGGTGTCTACTGCAAGGACGCCTACGGGGGGCAGACCAACGGGGAACTCTTCACCTTCACCGCCGGCGAGGCTTTCATGATCCGGGACGGAAAGCTGGCTGAACGGGTCAAGGACGTGACCCTTACCGGTAACGTCTTTCACACCCTGCGCCAGATCGACCTCGTGGGACGCGACTACACCGCCCACGACTCGGCCGGGGGCTGCGGCAAGGAAGGCCAGTCGCCGCTGCCGACCAGTGAGTGGAGCCCGCACGTCCGGATTCAGAAGGTAGTTATCGGGGGGCAGAAGGAATGAACGCGGAACGCGTCCTGGAACTTGCCAAAAGGAGGTCCCAGGAGGCCGAGGTCTACCACCGGCACGCCGTCAGCGTGCCGGTGCTGTACGACCACAGCCGCCTGAAATCCATCCGCACGGTCGAGAACACCGGAGTTGCCCTGCGGGTGACCGTTGACGGCCGGGTGGGCGTGTCCACCTCGACCCGCCCCGACGACGAAGAGACGCTGGTTGACAATGCCGTCGCGGCCGCCCGCTTCGGCCCGGAGGCCCGCTTCCGCTTCGCCCCCGCCGGCCGGCCCCCCGCCCGCGACGTCTTCGACCCGCAGGTCGACTCGCTGCCGCTGGACCGCATGGTTGACCTCGGCAACGAGCTGGTCCAGTCCCTGGCCGCCGTCGACCGGAAGATCATGGTCTCGGCGGGGGTCGAGAAGGAGACCCTGGCAGTGCGCATCCTGACCTCCCAGGGCTTCGACGGGCGTTACCGCAAAACTTTCTTCGGGGTCTCCTTCGGCGGCGAACTGGTGGAAGGGGAGAACATGCTGCAGGCCTATCGTTACGCGGAGGGCACGCGGCTGAACCTGGACGTGGCCGGGGTGCGGCAGCCCGTGCTGGAGGCTTTCCGGCTGGGGCGGAACAACGTGCCCCTGGCTTCCGGATCCTATCCGGTGCTGCTGACCCCCTTCGCGGTGCAGGACGTGCTTCGCTGCGCGGTGGCCAGCCTCTCCGGCCGAGCGGTGGAAAAGGGGATCTCGCCCTGGAAGGCCAGCCGCGGCAACCGCGTCCTACACCCGTCCATCACCATCTGGGACGACGGGACCATGCCTGAAGGCGCGGGCAGCGCCGACTTCGACGACGAGGGAGTGCCGCGGCAACGGACCGTCCTGGTAGAAAAGGGCGTGCTCAAGGACTTCTACGTAGACCTGCAGACGGCGGCGGTGCTCGGGGCTCCTCCCACCGGCAACGGTTTGAAGCCCGGGCTGGAGGGAACCCCCGTTCCCTCGCTGACCAACCTCGTCCTGGCGCCGGGAGACCGCCCCTTTCGCGAACTCCTGGCGGGCATCAAAGAAGGGGTGCTGATCGACCTGCTGCTGGGCACCTTCGCCGGCAACCCATACGGTGGAGTCGTCTCCGGCAACGTGATGCTGGGCTACAAAATCGAAGGCGGCCAGCTCACCGGCCGCGTCAAGAACGTAATGTTCTCCACCAACACGTTCGAGTCCCTGGCCACCTCCCTGGCGGGCCTGAGCTCCGAGGTCGAGTGGGTGGGCAACTACCGCCTGCCTTACGTTCTGCTGGAGGACGTGCACCTGGCGGGCCGATCCTAGGACGGGGCGCCGCCCGGCACCCCTCAGCGAACGTCGAAGGTGGCCTCCACGACCGTCCGGATGGTCACGTCGGTGGGGATCGGGCGCGGTGCCGCGCCGCGAACCGGCGTTTCGGGCTCGCTTCCCCCCGGCCCCGTGCGCACCACCAGGCTGCGCAATCCGACCAGGGCGACCTTGCTGGTCGAGGCAACCGCCTCGGCCCGGATGCGGGCGTCCTTCACGGCCAAGTCCAGGGCGCGCCGCTGGTAGTCAGCCTCATTCCTGAAGCCCAACCTGATGCTCTGGACCGTGCTCACTCCGGCCTGCACCGCTCCGTCCAGGACCGGACCGAGGTCGGCCAGGTCGGCGACCGTCACCTCCAGGGTCTGGGCGCCGCGAAAGCCGACGACCCTGGTCCCCTCCGGCCACTCTCCCGGCCGGCTGACGGGGATCAGATCCACTGACACGGTACGGATCCCATCCTTGTCCACCCCTAGCTGACGAAGCCGGCGCGCCACCAGGTCGGCCTGGCCGTTGACCGCCCCCTGGGCCAGCAAGGCGTCATCACCGTAACCCTCGATACCCAGCATCACCCGCGCCAGGTCGGGCCGCGCCTTCACCATTCCCTCTCCCGTGACCGTGATTCCCCGGCCGTTGGAGACCAGGTCCTGGGCCTTGGCTGGCCGCGGTCCCGGGGGACCGGCAACAAAAAGAGCGACGGCTGCCAGCGTCAGTGCGGCTGCCGTCACCACGAAGGCGCTCATTCTCGAAGTCATCGTGACGCCCCTCCAGCGGGGTATCTTTATCTAGCGGCGGCCCGCAGGGAGACCTTGACGGTAGCGGTGTTCAAGGTCTGATCGAGCTGCGCCAGCTTCCCCTCCATAAGCTTGAGTTCGTTCTGCAGAGCGGCGACATCCGCGCCGAGAGGCGGGTTCCGCAGCCGCTCCCGGGCCTGGGACACCTGGGCCTGCAGCCCGGCGTAGTCGGCCGAGAGGTCCACGTCGTCGATGCCCGTACCCTCCAGGACGTTGCCCAGCTTGGTAACGGCATTGACCACGTCCCATTCGAGCTGTACCGGAACCTTCACCACCAGCAGGGCCCCGCTAACGACCGAACCTTTGACCTCCACATCGACGGTTCCGAGTTTGCCCTTGTAACGCTCGGAGACGGTTTCAACCTGCCGCACGGCGGCTGGTACGTCCTGCACGGTCACGACCACCGTGGCCCCCCTTGCCACCGCGGGCACCGTCGGGACGCCAGGCGGAGAAGCGGAGGCGGCTGTGAACCGGTCGGGCGAGACCGGCGGGGGGCTGGCGACAGGCTGCTCCACGGCGCCCGCGCCAAGGTTGGCCGCCGTCCCTGTGGGAGGCGAGTTCTCGACCGGTGGGGTCACCTCGTTCGCGCTGGCCGAATTGGCTGAGCTGGCCGGGTTGGCCGTACTTCCCTGGCCCGGCATCGGCGCCGGAGCCTTTGCCGTCACTCCGGCAGACGGCTTTTCCGCCTTCGGCCCGGCCGGGGCCACCAGCGGCGAATTGCCAGGGTCAACGGGTTGCTGGACAGCGTCGCCGGGGGGCTGGTAGGTGACCTTGAGATCAGTGGACTGAGGCTGCCCGAGATTCGTCCGCGCCGAGGGCAGACGCCCGGCCGCAAAAGCGGTCAGGCCCGCCACCACTACGACCGCCGCGGCTACGGCGGCAGGCGAGCGCAAGAGGGCCACCCACCGCGGCACCGGGCGGCCCAAAAGCAGGGCCCTGGCAGCCGAATCCGTCGCCGGGGCAACCACCTGGGCCCGCACCTTGACCATCAAATCGGCCCGAAAGTTGGCGGGTACCGGCAGTTCGCTCAGACTGGACACCAACGAAACTCCCTGGCGCAGGTCGAACAGTTCCCGGGAACAATGGGGACAAGCCGAAAGATGAGCCCGAACGTCCTCGGCCTCACCAGCGAAGAGCTCATCGTCCAGGTACGCCGACAGCGCGTTCCTGACCTTCAGGCACTTCACCGACTTTCCCCCCTTTCCACCAGTTTGACGAATTTGGGGCCAAAAAGTTCCCGGGAGACCAGTTTTTCTTTCAGGGCCTGCCGGCCGCGGTTGAGGCGCGACTTGACCGTCCCCAGCGAACAGTCGAGAATCCGGGCGATCTCCTCATAAGAATGCCCCTGAACGTCCCTTAGGATCACCGCCAGGCGATACTCGGGCTCCAGCGCGTTCAGGCCTTCCTGGATCATCGCCACCCGTTCGCCTCTCTCCACCGCCTCCTGCGGTCCGCCGCCCGGGTCGGCCAACTGCCGCTGAGCGCCGCCGTTGGACCCCGGCGGAAGCTCCTCCAGGGAACTGACCGGTTGGCGGCGCCGCCGGCGGATCTCGTCCAGGCAGACGTTGGCAACGATGCGGTGCAACCAGGTGCCAAAGGCCGACTGCCCCCGGAAATCGCCGAGGGACAGGTAGACCTTGAGAAAGGCCTCCTGGGCGGCGTCGTAGGCATCGTCGGCATTGCCCATCAGGCGGTAGGCCAGGTTGTAGACTTTGCGCTCGTAGCGGGAAACCAGTTGCTCGAAGGCCTGCCGATCTCCCGCTTGGCTGCGGCGCACGAGCGTTTCTTCGTCGCCCGACAACCCGGTCACCTCCTTCGCCCTTTCGTTGCGTTTCTACATTCTCTTTTCGTATTTGCAAGTCCTTTTTTGACCGGTCGGCTCGCCTGCACGGGCGGACCCTGCCATTGAAACTGAAGCGGGGCTGTGCTACGATATAGTTCGCCAGGCGCCGCCGATGAGCATCGCTGGATTCGCCGGGGTGGTGGAATTGGCAGGCACGATCGACTCAAAATCGATTGGGGTAACCCCCCATGCGGGTTCGACTCCCGCCCCCGGCACCATCTTATGACCAACAGAAGCCCTAAGCCGCAAGGCTTGGGGCTTCCTCCTTTGATAGGGCCCTCAGATGCGCGCCAGGACGGCCGAAAGGGTCACGACGGCGGCGCCCAGGAACAAAGCGCGCCGCAACAGGGCCCGCAAGAGGCCCTGCAGGTGGAGGAGTTCCGGCGGTGAGACCTCTCCCTCCGCCATCGCCTCCAGGCGGCGGAGCGGGTGCCCGAGAGAGACCATGGTCAGGTAGGCCAGCACCGCGACGAGGACGAGCTTCAGCAGCAAGACCACACCCCAAGGGGTGGTCCACAGGAGTTGCGGCGTCCATACGCGGTAAGCGGCTGTGGCCACCCCGGTGAGCACCAGGGTGACCACCGCGCTCCAGACAAACAACCGAAAGCGCTGCAAACCGAGCGAGTTCAACTGGTGGGCGGTGGGACCGCCCCGGCTTTTCTGCGGCAGGAGAACCGCGCCGGCGTAAAAAAGCCCTCCGATCCAGATCACCGCCGCCATCATATGCAACCAGGTAAGTAACAACCAGAGGATGTCGATGTGCATCCCCAAGAGATAAATGCGCAAAGCTACCGCCTCGCCATCATGGTCGCGGGCGCGCGTTCGGCGACCTTGCGGGCGATCTCCCGGAAGGCCTGACCGGTCGGGTCCTGGTCGTCTCCCATGGCCACCGGGTGGCCCTCGTCCCCGGCCTCCCGGACCGCGCCGGCCAGCGGCACCCGCCCGAGCAGTTCCGTGTCCGCCTCCTTGGCCAACCGTTCCCCGCCGCCGCGGCCGAAGATTTCATGGGTCGTCCCGCAACCGGGGCAGATGAAGTAGGCCATGTTCTCAATGACGCCCAGGATGGACTGATTGGTCTTCTGGGCCATCGTCGCCGTACGGCTGGCCACCCGCTCGGCCGCGGCCTGGGGGGTGGTCACCAGGATGAGCTGGGCCTTGGGCAGCTTCTGGGTAAAGGAAAGCGGGATGTCTCCGGTGCCAGGCGGCAAGTCGACCAGGAGGTAGTCCAGGTCCCCCCAGGCGACGTCCTCCAGGAACTGATCCAGGATTTTGGCCAGCAGCGGGCCCCGCCAGATCACCGGCGTGCTTTCTTCCACCAGCATCCCCATGGAGATGGCCTTCACCCCGTGAGCCTCGAGGGGCAGGATGGTGTGCTCATCCAGGACCGTCGGGTGACCCTTGAGGCCGAGCAACCGGGGGATCGAGAAGCCGTAGATGTCGGCGTCCAGCACCCCGACCTGATAGCCCTGCCTGGCCAGCGCCACCGCCAGGTTGGCCGTCACCGTAGACTTGCCCACGCCGCCCTTGCCGCTGGCGACGCCGATGACCCGGGTTCGCGAATTGGGATCCAGGAGCGGGGACAGGCTGGATTGGCCGCCGCGGAGCTTGCCGGTCAACTGCCCGCGTTCCTCGTCGGTCATCGAGGTCATGATCACCTCGACCTCGCGCACGCCCGGCAGGGACCGGACGCGCTCGCGCACATCCCCTTCGATGGTGTTGTGGAGGGGACAGCCCTGGATGGTGAGGGCCACTTCCACCCGCACCTGGTCGCCCTCCACCCGCACGTCGCGGATCATGTCGAGGTCCACCAGGCTACGGTTGAGTTCCGGATCCATCACCGTCCGGAGCGCTTGCATGATTTCTTCCTTGGTCGCCAAGTCGATCCCTCCGTGGTCTTCTGACGTTCTGTCAGCGATTCTGGGCTACATCCAACCCCGGAGCTTCTGCTCGTCCCGGATGAACAAGCCGTCCTTCTCAACCTCGATCGCCCGCTCCCGGCGGAATTCCGCCAGCACCCGGGTGATGGTCTCCCGCGAGGCGCCCACCAGGCTGGCCAACTCCTGGTGGGTAAACTCGAGGGGAATCCACGTCCCGCGCCCGGTAACCGACCCTTTTTGCCCGGCCAGGTCCAGCAGCAGGCTGGCAATCCGGCCGTGAACCGTCTTCAGGGCGATGTCGCGCATCCGGGTGCGCGCTTCCCGCAGCCGGATGGAGACCTGGCGCAGGAATTCGCGGGCCACCTGCGGGCTTTCCTGCATCAGCCGGTCGAAGTCCTGCACCCTGATCAGTC